>DXDE01000017.1 GCA_019115615.1 Candidatus Agathobaculum merdavium | reverse complement strand
AGCAATAGCAAGCTGCATAATGGGGAAATTGAAGCTGTACAGAACCTGCGCGATGAGGACTTCCTTGCTGGGCATGTTGGCCAGCTTGTTGACCTCGTCAGCATCAATGACCTTACCCTCGAGGTAACCGGCCTTGATGGTGAAGTTCTCGTGGGTCTTGGCGAACGCGCCCAGAATCTTAGCGGGGGCGATTACATCGTCCGTGGTGGAGATCGCCAGCGCGGACGTACCGTTCAGGTGCTCCTCCAGGCCTTCAAAGCCCAGTTCCTTAGCCGCAAAGCGGATCAGGGTGTTCTTGATGACCATATACTCAACGCCTGCTTCACGCAGCTCGCGGCGCAGCTTGGTATCATCTTCCACGTTGATGCCCTTGTAGTCCACCAGTACGCCAGCGGGAGAATTCTTGATCTTCTCTACCAGAGACGCAACCAGAGCCTTCTTTTCTTCCAGAACCTTTGCATTCGGCATCTTTTTCACCTCCTATAAAAATAAAAGTACCCTCCCGGTGCAAAGACACAGGGAGGGTACACAGAAAACATCATAAATGACGGCTATGAAAAGCCGTTCCGTGTTGACCTCGGCGGGCGGCGGAAAACGCCTTTAAAGCCATGCAGCTGCCTGCTGTCTTTGACCAAGCTCATATATTATATCGGAAATCCGCACCCTTGTCAAGCCAAAATACCGCCCTTTTTGAGAAAACTTTTTCGTCTATACAACTTTGACAAATAATCCAATTTAACAAAGAATTTTCCATCTGATATTGTGCAATTCATCATAATATGTTAAACTGAGCTTGAAATATTCCAAAGGGGGCATTCCATGCGAAAGTTCTTTTATCGTGCGGCAAGCGCCATGCTTGCCTTATTGTGCCTGCTTCCTGTGTCGGCATTTGCCGCAGGCAGCACGCAGCAGACCAGCCTTGCGCTGGGCGGCACAATGGTCTATTTTGAAATGGGCGCAGGACGCACCGGCGAGGTAACGCTCGCAAACGGCCGCCTGTTCCAGACACAGGCCGCGACCAGCCACGTCAGCGCCAAGGCAGCCGAAGGCGGCAAAACGGTTGCCGCATCGATCAACGGCGGCTATTTTGACGCATATTCCGGCGGCGCGACCGTTTATGCGACCGTAATCCAAAGCGGTGAGGTTGTCAACGGCGGCGGCGAAAAGCCGACGCTGGCCTTCACAGCGGACGGCACGCCGCTGATTGACCGCGTCAAGATCGAGACCAAGATCGCGTTCCGCGGTGAGGACAGCGCAACAGTGACCGCCTACTCGGTCAACGCCTATCAGCCGAACAACAGCTGGAACGTTGCACTGATCACGCCGGTGTACGGCCGCGCACTGTCGGTTGCTTCGGGCGCACGTATCGTAACCATGCAGGACAGCGTCGTGACCAAGATCCAGACCGGCGGCACGGTGCCCAAGCTGAATTGGGGCACGACCGTACTGGTCATCAATCAGGACGCATGGAACAACATGGTCAAGTATTTCCTCGAGCCGCAGGTCGGCAACCCGGCGATCCGCGAGACGGTTTACACCCCGCAGCATGACAGCGCGTCCGAGTGGACGAATATCGTCAACGGCGTGGGCGCAGGCCCGCTGCTGCTCAAGGACGGCGTCAATGTATGCGACCAGAACAGCGACTTTACCGATCCCAAGCAGTCCCCGGACTATGTCTCCTCGCGCTCGTTTGCCGCGATCATGGGCGACGGCCGTCTGGTACTGGGCAGCGCCTCCAGCGCGTCGATGCGCAGCATCGCCAATTACCTGAAGGGGCTGGGCGCAGTCGATGCGATGGCACTTGACGGCGGCGCGTCGACCTTCCTGAGCGTTGGCGGCTCGACTGTACACAGTGCAGGACGTTACCTGACCAATGTACTGCATATTGTGGATTACACCTCGGGCACGCTGCCCAAGGGCATCCAGCCGCGCAATTTTGACATCCAGTCCGATTGGGCGGCAGCTGACATCAGCAGCGCGATCTCGGCCGGCATCGTGCCGAGCGACCTGCAAAACGGCTATCAGCGCAACATCACCCGCAAGGAGTTCTGCCAGATCATCGACGCGATGCTGCGGCAGAAGATGGAAGATTACAGCGGCGCGCTCTATGCCACCGGCATTTCGTATAACGACGCGCGCGCAGCGCTGACCGATACGTGGGATGAGGGCGTTATCAACTGCTACCGCTTCGGCATTGTCGATGGCGTGGGCAACAATAAGTTTAGCCCGAACGAGAGCCTGACACGTGAGCAGGCGGCCAAGATCCTGATGGGCGCGGCCAAGACGATCGGTCTGCCCGGCAGCGAATCGAATAACAACTGGTCGGATGCTTCGCAGATCTCCTCGTGGGCACATGAAGGCATCAACTATGTTGTCGGCGCCGGCATTATGAACGGCACGGGCGACACCACCTTTGACCCGCAGGGCATGTTCACCCGCGAGCAGGCGATTGTAACGGTTTACCGTATGATGTGATGATTCCGGCCGTGTTCATCCACGGCGGCAAAAGGGGCATGGCGGAAGGCCATGCCCCTTTCTTGTGTCAAAATCGCAAGCGCGAACGCAAAAAACACGCCGGACAACTGTCCGGCGTGTTTTGATATCGGTTTTTGTAAGCCGAGGGGATTAGCCCATCAGCTTAGCAGCGTTAACCTTGACGCCCGGGCCCATGGTGGAAGCAACCACGCAGGAGCGGACGTACTGGCCCTTGGCAGCGGCCGGCTTAGCCTTGATGATCGCACCCATCAGCGCGTCGAAGTTGTCCTGCAGCTTCTCAGCACCGAAGGAAGCCTTGCCGATCGGGCAGTGGATGATGTTGGTCTTGTCCAGACGGTACTCGATCTTACCAGCCTTGGACTCCTGAACAGCCTTGGCAACGTCCATCGAAACGGTACCAGCCTTCGGGTTCGGCAACAGGCCCTTAGGACCGAGCACGCGGCCCAGACGGCCAACGATACCCATCATGTCCGGGGTAGCGATAACAACGT
>DXDE01000016.1 GCA_019115615.1 Candidatus Agathobaculum merdavium | reverse complement strand
GCGCCGGACAAGTCCAGCGGCCACCGCAGGCAGAAGATCGAACTGGTCTGGAACTTCATCGGAGAAGTCAACCTGCCGGGCGACGATCAGACCGTGGAACGGCAAAGAAAAGGCAGGACGGCATGACCTTTCAGCCATGCCGCCCTGCGACAGTCAAATTACTTCCTTATGAGCGGGCGCCATTTGGTTCTCCCTTTTTCGTTTGTTTCATTGTTTTTCACCCTGTGCGACAAGCTGAAAGCCGGGTGCGAAGGCCAGCCATTTGCCGCTGATAAAGCGTGCGGTGAACAGCACACCACGGCATAGCCAGTCTGCAACCATAGCGATCCAGATGCCGATCGCGCCGAGTTGGAACACGACCGCGAACAGGTAACCGCTTCCCAGACGCAGCAGCATCATGGACGCGATCGAGCAGACCATCGGATAGCGCACATCGTTTGCGGCGCGCAGTACATTCGGCATGGTGAACGATAATGGCCAGATCACCATGGCGCTGAAGTTGTGAATGTAAATCAGTGTCCGGCCGAGTGCCAGCGCCTCGGGGGACATGTTATAGATCTTGAGCACCAGAGGCGTCAGCAGGATGGTGGCAAGGCAGCAGCAGAACAGAATCACATAGGTGATTTTCAGCAGCTTTTTCGCCATGCGCTTTGCCTGCGCCAGATCGCCCGCGCCAATGCACTGGCCAACGACTGTGATGATCGCAAGGTTCATTGCCTGACCCGGGATACAGGCGACCGCGTCAAGGTTGTTCGCGACCGCGTTCGCCGCGATCTGTGTCGTGCCGAACAGCGCGATCATGCTGACAACCAGAATACGGCCGAGCTGGAACAGGCTGTTTTCCAGCCCGTTTGGCACGCCGATCTGCAAAATGCGGCGGATGAGCGTGCCGTCCGGCCGGAAATGGCCGCCGCGTCGCAGGCAGACGGTATGCTCCGGGTGGGTGAGCAGGATGGTGATGACCACTGCCGCGACGCCGCGCGAAATGACCGACGACAGCGCCGCACCCGCGACACCCCATTTGAGCACAAAGATCAAAATCGAGTTGCCGATCAGGTTGACAATGTTGATTAGTCCCGCGATCCACATCGAGATGCGCGAGTTACCCTGTGCGCGGAACAGCGCCGCACCTGCGTTGTAGACCGCCAGAACGGGGTAGGAAAACACGCTGACGGTCAGATAAGTCAACGCGCTGTCCATCACGTCCGGCTCGATTGAGCCGAACAGCAGCCGCAGCAGCGGGGTGCGGATCAGCATGATGATCGCGCTGAGCGCAACAGAAATGCAGACCACGACGAAATACAGCTGCCGCGCCGCACTGCATGCACGGCGGTTCTGCCGCGCGCCGAGCAGCTGCGCAACGACGACCGCACCGCCGGTTGCAAGCGCGGCGAAGATATTGATGATCAGTACGTTGAGCATGTCGACCAGCGACACGCCCGACACCGCCGCTTCGCCTACGGAGGATACCATGATCGTATCGGCAAGGCCGACTGTGATCGACAGCACCTGTTCCAGCACAAGCGGCCAGATCAGCTTTTTGAGCGCGGCATTTGGGAATAACTCTTTGCCGGATAGGGATTGTTCTTTGCTCGTTGGCAATACGCCCTCTTTCTATAAAATCACGCGATAGGCCTCGATCAGACGCTCGAGCGACCATGCGGCGTTGGCCGGACTGGTGGACGGCAGCTGTGTGATCGGGATGTGCAGCGTCGGTTCGATCAGCTTGCGGTACAGCTCAGCGGATTTGCCGCCGGTGGCGAAAATGCGCGTGATTTCGCTCTCGCGCACCAGCTTGCCGATATCGTTTGGCACAGCGTTGCGGATGCTGGTGTCGGACGCGCCCGCAATATCGCAGCGGGCGATAGTATCCCACAGCGCAACATGGTGCTTGAGGCACATCGTACGCTTATCCTCGATGGTCTGCGGTACCTCCTCGCCCAGAACGGCTGCCAGCACGCGCCAGAAGCGATTTTGCGGGTGGCCATAGAAAAAGCCGATCTCGCGCGATTTGGGGCTGGGGATCGAGCCGAGCAGCAGCACGCGCGAATGGCTGTCATACAGCGGCGGGATGGTATGTACAACGGTTTGCAGGTTCATGCTTCCTCCTCAATAATGGACAGGAACGCGCGGAACGCACTGGGCAGCGCGTATTCCGCACGCAGGGCAGACGGGCTGACAAAGGTCAGTTCGTCCGGCCGGTTTGCCAGTTCGATGTAATAGCCGTTCATGTGCCATTCGACATGGGTGAAGATATGCTTTGCAGGACGAAGCGACAGCAGTTTACCAACCTGCCAGCCGCGTGCGGCAAGCGTTTCACGCACTTCGTCCGGAGAAAGATGTCCGTCCAGTGCGGGCAGTTCCCACAGTCCAGCGAGCAGCCCCTTTTTGGGACGTCGCGTGATGCCGACAAGCGTATCGTGCCGCAGCAACAGGACGGTGCGGCTTTCGATGCGCCGCGCCTTTTTGGCTGCGCGAAGCGGCAGCATGGCGGCATTGCCATGGTGATAGCCGAGGCAAAGATGCTGCAAGGGGCAGTCACCGCACAGCGGTGCGCCATTGGGAATACATACAGTTGCACCCAGTTCCATCAGCGACTGGTTGAGGTCGCCGGGGCGGTCGGCGGGCATGAGCGCGGCAAAGCGCTCGCGCGTGCGCTTTTTGAAGGCCGCGTCGGTGATCGGGGTCAGGTCGTTATCCAGCCGCGCGGCGACGCGCAGTACGTTGCCGTCGACCGCAGGAACAGGCAGGCCGAACGCGATCGATGCGATCGCCCCAGCAGTATAGTCACCGATGCCGGGCAGCGCAAGCAGCGCGTCATAGTTGGCAGGCAGCTCGCCGCCGTATTTTTCGCAGACTGTAACAGCCGCGCGGTGCAGGTTGCGCACGCGGCTGTAATAGCCCAGCCCTTCCCATAGCTTGAGATAGGTAGCTTCATCTGCAGCGGCGAGTGCGCGCACATCTGGCAATGTGTCCATCCAGCGTGCAAAGTAGCTGCGCACCGCTTCAACCCGGGTCTGCTGCAGCATGATCTCGCTGACCCAGACGCGGTAGGGCGTGGGTACCGCGCGCCATGGCAGATCACGATGCCCTTCGTCATACCACTGAAGCAGAGGCGCGACGATTGCAGGGGAGACGCCGCTCAATGCTGCATATCCTCGAAGGTCTGGCCGGTGTAGAACATGGTGAAGATCGCGTCCGCGATGTGGCGGCGGTCCTCATCGTGTACTTCGACGATATAGATAGCGGTCTTGCTGCCGCGTTTGCGTTCGTAGGCGACAGCGGTCAGTTTTTTGCCCAGACGGCCGGGGCGGTAATAGTGGATATTGCTGTCCAGCGTGACGGCGACCAGCCCGTGCGAAGCGGCAGCCGAACCGGCAGCAATATCGCACAGCGTAAAGATTGTGCCGCCGTGCGCCAGCCCGAGCGGGTTGAGCAATTCCTCGGTCAGGTCAAGCTCGACGGTCGCACCGCCGTCTTTATCGAGCGTAATAACGTGCATATGCATCAGTTTGTTCAGGCCACTGGCCTCCTGACGCATTTTCAGGATCTGTTCAATGGTCATCTGTGTATCTCCTTTGCAAAAACATGGTGCGGCCGGAATGACAGCCGCACCATTCAGAATTTCCTCTTTTCTTTATTATATCGGCCGTATTCTGCATCGTCAAGTAAAAAACAGCTGTCAAAATACGCTGCTCTTTTCTTTTTTGGAAAAAACAAACCACCATATATAGTTATATGCAAATAATAGTCAACCACATAAGGTGATGCGCTGTGGAACAGCGGAAATAAAGGAAAAATAAGCGGAAATGCAACTTTTTCGTTCTTTACAAGACAGATTACAAGCTGTATAATAGACATAGTTTTATGACGGGGTAACAAGGATATGGCCAGTGATTTTTCTCGCACGCTCGCATTGCTGCGACGGGAAAAGAAAATAAGTCAACGCACAGCGGCGGGGGATCTCGGCGTGTCGCAGGCGCTTCTCAGCCATTATGAAAATGGTCTGCGCGAGCCGGGCCTGCCTTTTGTTGTGCGTGCGGCAGATTATTACGGCGTGTCGTGTGACTATTTGCTGGGCCGCTCAATGGCGCGGGACGGTTCTGCCATACCGGCTGAGCGTATGGACGCACAGCACGAGGCCGGCTGGGAGAAAAATCAGGTGGTTACAGCGATCTCGTTGTTGCTGGAGCTTGCCGAGCAGACCGGTAGTTCCCAGCTTCCGCATGAGGTTGAGGCGTATCTGTCCGTTGTGATCTACAAGGTATACCGTTATCTGTACATGGCGGATCCCGCAGGGGTTGAGGCGGTGTTCCGTACCTCGCGCGAGCAGTTTGAATATCTGTGTGACGCGCGCATGAAGGAACACGAGCTTCGTATCCGTACTGCGGCCCGCGGCGAGGAAGGGTTTGGTTTGCAGGGCGAGACCTTACAGCCGGGCACGATTTCACCGGATGAGATCAGCCGCCGGTATCCGGCTTTATCGGGCGCTTTTTTGACGGTTTTGCAGCAAGTTTCGGATTCGATCGACGCGTTCGGAAAAAACATGAAATTTGTAAAATAAAATTTCAAAAAAGTGTTGACATGTGCGGGGGCATATGATATTATATACAAGTCGCTGGGGCGAACGGCTCGCTGAAACGCTGGTGTAGCTCAGTTGGTAGAGCAGCTGATTTG
>DXDE01000212.1 GCA_019115615.1 Candidatus Agathobaculum merdavium | reverse complement strand
ATTCATCAGGTAGTATCCATTCTGTCCGCCGGTATAAAACCACAGTTTCTTGCCGTTCGGAATGGTCATCCAACTCTCAGGCACCCAGCTTTCTCCGCGATCTGCCTTATTTGACAAAGACACCCTAACCTCGGCCAGCTCCGCCGCGACCGTTGTCTCCGTCCAGTGCTCTGCCGTCCACGCCTCGCCGTCTGGGATGGGCGTGCCGCACTTGTGCAGCTTCCCGCCGTGCGTGCAGTAGTCGCCCACGGCGTAGCTTCCCTCCGGGTCGTACGCCGCAGCCGCCGCGACGGCCAGCAGCACCAGCTGGTCGATCTTCTCCCAGTTTTTCGTGAGCGCCTCGGTGACGTTAAACGTCAGATTGCCGTCCGTCTCCGGGTCGTAGCAGAAAAGCTTTAAAACTTCGGTTAATTTACTCATACGCCCCTCCTCAGAACGCAAAATCATGCAGCGTGTGGCTCTGCAGCTCGTTTATCGTCATGCCGTGCACCTCGCGCACCAGCAGGTAGCGGTAGAGGTACTGTACGGCAAGGTGCGCCGGTATGACCTCGAGCACCGCAGCTTGCAGCGCCGCCAGCGCCTGCTCCGCAGGCACGCCGTACGCGCCCACAAACCGCAAGAGGATCTCGCCCGGCTGATAGTCCACCTCGACCTCGCCATTCTCCCACGCGTCGCACACGCGCTGGATCATGTCGACATTGCACACACCGGTCGCTGACCGCCACTTTGCCTGCAAAACGCTCCGCCGCTCCTCGACCGTATCGCCCGTGCCCGGCGTCAACCCCGCGATCCGCTCCTCGACCGGCAGCACATAGGTCATGGAGTCGAGAAACAGCTGATCGGCAGCTTCGCGCGCCGCGCCCCGCTGCCCCTCGTCCACGGCCTGCACCGCGCCGAGCAACGCGATCACCCATGCGTCGCGCCGGTAGGCCACCGGCAGGCTTTGCAGCATATCGTCATACGTCCGCATAGCTGAGCGTCACCTCCCCCAGCACCGCGCACTCCCGCTCGTCGACGGCGACGTTTGCCGTGCCGCTGTCCACGGTCAAATTTGCAATATCGAGCACCCCCTCGACATCCAGCATGCGATCGGTGATGCGGGCGAAGCTGACGTAGTCCTGCCGGAACACGATTTCGGCGAGATATGCGGCCACCGCCGCCTTGATGCCCGCCGTGACCGTCTCTTCCTCGGCGGTGTTCAATTTGGACACCGTTGCGCTGATCGCGATTTCCTTCTTGGTCGCCGCCTCGACGAAGCACTGCGCGCCGATCGGGGCCTGCCCCTCGCCGCGCCCCGTGCTGCCGGGGTCGATGTAATCCTGTACCTGTTCGACCAGATCCTCCGGCGCGGGCTGTCCGGTGCTGTCCACCAGCACGACGTCCACCGTGTTCGCGCCGTGCTCCAAGGGAAACACCTTGACCGCGCCCACGCCTGCGACTTCCAGCGCCCAGCTCTGGTAGTGGTAGATATTGCCCGAGGTCGCGGGCGTGCGGATTTTGAGCAGATAGCGCGCGTAGTAGTCCGCGTCGTCCTCCTCGTCGTAGCCGCCCGTGGTCGGCTGCGGGTTGTCGCAGGACGTGATGCCCTGCAAGGTGACCGGCATCTGCGTGATGCTGTTTGCGGGCAGGTTGCCCGCCGCGCCGTCCACCCGGCAGGTGACCGGCACTGTGCCCTCGCCGGTGATCTGCACCGTCTCGCTTGCCGCGAACTGAATGCCGCCCCCGCTCTCAAACAGGTCACCTTGGTTTACTGTCCCCGTGCCGGTCACGGTCAGCACGCCGGTGGCAAACGTCGCCTGCCGCCGCTCAAGGCCGCTGCGCGGGAAAATGTAGCGGTCGAGGTCGCCGCCCGTCAGGTTCTCTGGGTCGAGCGCCGCGCGCATCGCCGCGACTTCTTCGTCTGTGCCCTGCATGCGCAGCGCGGCAGCTGCGAGCAGGTCGTGGGTCGGGTAGCCGACTGTTTTTTGGTAGCTGTCCGGCATCGCGGCCAGCAGCGCGGTCAAAATCTCATTCGCTGTCGACATAGGCGGTCACCTCCGTGTCCTCTCCGGTGCGCAAGTGCGCGGTAAATTCCACCTGCAAGCCGCGCCGCAGGCGGGTGAAAACGAAACTGTCCACCGACCGCACTGCGGGGTTAAATGCCGCTGTCTCGCGCACCTGCCGCTCGATCTCGGCCGTGATAAAGCCGAGCGGTGCGCGCTTTTGCAGCAGCGTGCGGTCGATCCCCAGCTCGGTGGATGCGTCCGTGCGGTACACCGGAATGGCATCCGGCGGCTGGCGCAGCATGAGCGCAAACCATTGTTTGACCGCCTCGATACCCGACCGTTCGACCAGCGCGCCGTCCACCAGACGGAATGCGCCGCGCCCCCGCTCGTCGAAGTCGAACGCAGGCACCCGGCCGACCTCTCCCGCCGGAATGCCCTGCAGCTCGGTCGGTGAAAAGGGAAATAAAGCGTCTGCCATGGTGTCAACCTCCCAACTTGTCGAGGATCAGCAGCACGCCGCCGGACAAAATCGCCGCGGCGCGCTCGCCCTTTTGCCAATCCCGCGCGGCGGCGGTCGCAGTCAGCGTGAGGTTCACGCCCTCCTCTGCCCGCACATTGCCGTCGATCACAGAGAAAATCAGCGGTTTCGGGCGCTCCTGCTCGCACACCGCCTCATACCACGCCGCCGCATAAGGCGACTTCGGCGCTTTCGTGCCGCCGCGCGTCGCGATCGCCCGCGCAAGTTTCACATCGTATGCCATCTTATCCTCCTTATGCCGCCCACGGCGTGCAGAAACCGGAAATCTCCGAGTAGTACCGCGTCATCGTGCGCACGCTGTTCGAGCAATTGCCCTCGACGGTTTGCACGCTCGACCGCGTCGCGCCCACCACAATACCAATATGCCGGTCGCCCTGAATCATCAGGTCGCCCGCCTGCGGGATATAGCCGGATGCGACCGTTTTGTACTTGCCGCGCGACTGGAAATAGCTGCGCATCTCGCTGACGCCGCCGTACCCCGTCGGGATAGGTGCGCTCGACTGTGCCGCGCACCAGCAGACGAAATACACGCACCACGGCGCGCCGTTGTTACCAGCCCACGCGCCGTATTTGTTGATGTTGCCGGGGCTTTCGCGGTATCCGACCTCGCCGCGCGCCACCGAGACAAAGCCCGCCGCGCTGCCGTTCCCACCCGTGCCGGATGAGCCTGCGCTGATCGTGTCGGGCAAGCCCCAGACGGACACCGCATCCGTGCCGCCCGCCGCGCGCGGCTCGTCGAGCGCTTCGATCTCCAGCTCCATCGTGTGCCCCGCGCCGCCGTAGTGATGGACGACGCGCGTCACACGGTTGCGCCCCTCGATGCCGAAGGCCGGGGAGTTGAAGTCCAGCACCGTGCCGCTCGTTACCTCGTCGCAGCCCCAGATTTCGCTGACTGTGCGCGTGCGGCCGACGCGGTCTTTCTGCGCAAGGAGCGTCCGCACCATCTGGCCGAGCTGCGCGGTGCCGGGGTTCTCGGACAGGCTCTCGACGTACTGCAAAAAGCCGTATTGCGCGATCGATGCGGCGTTTGACGCCTGCGCGCCGCGATACACCTTGCCGCTGTCCTCGGCGGCCAAAACGACCGCGTTGTACAGCTCCGCAATGCTGTCCTCGCCGCTGACCTGCCCCAGCGCCCAAGTGATGTCAAAAGCCGCAAGGTTTTCAGCAGGCTTGTGAAACGCCTTGATCGCCGTGGTCGGCAGCTCGCGCACGACCAGTCCCTCGGGCGACATGCGCGCCTGATACTCCTTGCCGGTCTCGGCAGAGCACCGCTCGAGGATGTCCGCGATGATGTCGCTCACCGCGTCGCCCAGCCAGACCTCGGAAATTTTGGTCGGCAGGCTGGTGACGCTTTTGACCCCCACGCCCGCCTTGTCGCATGCTGCGCGGATGGCCTCATCCGCCGCCATGCCGCTGCACTGCAAAATGATGCCGCTGCGGCCGAGATACCAGCCGCGGTCGTAGGCCGTGATCGCGCCGTCCAGCCCCACGGTCACCAGCTGCCCGACGAACACATCCACGCCCGCCGCCTCGTTCCGGAGGCGCAGCCGGTCGCCCGGCTGCAGCGCGAGTTTGGGGACGTACTTGTCCCACTGGCTCACGATCTGCGTGCCGGTCAGCTCGACCGACAGCGCCGCGATGTCGTCCGTCGCGGTCAGGTCTCCGACAAACGCCGTGATGTCGCGGGCCTCGCCGCTCCGCTCGAGGTACAGCCGGTGGTTGTCCACATAGTCGTACGCCACGCCCGCACCCCCTTACACAACGAAACGGTACTCAGTAATTGCAATGGAATAATTCAGATCGCCGTTGCGCCGCACCGACGGCTCGAAGCTGTCCACCGTGCACGGCATGTTGAGACGGCACACGCCGTCCGAATCCAGAACGATCACGCGGAACGGCACCTTGCGGTCGCGCCACCGCTCGAAAAACGAGACATACGCCCAGCCGTCCTCGAGCGCCTCGGGCGGCATGAACGGATAACGCCGCCCGACCGGCAGCAGCCCCGACCAGCTGAGCGCCCGCAAGCCGAGCGTGCCGATGCGGCGGTAATCGTAGGACAAGCCCTCGTAGGTCTCGTTGTGCTGCGCAGGCTGCGGCAGCGGAAAGTCCACCGGCACATGCGGCAGCGTGTAGACCTCCTCGTTGTTGTTAACCGAAAAAATGACCTTGTAGGCGATGGTGCTCGCCCTCCTTTCACTGCCCCGGCTCATGCACCTGCAGGCGATGATATCGAGGGGAGCCGCACGGCTCCCCCGTCCGTTACATGTTGTCCAGCGCACGGATGACCTTGTCGGCGATCGTCTCGCCCAGTTCGTCCGCGTACTGCCGGTTGCCGATCACGTTGCCCGCGACCGTGACCTGTACGAGCCGTCCTCCTGTGCGCCAAGCAGCTGCATGACGCCGTCTTTCGCGGTCTGGCTGGCTTCGCCCAGCTTGGCCATTGTGTCCGTCACCTGCGTCTGATAGGTGCGGCTCTTGACCAGCTGCTCATTGTTCTTGTAGAACGCCGTAGCCGCATCCTCATACGCACCAGACAACGTGTCCATGATGAGCTTACGGCCGTACATGCGCGCGATGTTTTTGAAGGTCAGAATCTCGGTCTGCGCGCTCTCCTTGTCCACGGTGACAAGGCTCGGCGCGTGCAGGATACCCAGCGGCTTGCCCACGCCGTCGCCGTCGACCACTGCGCCCTCGAGCAGGCGGTTGGCCGCGGTCGCCATCGCGTTATTGAGCAGGCCGGACATGAACGGCATATCCTCAAGCGCCTCGTCCGTGATGTAGATAAACGCCATCAGCTTTTCAAGGTCGATCTTGGTTTCGTAAAACTTGGGCTTGCTGGCGTTGACGCTTGCGGCCTCGCTCGCCCAGTACGCCTGCACGCCGCCGTACACACTCTCGGACACGTCGGTCTCGTCGCAGGTCATAAAGCGCACCGCGTTGGACGCCGCGCCCGAGGTGTAGCTATCCACGCGGGACAGGATATCGCCCGTGGTCGCGGCGGTCTCGATGATCGTGCCCGCAAAATCCTCCTGAATGGCAAATGCGCCGTCCGTGCCGGTCTGGGTGTTCACGCCCTGCGCCTCGTTGACAGCGGCCAGACGATTGTCCGGCGTGCCCTTGGCTGCCAGCATGACCGCGCGCAGCTGCTCGCCGAGGGATGCAAAGGGCGTGGCCTTCTTGCCGTCTTGCGGCTGGGCCGCGCCGCTGTTCTCCGGCTCTGCCTGCGCGCCCGACGCCTCCCGCAGCTGCTCCACCGCCGCGATCTGGTTGTTGACTTCGGAAATCTTGACATTGAGCTGGGTCAGCTCCTCCAGCTTGCCCGCGTCGGCCGCAGCGTCCGCCTGCGTCACCAGACCGGCTTTCTGCGCCTTGAGTTCCGCGATCTTCTTGCTGTAATCCATGAGTATCTCCTCTCCGGGGCGGCCGCCCCATCACATATTTTTGAGCAGCGCGAGCTTGGCCTTTGCCAGCGCCAGCGCGTCGCCGCTGTCCTGCGGTGCCTTCTCGGGCGGCTCGCCCGGCTCCATGGCCGCGCGTCGCGCCCGCAGTTCCGCGATATCCGGCAGTCCGCCCGCCGTCGCCAGCGCGCGGATGCCGGTCTGTGCGCACATGACCGCCTGCGCGGCGATCACGCCCTCGTCGTCGTACAGCACCTCATCGACAAAGCCTGCCGCGACCGCGTCCTGCACCGGCAGCCACGTTTCGGCCCGCAGCATCGCGTCCAGCTCGCTGCGCGTCTTTTTGCCCGCACATTTGAGCTCGTAGGCGTTCAGTACGCTCGCCTTGAAGCTGTTCAAAGCTTGAAGGCTGCGCTTGTGCTCGACGCTGTCGCCCTCGGTACGCAAACTCGGCAGGTGGATCATAAACTGCGCCACCGGCGAGGCGCGCACCACGTCCGCGCCGATTGCGGCGACCGACATGGCCGACCCGGCGAGCGACTGAATCTCCACCTCGGTCGGGATATTTGCCGCCTTGAGGATGGTGTAGATCTCATACCCGGCGAACATGTTGCCGCCGCCCGAGTTGACCTCGAGCGTCAGCGTCTCGCCCGCTGGGTTGTCCGCAATAGCCTGCCGCACGTCTTTGGGCGACACCACGCCAAAGCCGAAAAAGCGATAGGTTTCCGCGTCGTCGTCCGGCACGACATAGCCGTTCATCTGTGTCCTCATTCATTTCACCTCCCCGCTCACGATATGGCCGACGGTGTCCAGATTTTTCGTGATGAAGAAGTTCTGCCCCAGCCCGTCCGGCATGGGGTTCATCTCTTCCAGCGCGCGGCACTCGTCAAGGTTGTAAATGCCGCTGTACACCATCGTCTGATAGAATTTGCTGCGCGTCGCATCGTCGCCGCGCATAAGCGCGGACACGTTGAAGCGCATGTAGCAGCCGTCCCGCAGTTCCTTGTCCGTAAATAGCTTATACGCCCACTCCTGCTCCCACATGGTCACATGGGGCACGAGGGCGTTCGTCACGAACACGAGCTGCTGCTGCTCGTTCGAGTTATAGCTCTGTTTGCCGCTTTGCAGCATGAACTCTGGGATGCCGGTGAAGCGCGCGACCTCCTCGACCGAAAAACTGCGGCTCTCGATGAACTGCGCCTCGCTCTGGCTGATGCCGAGCGAGGTGTATTTGAAACCCTTGTCGATGATCGCGACCTTAAAGGCGTTGTCCATGCCGGTCGCGTAGTTGGTGAACTCCTCGCGCACTTTGTCGCGCGTGGCACGGTCGGCGTCGCTGTCGATTTCGAGGATGCCGCTCAGCCGCCCGCCGTTGACGTAGAACTTGCGCAGGTAACGCTGCGCCGCACGGTCAGTGGCGACCGTATCGCGCGCCAGATCGAGCATGCCGCGCCCATGCTTGCCGTCGTAGGTCTCAAAAAAACACAGCAGCAGGTCGCCCGGCTGGAATTTGCGCGTCATGTCGTCCACGGTGAACGCATACCAGCTTTGGCCGGTGGCCTTGTCCTTCAGGTACTGATAGCCCGCTGTTTGCAGCGGGTACAGCCCGGTCACGCGGCCGAGCGCGTCCCGCTCGATGTAGGCCGCGCCCAGACCGTGCCAAAAGGCTTGGCTCATCAGGATCTTCTTGCCCATCGCGGGGCTCATGGCCTCGTTCATGCGGCTGTGCAGCACAAAATCGAGGTCAGAACGCGTGTCCAGCTCCTGCCGCTCACCGCCCTGCTTACGCCGCAGCGCGACCGGCAGCACGGCCATCGAGTCGGTCAGGATGCGGTGCGCCGCCGCGACCGGGGAAAGCCGCTCGGCGTTTGCCACCGCGATCTCGGGCGCGTCGTTATCCAGCGAGAAGATGCTCTCGATGCGGCGCAGCATGGCTTCGTAATCCAACTCGGTGTAGGTGATGCTGCTTGCCGCAGCTGCTTGGCTTGCGATCATTTACGCCACCTCCCCGCGCCCGCGCGGGCGACCAGCAGGCCGTACCAGATCAGGAACGCGCCCGCCGCGGCCCAGCCGAGCGGCGACCAGATCAGAGCCGCCGCGCGGGATACGCACGCCCCGCCCGCGACCAGCAACAGGTCGTCCAGATACAAGGCGAGCAGGGCTTTCAGTTGTTTCAGCATAGGCTCCAATCCTCCGATTGCACTTTTTCATTGATGCTGGGGCCGCCCGCGAGCTTGCTCGTCGCAAAGGCGATGATCCAGCTGACCGTGATGTCGATACGGCCACGGCTGCGCTTTTTGTTCGGGTGGATGTTCTCGTTGCTGTCCGTATCGCACCGGACGTTTGCAAAGCACTGCCGCGCGGCCGTGTTATGCACATGGAGCATCTCATGCGTGCGGATCAGGTGCTCCATCTCCTTCATGGGTGGGCTGATGCTTTTCATGCTCTGCGGGATTTCAACGATCTGCGTGGACTTGCCCGCGCCCGCAATCAGCGACGCCAAACGCTGGGTGATGGTGGTGGAAAGCCACGGGTCAAAGCCGATAATGCGCAAATCATAGGCCTCCACAGCCTGCATGATGGTGTCGATCACATCCTCGTAGTCGATGACGTCCCCCGGACAGCCACGGATAAAGCCCGCGCGAATCCAGTCGCGGTAGGGCGCGTGGTCGGCGCGCTCGCGCGCTTCGAGGTCGTCCAGCGGAATCCAGCCGGTGAACAACGCGACCCACTTGTCCAGCCCGTCCTGCGGCGGGAACAGCAGTGTGAAAGCGGTGAGGTCAGTGCTTTTCGACAGGTCGCCGCCGCCGAAACATTTCTTGCCGCGCAGCAGGTTCACCGCCTCGCGCCAGTCCTTGCAGTCCTCCGGGTTCCATTGGGTTTTGTCGTAGATCGTGACCGGAATCCAGCCGACTGTATGGGTGGCGATCCACTGGTTGAGCCGCAGCCAGCGGAACAGCCGCTCGGCGGCCTCGCTGCGCTTGGCCTCCTGCGCCTCGGCGCGAATGGTGGACAGCTTCACGGTCTTGCCGATGGACGGGTTGCAGCGTTTCCACAGCGCCTCGTCGTAGATGTTGATCGCCTTCAGCTCGTCCTCGTCCTCGATCAGGCCGAGGCCGTAGATGATCGGCAGCCAGCGCGGGTCGTCCATGTCGCCCTCGCGGGCGCAGCCATTGCGGCAGCGCAGAATCGACAGCGCCTTTTCGTGGACTTCCCAGCCGATCGACTTGCGGTCGGGGTCGTCACCCGCCGTCGTCAGCACGATCCAAACCGGCTGCTCGCGCGCGTCGCCCGCGCCGAACGTCATGACGTCCCACAGGTCGCGGTTCGGCTGCGCGTGCAGCTCGTCGAAAATGACACAGCTGGGCTTGTAGCCGTGCTTGGAGTAGGCTTCCGAGGACAGCACCTTGAGCTTGCTGCCCGAAACCTTGTCGTAGATGGTCTTGGTGCTGTCTACGATGCGGCTACGCTTCATGAGCGCGGGCGAGTGCTCCACCATCCACTTGGCGGCCGAATACACGATGCCCGCGTTGTCGCGATCAGCAGCGACGACGTACACCTCGCCGTTTACCTCGCCATCCGCGTACAGGTGGTACACACCGAGCGCGGCGGCAAGTTCGCTCTTGCCGTTTTTCTTGGCGATCTCGAGGTACAGGTACTGATACCGCCGGATGTAACTGCCTGCGGGGCCGGTATCAAGGCCCTCGGCCGCGATCATCTGGCCGTAGAACTCGGTGACAGCGTCGCGCTGCCAGTCCATGAGCCGGAACGGCGCGCCGTTCGAGCAGGTCAGGTATTCGATAAATTCACAGACAAACGACGCCGCCTCGGCGTCAAACATCGGCGCACCTCCTTCCGCTCCGGCGGTCGCTGTTCAATTTGGACACCTAACACAGCACATCCTTTCGCTTTAGTTACTTTTACTAGTGACATTAAAAGAAACCAACAAATTGGGACAGTAACAAATGCAAATTGTTGGTGTTGCCCTATCTCTACTTTCTGTGGTATGATACTATTGATATAATCAAAGGGGGACTCACTCTGCAATTCGAGCAATATATTGATGCCGATCTGCTCTCCAGATTCGAATTTCATAATTATGGTCATGCTTTGGAGATACTGCATGACGCGTTTCCGAAAGAATGGACAGAACTTCAGGACTGCCTGCGTAGGTTAAAGCTTTCAGTTGCGGACATTCGCAAAGCGGGTGGAAATGAATCTCCCATTCCAAAGAAATTTGATGATGTGCTCTATCCCTATGGTTGGCGGGAAATTCGCATCAGTGGAGACCTGATCGTCAAAAAATATCCTCGTCAAACTGCACAGCGCAGGGGGCGCTTTGCGGATGAACCCTATGAGGTGGAAACCATTTGGGGATACATTGACGGACATAACATCGACTTTTTGAAAAACCGCGTAGCATTCGATCTCGAATGGAACAGCAAGGATCAAACCTTTGATCGTGATCTGCTCGCTATGCGCACCTATTTCGATTGCGGCTTAATCGACGTTGGTGTCATCGTTACTCGTTCCGAAGAATTAAACGATGTTTTCAAAGCATTAACAGATGAATCTGGCAAGCCGCTAATGAAGAAATACGGCGCGAGCACAACTTGGATTGGCAAGCTGACCTATCGCCTGGACTCCCGCCGTGGCGGCGGCTGTCCCGTTCTCGCTGTCGGCATAAGAAAGGGCTGCATACAAGACTATGGCTAATACAAAAACCAATCAAAACCTGATGCGGTTTGCAGCAGGTCAAAAATTCAATACCATCTATGCCGACCCGCCTTGGCAGTTTCAAAACCGTACTGGCAAGGTCGCACCTGAGCACAAGCGGTTAACGCGATACGAAACCATGACGCTCGATGATATTAAGGCGCTACCTGTTGCAGATATTGCGGGTGAAAAAGCCCACTTATATCTTTGGGTGCCCAACGCACTGCTTCCAGATGGACTTGCCGTTATGGATGCATGGGGCTTTGAATATAAAGCCAACATTATCTGGGAGAAGGTACGCAAGGACGGCGGTCCGGATGGCCGCGGCGTTGGCTTTTATTTCCGCAACGTAACGGAAATGCTGCTGTTCGGTATCCGCAAAAACAGCACCCCCAATCGCACGCTTGCACCTGCACGTTCGCAGGTGAATATCGTCCGCTCCATGAAGCGCGAACATAGCCGCAAGCCGGATGAAATCATTCCGATTATTGAAGCATGCAGCAGCGCGCCCCGCATTGAACTGTTTGCCCGCGGCGTCCGAGATGGCTGGGCCATGTGGGGCAATCAAGCCTCTGCTGATTACGAACCCACTTGGAGCACCTACGCCAACCACACGATCGCACCGCGCGCCTGTGCTGCCCGCTGACTACAAATTCACCTTTTCTGCCCCGCCCTCCGGCGGGGCTCTTTTTGTCTTAATCCCCTTATGTATCTTGAGATGCGGGCACTCCTGCACCCGCTCGACGCGGCGCAGCGTGCTCTCGCACACGCCGAACTTGTTGAGCATCGGACAGAACAGACTGCACATGATTTTCTTGCTCATGCCTTACGCCGCCTTTCCACCCGCTCGCGCAGCATCTGGGTCATCGGGTCGACCTCTGCCGGGTCTTCTGGTGGTTTAGGTACAACCAAACGGCAGCGGCTGGAGATCGTCAAACCCATGCTGCTGGCGCACTGCTGGCACTGGTCAAAGTAGGTACGGGCGACACGCGACCATGTTCCCGCCTCCTTGGCATCGTCCATGTCCAGCGCGTCGCGCGCCTTGTGGTGCGCCGCGACCCAAGCGTCCCGGCTCATCAGGTAGCGCGCCAGGATGTCAAAATCCAGCTTAGACAGCAGGCCGACATCGTTCAACTCGTGACCGAGTTTGTTAAACTCCTCGCGCAGGTGTTCGGGTAGCCAGACCGGTGCACGCACTTGCTTGACCTTTTCGGTTTTGGGCTCACTATTGCGTCGCTGAGTAATTTCGGCTTTGGTCAGATGCTTACGTCCTTTCAACACCACCAACTCTGTGGGTTGCCTCGGTCCAGCCACTTTCTACACCTCCTTCAACTTCGAAATCTCACTTTATCGAACTAAAACATTCTTGCCGTGGGGAAAAAATCCTGCGCGGAGGGGGGGCCTACGGTCTTCCGCCCCCTGCCCCGAAACTTTTTCAGGGTGGGGGCATACTCGGGAAATCCACGGATTTCCCGCCAAAGTCCGCGCGCATCCTGCCCGCGCTGCGCCTGTCCGAGCGTCTAGCCGGTCAGCGCTTCCGGCGCGCTGCCTTTGCCCGGCTTTCCGCGATGGTTTTGGCGCTGTGGCACGAGTGACACAGGCTTTGCAGGTTGGCAGGGTCAGAAAACCGCGACCAATCGCCGTCGTGCGGCCGGACGTGATCAACGTCAGTGGCGTAGACCCGCAGGCCACGCCGGGCACATTCCCGGCAGAACGGCTCACGCGCCAGCTGCTGCGGCCGCAGCTCGTCCGTCCAGATTTTCAGCCTGTACCAGTGCCGGTAGCTTTGGCTCGCTGCGCTGCGGCGCGCCGTCTCCGGCGGGCGGTGCTTGTCGCAGTAGCCGCTGCGCACCAGCGCTGTGCAGCCCGGGTGCAGACAAGGCCGCAGGGGTTTACTTGCCACGACGGTCACCCCGCATGGTGCGGATCGCCGACACGCCCTCGTAGATCATGCCGTCCAGCACGCCAACACGGTGCCACAGCCGACAGCGCAGCTCGGCACACGGTTCGGCCTTGGCCTGCGCTTTCACCTCGTCGCGCCTCTGGCGCAGCGGGACGAGATTGCGCTCGTACTCGTCCGCGATCTCGGCAATGGTTTTCATGGCACGCCCTCCTTTCGGGCAAAAGAAAAAGCGCCGACCGACCACACCCATTTCCGGGTTTGGTCAATCGGCACTTGGCACTTTGGCACTTGGCACTGGTGGAATATTCACGTATAACTGGCGCTTACAAGCTTTGCATCGTTGCGGCAGATTGTGCGCCGTGGTGTCCGGTTCAACCGGGAAAAGTTTCTTGCCACAATACGGGCAGCAGTACCAACCGTTCTTAATCATTGGCAGCTCCTTATCTTCCATTATACGCGGTTTTCTGGGTTTGTCGAGGGGGTTTTGGCTTTTTCTCCATGCCTGTGTGAGATGTTACAGACCATTCCAAGTCAGCAACTACGCGCGTGCGTGCGCGTAGATTTTCATTGTTTTTCCTATTTGGTTTCCGCTTCGGCAACATGTACTTGAGATAACGGCAGGACGCATAATCATTTCGCTTGATGCCGCTGTCATCAATCACCTGCACGCCGGGCGGCGGATCAATCATCGCCGCATCGTCCACCCATTGATAGGTAACGGTCGGCCGCATCAAATTGCGGCTGCCTACAAACT
Source organism: Candidatus Agathobaculum merdavium (assembly GCA_019115615.1). Taxonomy (GTDB): domain Bacteria; phylum Bacillota; class Clostridia; order Oscillospirales; family Butyricicoccaceae; genus Agathobaculum; species Agathobaculum merdavium. The sequence goes on along the minus strand of DXDE01000212.1, from coordinate 4,020 downwards.
GCTTTTTGCCATTGAGCGACGCCTCCCGCCGCTCTTTGGTAAAGTAACCGGCCCAAACATCATACCCGCGATCCTCGATATAGTTGAGATCCACATTGTCTCCCCATACCCAAAGCGACTTCATCAGCTCAATGTCACCGCCGACGGCATTGAGGATCAGATGTGCGTGCGGTCGGTGGTCCCCGTGCCGCCCCTCGAGAACGTAGATATACTTGAGTTCCGGCAAGTCGCGCGCTTTGCGGTAGGCGCGGATCTGGGTAAACACCTTACCGAGCCGCCGCCGGGTGACTTCCGGACTGGCCGGAAGATCTTCGTCTCGATAGGTTAGCGAGAACACCAAATCATCTGGCTCGAAATTCGCAGCCATCAGCATTTCCAGTTTGCGCTGCGCGGTATTGCAATTTGTCTGCGCGACCTGCTCAGCCGTCACCTCACGGATGCGCTTGCGCTCTTGCTGTGTTGCATTCGGTCGTGGGACGGTGTAGATCACATCCCACACTAAACGCCCCGCGCGAATGGTTTTGCGTCGTTTCATGCGTCCTCCATTTCACCGGCACGAAACGGGTGCAGGGAGGCCGCAGCCTCCCATGCCCGTTTTGATGATTTTTCAGAATATCCGGGATTTTTCGATTTGTCAAGAGTCCTTTTTTACGAGATGTACTTTCCCGTCCCAGAACCACTGGAACACCAGCTTAAATAATACGTCCGCCGCCCGCCCCCATACGGCCTGACATTCGCCGCAGTTGCGACAGATCCGCACGCGGAAGATGGGCAGCATGACGTAGCCGTCGTCATAGCCTTTTTCGTTGTAATGCGTGCAGCAGCGATGCGGGAATTTATTCGGGTTTTGCATGCTTAGCCTCCTCCTTGCTGATCCGTTCGAACTCGATCACCCAGACCCACGGGTTATCCTCCCAGCAGTACGGATATCGCTTGAACTTATTGGGATGCCTTTGGACTGTGTTATTCCAAACTTTAACAAAATCCACGAACATCGGTCCTCTTAGATTCATTCCCTCCATCTCGGCGTCTTTTAGTGTCAGTTCTTGCAGCCGTTCGACCCGCACGCCAGTCACCCGCAGAAAGATGCGGGCGGCCTCGCGCGGCATATGTATGGATGGCCGCCACTTTTGCCCTGCTCCGGACACTTCGGTCGGATAGATATACCCTTCTCCGAAGGGGTTTTCCGCCCATGTCTCCCGCACCCACAGCACGTCACCGGGCTGGTACGGCGCGCGATTATACAGGCTATGCCCAAACATCACAGGAACGGATAACACGTTATCGTTCCACGCTGCGCCACCCAGCTTCCAAAGATGACCGTCCAGCACTGGCTGCGGTTTCACCACTCGCCGCGTCACTGTCTTTCGACCTTCCAGCAGTGCGCGCACCATTCCGGTGTTAAACAGGATCGGCTTAATCGGCATGCTTTTGCTCCACCGCCTTCCCAATCTCAACGCCATAGCGCCACACGATGTACCGGATAATTTCGTCAGTGTACATGCTCACGCCCCGTTTTCTCCGGCGGCTCCAAACCTAAAACATCACGATCAGCTTTTTCCGAAACCGCTTCCGCGATAAAATCAATGGTGGCGCGCTCACTGTCGCTCGTTGACTGCTCACGCAGTTTCGCCAGCGACGCCAGCGCACCTTCGTATACTTTCTGGCTGTATTTCATTCTATTTCTACTCCCCTCAGTTTTCCATACGCCGCGAGAGCCTCGGAGAACTCGGCACTTGCGGCATCAGCCTGCGCCTGCACATCCGCCGGAATGTTGTTATAATCCATGAACTCATAGGGACCTAACAGTTCGATGACGCGATTGTGTGCATCGCACATGGTGCGCATGAGCGGCAGCAGCTCGGCGCTGTAATGCCGATCGCACAACACGCAAACATCCGGCTCGCCGAAGGAGGCACAAATATCGCATACACCATTTGACTCGCAGGCAGAACAGACTTCCATGCAAACCGAGTTCTTCCGGCAGAAAAAACGATCTTTCATATCATACATCATTTGCCCTCCTCCGGCGGCAGCTCCGCCGACCACCAGCGGACGTCCACTGTCATCAGGCCATCGTCCGGCATCTCGGGCAGATACCAGTTTCCCGCTCGATAGACAAAAGCCGCATAATTGTCCCGGTTGTATTTGCTATGACACAGTGTCAGCACCTTCTGCCCGTCCTCCGGGCGCTCATCCGGGTACGGGTGCCAGATCAGCGCGGGCTGCGGGGCTTTCGGCAGGTATCCGCAACGGATGCTGCACGGCTCCGAACAGGCGATGCAGCACGCATACGGCTGATCACAGCACTGTGCCGAGCCGCATACACCGTATGGGTTCAGCCCAGTCACGCACACATGGCCGTTACCATCCACCTGCGGCAGCTCCGCGGTCGCCTGCTGCATCTGCTCGTCCAGCTGTCGCAGCGGCGCACCCTCCGGATTGCCAAACAGTAGCTCCTGCAGGTCGATGCCAAACTGCTCTGCGATTTCGAGCAAGTCGGACAAGTAAATACTATGATACGCAGTTGGATCGTCCGTCCAGATCCAATTGTTATACACGACATGCGAAAGATCACGATAACTATGTACGCCATACTCTACCAGCGTCTCCCGCAGGCGGCGGCGCAGCTTGCCGAGCGGCGATGCCTCAAACTCCTCATTTGCCTGCTTACGCTTGGCTTCCCGGTTCTCGGCCTCGGCGTGAGCGCGGTTCGCTTTGCTGACGCGGCCGCACACCCACTCGCAGCCGTCCGCCTTGTCGCAGTCGTGGCAGCAGCCGGGGCACTCCCCGCGCTTGACCGCCGCGGCGCGCTTGTCCGTGCCAACGCATGGCTCAATGCCGGGCTTCTCCGCCGGGCATTGCAGCGGCGCAAATCCCGCAGCCGCGGCCTTTTTGTGCGCTTTCACGTCCTTGGCATCCAGTTGCCACATGTTGTCCTTGTACAAGTCGTGCAGCTCGCGCTGTAGGTCATCGCCGCACTGGCTCAGCTCGTAGGCGACCGAATCGTTGATATAGGCTTTCTTTCGATCGGCTTTCCACGCTTTGGACAGGTGTTTGTTGATCGTGTCCGCCCGCGCGATCGCGGCTTCGCTCACCTTGAGCACGTCCGCGACGTAGGCGCGCAGCTTGCCCGGCAGTTCGATCACACCGCGCTGCTTGAGATCGAGCAGCGCCTCCTTGATCTCCTTGGCGGCGGCAAAGGTATTTTCAGCCGTCAGGCCAGCACCGCCGCGCGCCATGGTGTTTGTCCAGTGAAGGATCAGCACGCGCAGCGACGGGTCAAGGTCGGAGTCCAGCACGACGCACGGCGCGGTCTTGCGCTCCAGCTTCTCCAGCGCGCTGCGCCGCCGATGACCGGCAAGAATACGGAAGCGGCTGTCCTCTACCGGCACGACCACGAGCGGTTGCTGCAGGCCGACAACCTCGATCGACTCGGCCAGCTCGTCGATGCCGGTCTGCGCGTAGGAGTTGTCCGGGTTTTCCTCGAGCTGATCCAGCGGGATCTCGCGCACCTGCATGGTGTTCAATTTGGACACCGTATCGCCCAGCACCTCGGCCAGATTAAACTTTGACTTCGCCATTTGCTTCGCCTCCGAAATACTCGTCCACGAACTTCCGGTAATCCCGCGCCGCCGCGCTGGTGGGCGAATAGTCGAGCACGCTCTCGCGGTAATAGGCGCTCTCGCCGACCTTGTCAGTGCGCCGGATCACGGTGCGGAACACGCGCCCGGGAAACGCCTCGCGCATGCGCGCCTCGCCCTGCACGACCAGCGGCGCATTGTGCCACATGGTGACCAGCAGGCCGCCGAGGTGCAGCTGCGGATTGACGGAAAGCATGCCGTCGATCTGGCGGGTCAGGTTTTCCACGCCCCATTCCTCGTATTGTCCGATGCTGGTCGGAATGATAACCTCGTCCGCCGCATACAGCGTTGCCGCGCAGCTTGCCGAAAACGCGGGCGGGCAGTCGACCAGCATGTAGTCATACACATCGTCCTCAGCCAGCGCCGCCGCAAAGTC
>DXDE01000211.1 GCA_019115615.1 Candidatus Agathobaculum merdavium | reverse complement strand
CACTGCGGCTTCTGCTTGCTGGATGCCGTAATGACCCAGTGGCCCTTGCACTCCTCGCCGAAAGGCTCACCGGACGGGCGCACGCCATCACCGTCATAGATCACCGGGTAGCGCATCTGCGGGCGGCTACCCTTCCAGAGGTTCTTCACGCCGTTTTCATACGCAGCGTTGATGGCTGCACGGATATCCGCTTCGGTGGTCTTGTCGGTCTTGGGAATCAGCAGCGTCGCGCCGTACTTCGGTTCGCCGCCATTGTTGCTGTGCGGCTGGTCGAGGTGTGCGTACGAAAGGCGAACCTCACCGGTGAGGCATTTAGTAGGGTTGTTCTGATACATAGCTTTGTTCCTCCTTGGATGGTATAGTTCGTATGCGTAATCGTTTCGGATATCGTCCCATAAACTCATGTGGCAATATCCTCAAAGTCAGCAGCTGCACGGCTGTAAGCCGGCCGCTTGTCGCTCTCCGGCGCCAGTGCGGGCTTGCCATGCGGCTTGATGATGTGCGCACCGCAGAGCTCTGCAAACTGCGCCTTGCCGAGCAGTTTCTCCACAGCTGCCAGAGTGAGAGGCTTACGCTCATAGAGCAGTGCCTCATCGATGCCGGCGGCCTTCAGATCAGAAAAAGCCTGATCCACGTCGTCGAACTGGCGAACGCTGCGGCCTTCGACAGCCTTCCAGCCGGGGATCGTCTTGCCACCCAGTACAGCTTCCAATGCGTACTCCTTAACGGACTCCAGCCACTTGATGAAAGGCTCTGCACGGACGAGAACGTCGCCGATCTCAGTATCGCTCAGAAGGTTCGGCTCTGACGAGGGCTGATACCGCTCGATCGTCATGTTCGACTCAGCCAACGCTTTACACTGCGCGCGAACCTTGCAGAACCGGCAGTGAGGGCCGGGGGAAAACTCCCCCTTGCCCTCCCATGCCAGCTTGGCACGGGGCTGCACGTATTCGCCCGCCCACTTGTACAGTTCGTCCGGTGTAATCTCCCATTCCTCCGGGGCGCCGAGCCGCAGCTGGGCAATGGTAAGAATCACCTTATCAATGCGGTACAGCAGTGAGTACTGCGCCAGCGCGCCGATCGCGTAGAGCATCATCTGCGGATTTTCCTCAGCAGAAACCGGTACGCCCTTGCCATACTTAAAGTCGATCACGCGCATCGTTCCACCGCCCAGCATGATGCAGTCGGCCGTGCCATAACCGCCGGGCACGTAAGCAGAAAAGTCCACCTGCACCTCGCAGATTACAGACGGCGCAGCGTCGTACTTCATCGCGCAATCCTTGATGTACTCCAGATAGTCGTCCGTGACATGATCCATCTCGGGGGTGTACAACTCGTCCTTCTTGATCTTGTTGTACGCCCGGGTGTATGCCGTCTTGGACATCGGGGTGAAGTGCTTGCGCACCTTTAGCTCGGCAAGCTCATGCGCCAGCGTCCCCTCTGCCGCATAGCCGCTCCCCTTATCAGGGAACCGCTCACAGAGATCTGCTGACGGCGGACAGGCCAGCCAACGGGCTGCGCTCGACGCGCCGAGCTTCGCATGTGTGATCGGGGGCATTAGATCTTCGCCCCCAATCCCCGCAGCGCCGTGGCAAACTCACCGAAGCGATTTTCCGGCAGATCCATCAACGACTGGACACCGAAGCTTGCGAGCAAACTGGTGAGCTCCTGCATGCGCTGCGGCATCAGGTGGTCGGTCGCCGCCTTGGCCAGCTGGTCGCGGGTGTATGTCGGCGCTGCACCCGGCGAGACCGGAGCGATCGGCACAGTGCCCTGCGAGACTGGAGTGATCGGCGCGGTGGCCGTCTGAACCGGGGCCACTACAGGTTCCGGAGCCGGCATAGCTGCTGCAGGTTCCGGGGCAGACGCCACTGCCGAGCTGGTGTTCATTTCTGTACGGGCCGGAACTTCCTTGTGGTTGGCAATCTTGCCGCTCAGCACTTCAGCCAAGTGATCCAGAGCGGGAATTTCCACAAATACCTTGATTTCCATTACATTAAACCTCCTAATTTGTTGAATACCTTTTTATCCTTTGCCGACATCTTGCTATAGGCTGCCAGCGTCATCGTGATGTACCCCTTCGGCCAGGTCACCGAAACCATCGGTTCCGGCCAGCCCAGTTCCTCATCGGTCGGCTCCGGTGCTGCGGAAATATCCGGTACGCTGAAGCCATGCTTATCTTTGCGGAACAAATCGTTCTCCCTGCAGTACTCCCGCTTCCATGCAATTGCCCGGATCTCCCGGATTTGGAAGTGTGCGTTTTCAATCTGCGTCATCCATATCCCCCATATCTGCTAACTCCACCCGGTCCTTGCAGAATAGAACCATTTGGCTGACGATAAACTGTACGGAGTATCCCGTTTCATCAACAATTTTCGCTACAACAGCAGCGGCCTTGGGATCTAATCGGACAATTTCTGGCTTTCGTGGCTTTCGACGAGGCAATACCAATTTGTCCATATCACACCTCTCCTTTCAGTCCTGCCGCAAGCTGACGGGCGCAGTTCTCGCAGATCGGGCGGTCATAAAAGTCGAACAGATCGGGCGGTCATAAAAGTCGAACAGATCGTCCTCACCGCCGCAGAACACGCAGCTGCGGCCATACTTGCGCAGAATAATGTCCTCGCCGTCCACGAAAAATGCAAGCGGTGTTCCCTCTGGGATCCCCATGGTGTCGCGCAGTTCCTTAGGAAGAACGAACCGCCCGAGAGGATCTACGCGACGAACAATTCCAGTTGCTTTCATACCCATCAATCCTCCAGTAAAGCCTTAATCACATCGGCAGTTGCGCCAGCATCCAACGCTGTGCGGATGTCCTGAGCGGAGATATTTTTCGCGTCGCACACAAACGAGAATTTTGCGTGTTTCTTTTCTGGCGTCCAAATGGGCGAGTTCGAAGCTATCACCATGCCGGTGATGATTCCCCGCAGAGCATTTGCGGCCTTCGGGTTTTCAGCGTAAATCTGCTCGTACAAGGAAGCAAGCGCTGCCCCCATTTCAATAGCGATCACCTTAAGAGACCCCGCGGCAACCACTTTAGTGTCTTTCTTATTACATTCGATTTTCAGCATTGACAAATACCCTCCTTGTGGTATTCTATAGGTGAGTTATTCTCTTTGCCGTTTTCGGAGTGCCAGCTCCGGAGGCGGCATCTTTCGTTATGTACCGGTTGGCAAAAGGCTTCACAGCTTATCAATCTCCCGGAAAAACTCAGCCTTCCACGCGCTGTGCCGGATGGCCTCTTTCTCCTTCTGCTCGAATGCTCGAATGACAGCCAACTCATGCAGAGCCACAAACAACCCGCACCCGCAGCCGATTAGAATCATCACAAATGAGATCCCGCTGCACCAGTCTGCGTCCCAAGCGGCAGCGGCCACGCCAATGATGCCCGCGCAGCTGCATGCCGCTATCTTAAATGCCAGCTTCAATTTCTTCCCTCCCTTTTTGTATGTGTTTTTGCCTTTCTCAGGCATACGCTTCATGTATTTCCTCTTTCCCCTGCCATAAACCGGTCGAACGCCTCGCGAGGAATGATGTAGATGCGCCTGCCGCTCGGCATGCGATGCGTCACGCCAAACGGAAGCTCTTTGCGAACCAGCATGGTACGTAGCGTCTCCGGCGCGATGCCCATGCGCTTGGCTGCGTCCGTGACTTTGTATGTTTCAGACATGGGTGTCCTCCTTTCTGAGTGCGCTTGTACCCTTCTGCCCCATGTGATATACTGAAAGCGAAAGAAGGTGAAATTATGAAAAAAACCTCATCAGCTTATGGATACTGCCCAGAACTTGACGATGAAGTTGAAATTGAAGTATCATTCGTCGAAGTTCCTATTTTGGGGGCATCAGGTCCACAATATAAAAAGACAAGTTTTCTTTGCGATTATGCGTCGATGCACCCTTGCAAAAACCGCTGGTAGCAGTGGCCGTGATTGCCCTCTTTTCAAAAACTGTATGAACCCGTAAATTGATGCCGTGATGTTATTGCCGTAGCGTCACGGCCTTCTTTTTTTGACAATCAGTTCGCCCAGCGTGCGTACCGTGCATTCATCTACAAGATACTCAATCGTCACAGTTGGCACTTCTCCAGCAGCATGCTTGAAGGTCACAGACAAAGCGTTTTCCGTAATGTCTTGGCCATTTAGAAAGATGTTTGTTGTAGTGTCATCTTTTGTAATGATCTCAAATTTTGTTTTCTTTTGTTCCATTGCTTTTCTGATCTCTCCTCATTGTCATGATCGGGGACAAAACAC
>DXDE01000210.1 GCA_019115615.1 Candidatus Agathobaculum merdavium | reverse complement strand
TTTTCCTGATGCAATGGGCCTGACCGAAGTCCTGTCGCTTGCCGTGGCAGCGGTTCTGGTCAACAACTACATCCTTGTCCAGTTCCTCGGCTGCTGCTCGTTCTTCGGCGTATCCAAAAAGACCGACACGGCCATCGGCATGGGCATGGCGGTTATCTTCGTTATGGCGCTGGCCAGCGCCGTTTCGTGGGCGGTCTGGTACTTCATCCTCGACCCGCTCGGTCTGGACTACATGCAGACCATCGCGTTCATCCTGGTTATCGCAACGCTCGTACAGTTCGTTGAGATGTTCATGAAAAAGGCGATGCCCGCGCTGTATTCCGCGCTCGGCATCTTCCTGCCGCTGATCACCACCAACTGTGCGGTTCTGGGCGCTGCGATCTCCAACATTGACAACGGCTATTCGTTCATCGGCTCGATGGTATACGGCGTGTGCGCCGGCGTTGGCTATACGCTGGCGATCGTGCTGTTCGCCTCCATCCGTGAGCGTCTGGACGCAACGGCAAAGTGCCCCAAGTGCTTTGAAGGCTTCCCGATCGCGCTGGTTTCCGCGGCGCTGCTCGCGATGTCTTTCATGGGCTTCTCCGGCCTGTCGATCTGGTAAGCAAGGGGGAAAGATAAGAAATGGATATCAATAATGTCATTGCAGCGGTCGCCGTGCTGTTTATCATGGGCGTGGTGTTCGCGATCCTGCTGGGCATCGCGGCAAAGGTGTTCGCGGTCGAGGTAGACGAGCGCGTGCCGCTCGTGCGTGAGTGCCTGCCGGGCGCAAACTGCGGCGGCTGCGGCTATCCGGGCTGTGACGGTCTGGCGGCTGCAATCGTAGAGGGCAAGGCGCCGGTCAACGGCTGCCCGGTCGGCGGCGCTGCTGCGGCGGAAAAGATCGCCGCTGTTATGGGCGTCGCGGTTGAGGCTGGCGAGCGCAAGGTTGCGCACGTTTACTGCAACGGCGGCTGCAACGCGGTCGACAAGACCAAGTACGAAGGCCTGCAGGACTGCACCGCAGCAATGCGCGTTGCGGGCGGCCCGAAGGCTTGCGCTTATGGCTGCATGGGCCTCGGCTCCTGTGTCAAGGCTTGTGCGTTTGACGCGATCCACGTTGTGGACGGCGTTGCCAAGGTCGACACCGAAAAGTGCGTAGCCTGCGGCAAGTGTGTCGCGGCCTGCCCGAAGAAGCTGATCGACCTGATCCCCGAGTCCAAGAAGGTACACGTCAACTGTGTCAACAAGGACAAGGGCCCCGAGGTTATGAAGGTCTGCTCCAACGGCTGCATCGGCTGCAAGATGTGCGAAAAGACCTGTAAGTTTGATGCCATCCATGTGGTTGACGGCGTAGCCAAGATCGACTACGACAAGTGCAAGAACTGCAAGATGTGCGCCAAGGCTTGCCCGAAGGGCTGCATCGAGCCTGTCCCGACCGAAGAGGAAAAGGCCAAGTTCAAGGAGATGCAGGCAAAGCAGGCTGCTGCTGCCAAGGCTAAGGCTGAGGCGGAAAAGGCCGCCGCTGCGGAAGCTGCTGCTCCTGCCACTGAGGACAAGTAATGGATTATCTGCATCCGGTTTTGGATGACGCTGCTATCGCCCGCATGTCGAGCCTCGCGCTCGCCCATGTGGGCGATGCCGTTTATGAAGTGCTGGTGCGCTCGCTGTTGGCCTGCGGCGGCCTGCAGACCGCCAAAAACCTGCACCGCCGCACGACGCAGCTGGTCTGCGCGCCCGCGCAGGCAGAGGCCGTGCAGCGCATCCTGCCCCTGCTCGATGAAGCCGAGCAGGAGGTCTACCGCCACGGCCGCAACGCCAAGCCCAAGAGTGTGCCCAAGTCGGCGTCGGTGGCCGAGTATTCGCAGGCAACCGCGCTCGAAGCCCTGTTCGGCTGGCTGTACCTCAAAGGGCGATACGACCGCATCAACGAACTGTTCGGCGTGATCGCCGCGGGATTTCCCGAGGAATAAAAAGGTGTTTTCTTATGCAGCAATTAATTTGGAAGAGAATTTCAACACTTGCAAGGAAGAATAACAATATCTTGTATTGCTGTGTGCAGAATGAAATTCTTGTTCAATGGAGCAAAATGAATTTCTCCTTCACAGAAGACATGCTGTATACAATTTTGCAAGAATTCTTCAGCGATGGAGCAGAGAAAGTGATGGGGGCGAGTATGACGGATCCACCGAAAGATGGATTCGGCTGGTATTTGTATAATCGCTTCCCGCACTATTCTCCTCGGCATGCCTCGGTAATTGCGGCAATTATGTATGATTTGGGTCTGTTGGATTATCGTGTAAAAAAAGCAGTCTACCTACGGAAAAAATGAAAGAACAAATAGCCATTAGGGGATTGCTCAAAAAGATATTCACATCTCAAGAAACCGGCGTGATATGTAATCGACATATCACGCCGGTTTTTGTCATCTGTACGAGCCCAATTTCGCGGCTGCATCGTGCTTGTCCGCATCGTTTACTATGGAATAGCAGATTTTACACAAGCATCAACAGATTTTGCGCGATGGTCATAGCGGGGATGCCCCCATGCTATAATTTAAGCAATCATTCGGCTGTAAGGACTGGGATCATGAGGGAATTTATTCGGATCACGGATGAAACACTGCACTGGTTTGCCCCTCTGCTGAGCGAGGAACTGTGCAGGCGGTTGACAGAGCAGAAAAATCTGTATGCGATAGGCGCTGTGGAGGACAGGACTGCCTGCGGCATACTGGTTTTTCGCATCGGAAAACCGGTGGCGGAAATCCGTATGCTGGCAGTTTCGCCGGAATACCGGCGCAGGGGAATTGCCCGCGGCATGGTGGAGTATTTGTGCCGCCACGCATGGGATACCACCACGCCGGTGGTGTGCAGCTTTTCCGCGCCCGACCTGCAAGACCCGGTTTATCTGTTTTTTGCCGGGCTGGAAAACTTCTCGGTGTCACCGGAGGACGGAATGATCTGCAAAGTGCCGTTGTCTGAGATTCCCCGCAGTCGGCTGGCTGCTTTGCGGAACAACAGCGTCCAAATCCGCCCGTTTTTCTCTCTGCCTGCGGTCACACGCCGTCAATTTCTCCTTCAGCTCGAGCAGCAACACGCGCTTTTGTGGGATAACTTCGACGGGCAGGACTGCTGCCAGCCCCTGTGCCTCTGTGCCACAGACGGCGCTAATATTCATGCCGCAGCGTTCGTGACAAACGATGGGGCAGATCTCGATCTGTCTTTTGTCTGGTGTGCAGCAGGCTGCCACCGTCAGTTGATGGCGCTGTTGGCGCAGATCAGCAGCCTTTTACCGCAGAGCGGCGGCGATTTGCGGATTGCTGCCGTCACGCCGGTTTCGGTTTCCCTTGTTGATAAGCTGCTGCCGAACCGGGAGGTACTGGCAAGATACTATCAGGCGGCATGGGATATGCAGCTATAAGGAGGGATGCGGCATGCCTGACACGATAACCAAGCAAAAGGATTTGCAGATTCAGCAACCCATCCAAGTGCAGCAGCAGGAAGTGGTTCAGCAGAACCAACTGGCGGAGCCGCTCCAGCAGGAGGTTCAGCAGCAGGAAGCGCAGCAGCAGGTTGCCGAGCCGCTGGTGCAGCATATGGAGACGCATGCAGAGATTGACGCGCCCGCCCCGCCTTTGCAGCAAAAAGAGGGCTATTTTGAGCGCAAGAAACGGGAACAGCTGGAAAGCGCGCGGCAAAAGGCGGCGGAGCAGAAAGAGGTTGTGCGGCGGCAGGAACAGGCGCTGCACAACCAGTCGCAGGAAGCAGTGGGAAATGAAATCAAAGCGGAGCAGGCGCTGTTGGCCGCCAGACTGAAGGCGGTGGCGCTGGAAGAAAAAGCCGAATTGAAGGCGGCAGAGGGCGACGAGATCGAGCAGATGAAGGTCAAGCACAAGGCGCAGGCCGAACGGGCAAAACTCGCAGGTGCGTTTGCCCGCATGCTGCCGGAAAAGTCTGCCCAGCGGCGTAAAGCCATGGAGGTAAAGGAAGAGCAGGAGCTGAAAGCCGACCATCTGCGCCGCAAGCTCAAGGTGGCCCAGATGCCCGAGGGCGAGGAAAAGGAGCGGGAAAAAGCGACGCTCACGCGGCACGGACACTACGACCGCCTGAAAAAGATATTCCGCAAAGACAATCCCCTTTCCCATGAGGATGCCGAATGGAAGCTGCCGACAGGACAGACGCTTGTCAATGTTGGGCGTGCCTTCTTCGGCGGCACCAAGCCCATGTACATTTTCGAGGACCGTTCCAGCCCGATTTTGCGGGACGGGCAGGTCGTTGGCTACAAGCAGTATCTTTTTAAGGAGGCGACCAACTGCATCGGCATGTATAAGCCGGAGGGCGCGCTGGTTACCGAGGCTGCTGCCGCCTTGCAGGAAAAGATATGCGGGCCTTATTCCATCCCGGCTTATGCCGCTATGGAGGGCAAAAAGGTTCTTGGTTCCTTTCAGGAGAAAATCGAGACCATCGAGGCGGCGCAGCGGTTTGACCTGTTTTTCTGGCAGACTGATCCGCAGGACAATATCCCCGCCGAAATGAAAAAGGAAATCCTGCGAGAGCATACGCTAGACTGGCTGCTGTGCAACTTTGATACCAAGGGGGAGAACTTTCTCCATCGGACGGATAACCATCTGTGTTCCTTTGACAAGGAAGCATCCTTCAGCAAGCTCAAGGACGAAGGCGCGCAGCACATGAGCACTGAATACAAGCCCCACGCTAACGACACCTTGTACAATACGCTGTTTACGCAGTTTATGAAGGGCAATGTAGCCTTGGATTTGTCTGCCTCACTCGAACAGGTCACCAAGGTGGAAGCCATGGAAAAAGAGGAGTATCTGGGCCTTTTCTCCAAAATGCTCGATCAGAAATACGGCCCGTCGACAGAGAGCAACAAGGCGCGGCAGGAAGTGGAAGCTGCCATGTGGCAGCGCAAAGACAACCTGCGGGAGGAATACCGCGCCTTCTACACCGATCTGATCCGGCGCCGGCGCGAGGCGCTGAGAAAGGCCGGTAAAGCGGATGACTGCGCGGCCTATGTAGACGAAACGGGAAAGTTCCGTTTTACGGATGAGCAGGGGGATGGAGCCGTCGGGCAGTAATGCACGAAGCGCATTGCATTTATCAGGGCATAAAAAACGCACCATCTGACAGATGGTGCGTTTTTTGCACATAGGACTTGCTGCTTTATTCGTCCGCTTCGCGGTCGCGGATTTCTTCGCGTTTGAGCTTCTGCTCGTTGACGTAGACGCGGTGCTGCAAGCGGCACAGCTCCTGCGCGAGCGGGTCGGGCAGGTGAATCTGGTCGAGGTCATAGGACGGAACACGCTGGCCGTCGATCTTGACGACGCGCGCCTTGACACCGACAACGGTAGAGTTCGGCGGCACCTCCTGCAAAACGACCGCGTTGGCGCCAATGCGGCTGTTGTCGCCCACGGTGAACGGGCCGAGTACCTTCGCGCCCGTCGAGATCAGTACGTTGTTGCCGATCGTTGGGTGGCGCTTGCCGGTGTCGTGGCCGGTGCCGCCGAGGGTCACGCCGTGGTAAATCGTGCAGTCGTCCCCGATTTCCGCGGTCTCACCGATGACGATGCCCATGCCGTGGTCGATGAACAGGCGACGGCCGATGGTCGCGCCCGGATGAATCTCGATACCGGTCATGTGACGGGCAAACTGTGAAAGCGCACGCGCCAAAAAGAAATGCTTGTGTTTATACAGCCAATGCGCCTGACGGTGATAGATCAGCGCATGGAAGCCCTGATACAGCAAAAAGACCTCGAGCGTGGTGCGCGCGGCGGGGTCGCGGTCGCGAATGGAGCGCGCATCGTCGAGCAGGCCTTTGAAAATCATACTCATCATCCTATCAATTTACTGTGAATTCATCACATCATACATTATAGACGCTCCGGACAGAAAATTCAAACCTTTGATTGAAATAAAGAAAAAAAGTGGTATAATGATTAAAGAATGTCGATAAAGAGGTTTTGAAATTATGAAAATTACTGTCATGGGTCTGGGCTACATCGGCCTGCCGACCGCGATCACGCTGGCCGAAGCCGGTTTTGAGGTCTGCGGCTTTGACGTGAACGAAAAAACGATCGAAACGCTGCAGGGCGGCCATATCCATATCGTAGAACCCGGCTTGCAGGAGGCGTTTGAGACCGCGGTGGCGCACGGCCATCTGCATTTTTCGAGCGAACTGACCAAGTCCGACGTGTTCTATATCGCTGTGCCGACCCCGTTCTACCAGGACGAGACCGGCAGCCACAAGGCTGACCTGAAGTATGTCGAGTCCGCCGGCCGCATGGCGGGCAAGCTGCTCGAGCCGTCCAATCTGGTCATTCTGGAGTCCACCGTGCCGCCGCACACGAGCGAAATGCTCGCGCGCGTGCTGAGTGAGGAGTCCGGCATCGACATGGACAAGATCCATGTTGCGCACTGCCCGGAGCGCGTCATCCCGGGAAATATGATGTATGAACTCAAGAACAACGACCGCATCGTTGGCGCGCGCACCCCGGAAGCTGCTGAGATGGCAGCGTCGATTTACGAAAAGGTGCTGGAAAAGGGCGTCGTCCACAAGACTGACGACCTGACCGCCGAGATGTGCAAGCTGACCGAGAACACCTTCCGCGATGTTAACATCGCGTATGCGAACGAACTGTCGGTTATCTGCGACAAGATGGGCATCGACGTGTTTGAGCTCATCAAGCTCG
>DXDE01000209.1 GCA_019115615.1 Candidatus Agathobaculum merdavium | reverse complement strand
TCGACTACAGCAGCGTCGGTGCTGCTGCATAGCGTGATGGGCGCCATCGGCGGCATTACTTACATGGGGATCGAAACCCTCTGGCGGGGGCACTCCCACTGGACGATGGGCGTGCTGGGTGGGGTGTGCTTTGTGCTCATCGGCCTGCTGGACGAGTGGCAGGATCACCCGCCGATGTGGCTGCAAATGCTGCAAGGCGCGGTGCTCGTGACCGCGCTTGAACTACTGGTGGGACTGGTGGTTAACCGCTGGCTGGGCTGGAATGTGTGGGACTACTCCGACATGCCAGGCAACCTATGGGGGCAGGTGTGCCCGCAGTTTGTCGTCGCGTGGTTTTTCCTCAGCGCGGCGGCGATAAAGCTGGAGAACGCGCTGCACCGGGTGGCGGGGTGGCTGAAACATTGAGGGGGTGATGCCTATGCGTGTTTGATCGATTGACAGCAAATAGGAGGGACGCTCCCCCTATTTATGAAATACGTTGGCCGTAAGGCCGGAAAGGAAGTAAAAATATGTATAAGAACAACATCTACATCCAGAACCACGAGGAAGTTAAGTCCATGGGCGGCGACATCGGTGTGTGTCTGGACAAGTACGACCACAAACACGGCCTGAAGCACAATGACCTTGCCCGCGCACAGTACCGCCACTGGCGTGCGACCGTGACCGGCGTGCCGGAGCTGCTGCGTCCCGCGGACAAGCAGCTGCTCGGCCTGTAAAAGGAAGGAGGCGACGGGGCGGGTCGAACCGCCCCACCGATCTATGCCAATTGAAGTAATCGTTGCAGGCATGAGCCTGCTGGGCACGCTGGCGGGCACGTTCGGCGGCATCCTGATCTCCTCCAACCTGACCAATTACCGCATTGAGCAACTCGAGAAAAAGGTCGCCGAGCACAACAAGGTCGTCGAGCGCACCTACAAGCTCGAGGGACAGATGCTCGAGGTGCAGCACGATATCCGAGATATGAAAAACCTATGATAGGAAAGGGGAACGACAAAATGAGCGAAAAGACCAAGCTGTGGATCAAGGCGGCAGGCGTGCGTGCGGTTAAGACCGTGGCGCAGTCCGCGATCGGCGTCATCGGTGCGTCGGCGGCGATGAGCGAAGTCAACTGGCCGATGGTCGCATCGGCGGCTGCGCTGGCGGGCATCGTCTCGTTGCTGACCAGCGTCGCTGGTCTGCCTGAAGTCAACGCGCAGGCGGGGGAGTGAGTACATGAGCAGTATCCGATGCGACATTTATGACCCGAGTGAGTGGGACATCTGGTTTGCGGCTGCGTCCTACGGCGCGGCCTGCAAGCCCGCTAAAACGCTGAAAATGTGGGCGGCAGAGGAACAGGCCGACGTGGTGCACAACCTCTGCCAGTTCAATATGACCGGCGCGGGCAGCGACCAGTACGGCGTGATCCGCGGCCGTACTTTGCAGTACCTGCGCGCGAAGGACGTAGACTGCGGTTATGGCGGCACGGCCGAGCGCCTGACCGTCAGTCCGGGCAACGTGGTCGCGGGCGTCAAGGTCGCCGTGCGGGACGGCGTGGTGCTGTCCGGACTGGACAAGTCCACCTACCGCAGCCGCAACATGATCGGCGCGCTCGCGGACGGGCGCATCATCGTCGTGCAGTCCTCGGACGGTTGCACCGAGGAGCAGGTGGCACGCTACGCTGCCGGTCGGTACACGATCATGCTGCTGCTGGTGCAGGACGCGGGCGGCTCGACGGGCATGTACCGCACGGAGGACGGCTACTTATTCGCGCCGGAAAAAGAGGGCACGGACGGCAGACCGGTGTGCAGCGTAGTATGTATGAGAAAGAAGAACAAGGAGGACAATCCTATGAGCAAGAAGAAGGTGTTTATCGGTGTCGGTCACGGCGGCAGCGACCCCGGCGCGGTCGGCTACATTGAGGAGGCTGACACCAATCTGCAGATGGCGCTCGCGTGCCGCGATTTCCTCGTCGCCTATGGCGTGGACGTCAAGATGAGCCGCACCAAGGACGAGGACGACACCGTCATGCAGGAGGTCGCGGAGTGCAACGCTTACGCGCCCGATTTGGCAATCGATGTGCATAATAACTCGGGCGGCGGCGACGGCTTCGAGGTGTTCCACACCATCCATGGCGGCATGGGTAAGACGCTCGCGCAGAATATTGAACGGCACGTCAAGGCCATGGGTCAGAACAGCCGCGGCGTCAAGACACGGCAGGGGAGTCGTGGGGATTACTATGCCTTTATCCGCGATACGGCCTGCCCGGCGGTGATTTGCGAGGGCGTGTTCGTCGACACCAAGGCCGACGCCGCGCAGGCCGACACTCTGGCCGAGCAGCAGGCGTTCGGTGTCGCGTACGCGAAGGGCATCCTCGACACCCTCGGTCTGGCCTACGACGAACCGGAGGACGATGTGGAGGATGAGCCGGAAACCGACGAAGAAGTGCAGGCGGCGATTACCAAGGTGCAGAGCACTGCCGGTCTGGCTGCAGAAACCATGCAGTACCTGCTGGCGTATGAGTACGGTACGGAGCTGGTCATCAAGCTCGCGGCTGCAATGAAATAACGGTGTTCAATTTGGACACGGAAAAGCCCGGGGCATTAAGCCTCGGGCTTTTCATGTTCTTGGAGGAATTTTTGAAAATAATCTTCTTCGGCTCGGGCGCGGGCTTTCGCCGCGTCCTCGATTTTATCGTATAGCCCGAGATGAATTTGCTTGCCCT
The DNA here is from genome assembly GCA_019115615.1 of Candidatus Agathobaculum merdavium. Lineage (GTDB taxonomy): Bacteria > Bacillota > Clostridia > Oscillospirales > Butyricicoccaceae > Agathobaculum > Agathobaculum merdavium. The sequence continues at coordinate 7,918 of DXDE01000209.1, read as the reverse complement.
GAAATCGGATGTATGCCTCCCACTTGCTGCGACGCTTATTCCAGCTGACGCCGGTCACACCGCTTGTATTATCAGATCGGTGATGGTGGCGGATTGCTCCAAGGCGTGTCCCGTCTATGCAGTCCGCAAGCATTTTGCTAGGATCGACAGCGCAGCCGCAGGACTTGGTGTTACCCGAAATTAGACTGGCACGCTGCACAATCACTTCTTTGCCGCAGTCGCATCGGCACCTCCATAATGTTTTGCGGCCCTGCTGTCCGGCGTATTCCAGCGCGATGAGACGGCCAAAGCGCCTCCCGGTCAGATCCCCTCGGCGGATGCAGCCGCACGAGGTCGTATTGCCGCTTAGCAAAGAGTAGCGGCGGATATCTTTGACCGTACCGCAATCACAGCGGCAGCGGCACATCGCCCACTTGTCCTTTTTGTACTCGTCTATTACGACGAGTCGGTCAAATCGCTGACCGATTAATTTTTTTACGCTCATTCGTCGACTCCAAACTCAGCGATTTCTTCCTTGCTGGCCTCATGTACTTGATCTAGCAGCTCGTCAAGCGGCATCTCCCAGCCTTCGGCAAGCCGGATCAGCTCTTCCATATCTACACAGACAGGCATTACAGGTCCAAAAAAAGCATCAGCATGCTTGTCATCCGGAAGATACCAGGTCTTTTTCTCTGTTACCGTATCCGTGTACACGGCATAGGCCAGAAGATTTACAACATACTCCGGCGGCCGGCGATGGCCGCCTTCCCAGCTTTCTACAGATCGCTGGGATATGCCGTATTTCTGGGCGAATTCAGCCTGTGTGAGCTGAGATACGCCGCGAGTGGATTTAATATTCAGGTTGGCATATTTCATGCGCCATACGATGCCGGGAGTGCGTTCTCCCTCGCGGCTGTCATGGTCGACATACTTGGCGGACGCGAATTCAAATTGCTCAAATCGGCTGTGCTGCTGCGCGATTTGCAGCAGGTCGAGAAATTCTTGGAAGGATAACATTTAATCGGCCTCCTTTGCAAGCCAGGCGTTTGCCTGATCGGTGAGCTCGCGGACGATCTCGTCAAAGACCGGATCTCCGGCGACCTCATGGTCGTAGATGTCTTCGGAGGAGACCTCGCCGCTCTGCCACTGCTCGAGCGTGTAGCCGTAGGCTGTGGGATGAGCAGAGGAGATGAAGGTCTCGTCGGCCTTGTACATATTGGGGACGATCTCGCCGTCTGCGGTGATGTGCAGGTAGTAATCAACGCCGGTCTCTTCGAATTCGGCGCTCTGGTAATTGATCAGAGCTTCGCGGACAGCATCCTCGGACAGATGCGGCGCAGAAGTCTTTTCCGCCCCTTCGGCCTTCTCGGCCTCAGTCTCAGCCTTGGCATCTTCGATCGCGGTCTTGACAGCTTCAACGATATCGTCGGCGTCGCCGGTAGCGCGGGAGACGACCAGCTCGCCGGTCTTGACGTCGATGTAGATCTTGGCGGCGAGAATGCGGCCAGCAGCGGCGTTGCTGATTTTTACGCCGTTCAGCTCGGCGTATCTGACGTTTCCAGAATTGTAAGACTCGGTGTAGAGACCGAAGTCCTCTGCATTGGCGTACAGGCGGTCGTAGTCGCCCTTGGTCCAGCGGTGGAAGCCCTTGCTTTCGAGTGCCTTAATCATGTTCTCGGTCATTTTTATTTCCTCCTTAATGTCCTTTCCTTTACTGTGATTATAGTATACCACACATTGCAGTATACGTCAATGTGTGGTAAAGAAAAAGGTGTACAAAAAGAAAAAGTAAAATTATGCAATATGCCGTATCGCGGGTGCATGAGCCGGGCGGGGCAAAAGGTCCTCCCTTAGTAAAGTTATAATCAAGGATGTAATTGAGGGTTTCGATTTTGATATCTGTTTTAACAATTTGGTCCGCCAAGCTGCGTGATGACAATCTTGGCGGTCTGCGGATCGGGGTTTTTGATATTAACCGGGTATTGTAAGCGTTTATCGTATGACCACATCAGTTATCCTCTCCTTCCCACGGCCACGGGTCGTCGATCCAGCGCCAGGTGCCCACGCGGGTATCTACCTCGCGGGCGGTCAGCGGGCCGAATGCGTCCTCATATTCGGCGGCGGCCTTGTCGAAGGCCGTGCGCATCTTGCTGTAATAGGCCAGCGCCGCCGTGTTGTTCGGGTGGCCGTCGAGGTACTGGATTACGTCCACGAGCGCAAAGTCATACATGCGCACGCGGCCGAGCAGCTTTTCGCGTTCAGTCATTGCGGGACAGCCTCCTCTCCGAGGAACGGCTTGTCGAGCGCCGGGAAAATCGTGCCGCGGCTGAAGGCCAGCGCGGGTTCATAGGGCGTATCAAAGCTCTGCGCCGGCACAAAGGCCATGGCGAGTGAAAGCAGATGGGGGTCGATGCTGTCCGCGGGCAGCGCCGACCCGTCCGTTTGATTAGGCGTATTCATAGGTCAGTGGCTCCTTGTCTGTCGGGTTTGAGGCATCGCCTCACTGTCAGAGTATGCCGCAGGAAAAAAGACGGTGAAAGCACGGGCAAACTGTGCTATACTGTTGTTATATAAAAGGAGGCATGAAAAATGGAGCTTTCTGAAATCAGGCAGCAGGCTGCACAGGCAGCTTTGCAGGTATGTGAGGGCGCAAAACTGAAGGCTGGCGATCTGTTTGTGGTCGGCTGTTCGTCGAGCGAGGTCTGCGGCGAGAAGATCGGCACACATTCGAGCGTCGAGGTCGCGGAGGTGATCTTTGAAGGCATTTACGGTGTGCTGCAGGAGCGCGGCGTCGAGCTGGCGGCGCAGTGCTGCGAGCACCTGAACCGTGCGCTGATCGTCGAGCGGAAGGTGTGCGACAAATTTGGACTGGAAGAGGTCAACGTCGTGCCGCAGCCCAAGGCGGGCGGCTCGTTTGGCACGACCGCATACAAGCGCTTTGCCGATCCGGTCGCGGTCGAGTCGCTCAAACAGTCGGCGTTTGCGGGCATGGATATCGGCGGCACGCTGATCGGCATGCACATAAAGCCGGTTGTAGTGCCGCTGCGCATCGAAGTCAAGCGCATCGGTGAGGCGATCTTGCTGTGTGCGCGTCGCCGCGCAAAATTTGTCGGCGGCAGCCGCGCGGTGTATAACGAAAACCTGTTGTGAGGATAGTATGGGACTGAAAGCAGTATTCTTTGATCTGGACGATACGCTGTACGGCAGTTTTCAGGCGTGCGACGCGTATGCGTATGAGCGGCTGGCCGTTTGGGCAGAGCAGGAGCTGCATATGGACGGCGCGGCCTTTGCGCAGGCATTCCGCGCTGCGCGGCAGCGTGTGACGCGGCAGCAGCCCGGTATGCCGCCTATTCACGACCGTGTTATCTGCGCGCAGAATGCACTCGAAGCGCTCGGCCTGAACGCTGTGCGCTATGCACGCAAGGTGCATCGCATTTATTGGGATGCGGTGCTGGACACCATGGAGCTGCGGGAGGGTGTGCACGAGCTGCTGGACGACCTGCGGCAAGCGGGCGTCAAGGTCGCGGTGTGCACCGATATGCTGGCCGATATCCAGATGGAAAAGCTGGAAAAGCTGGATCTGGTCGACCGCGTCGATTTCCTCGTTTCGAGCGAGGAGGCGGGCATGGATAAGCCCGGCGCGCCGATTTTCTGGCTGGCGCTGCAGAAATGCGGCTGTACAGTGGATGAGGCCATTATGGTGGGCGATAATTTCCGGCATGACGTACAGGGTGCGCTCGACCGGGGCATCGGCGGTATCTGGCTCAACTGGGGCGGCCGCCCGACGCCCGAGGATGAACGGCCATATTTTGAAGCAAAGTCCTTCCAGCACGCGGCGGACTATATCCGCACGCTGCTGTGAGGCGTGAACAGAAGGAGCAGAACATAACATGCAGCATTTTGACTATAAGCCGCGCGGGGTATGCCCGATGCGTATTTCGTTTGATCTGGAAGGGGATAAGGTGCACAACGTATCCTTCCTCGGCGGGTGCAACGGCAATCTGCAGGCGATCAGCCGCGTGGTTGAGGGGATGACCGTCGAGCAGATCGAGGGTTATTTCAAGGGTATCTCGTGCGGTGGTAAAGGCACAAGCTGCTCGGATCAGCTTGCGACCGCAGTGCGTGCAGCCTACGAGCAGAAAAAAGCATAAGAAAAGGACGATGCGTTCAGCATCGTCCTTTTTTTATTCCATGATGTGCAGGGTAGGGGCTTCGGCATTTGCCTGTTCCACACAGACGGCCAAGCGGTAGCCCCGGTCGGCAAAGTCGGGCAGGAACAGCGAATACGCGCCGGGAACCTCACTGCAATCCAGACGCGGCGGCATACGGCGTATGTCGATCCAGAAGCTGCGCAGCGGCAGGTCAAGCCCGCGGCCGGTGGTTTTGACAAAACTCTCCTTGAGCGTCCAGAGCTTATAGAACGCATCGTCCTGCGTGGAGGGCAGAAGGGTGTTCAGATAACGCACCTCTTCGCGGTGGAAGAAACGGGAGGCGACATCGCGTCGGCCGGGTTCGCACCGCTCGATATCCACACCGACCGGATGGTCGCTGACAGCGCATACCGCCCAGCCTCCCGAGTGGGACAGGCTGAAATGGATACCCGGTTCATTGACCAGATAGGGCTTGCCGCCCTCAGCAATCGAGATAGCCAGCGGGTGTACAACCCACGGGAACTGCTGTGCGACCGCGTATTCGAGCAGCAGCGAGGCCGCAAACCCCTGCGCCCGGGCCGCGTCGCGGCGGCGGTCGATTTGTTCCAGACGGCTGCGGGATAGTCGGGCGCGGGACGCGCCGTCGTCCGGATTCACAGCGGATACCGGAATGGCATATACAGCAGTCAAGAAAATTCCCCCTAATGATCTGAGCGTTTGCGTGCAATGTGTATGGATAGGTATATGGGTATTATACCACGCAGCACGGAAGGTTGACAATTATCTTTCGCGGTGAAAGGTAAAAAATTACTTTGCGGGTCGCTTGCGCGCGCCGCAGCGCTGTGACACCGGGTTTTCTGTCCGGATTGCGCTATGCGGACAGGCGCGGCGGCAGTCGCTGCAGCGGATGCACTCGGCGCTGTTAGGCTTCTGCCAGACTGGGATATCCAGCTTGCAGGCGTGCTGACAGGCACCGCATTTGGTGCACTTGTCCTCGTCAATGTGGAAACGGTAGAGTGCAATCGGGTTAAATAGCCCGTAGATCGCGCCAAGCGGGCATAGATAGCGGCAAAACGGCCGATAGACGATCACGCTCAACACAAGCAAGACAACGAGAATCGCGGCTTTCCATGTGAACAGCCAGCCCAGCGCTGCACGCAGCGGCGGATTGGATGCAATCAGCGGGATGCCCGCAAACAGCGTGCCCGACGGGCAGATGTATTCGCAGAACCATGGCTGCCCCTGTCCGACGATATCAAGTATGGTTAGCGGCAGCACGATGACAAACCCGACCAGAATGAAATATTTCAGCCATTTGAGCACGCGGTCGCCCGGCAGACGGCGCAGCTTTTTGGGAAACGGGATCTTGTGCAGCAGGTCCTGTACCAGTCCGAACGGGCACAGCCAGCCGCATACCAGCCGTCCGAACAGCGCGCCGAACAGCAGCAGGAAGCCGAGAACATAGGCCGGGAATTTGTTTGTGCGGCTGGTCAGCGATGCCTGCAGTGCGCCGATCGGGCACGAACCGAGTGCGCCCGGACAGGAATAGCAGTTCAGTCCCGGCACGCAGACCAGCTTGCCTGTGCCTTTGTAGATCGTGCCCTGCGCAAAGCCGGCGGCGTAGCCGTTGGTCAGGGCGGTGAATACAATCTGCACTATGGTGCGCAGATGCGTACGCAGTTTACCCAAGGCCGATACACTCCATGCAGATATTGACCGCCTTGCGGAATACGGTCTGCTCCTGTCCCTGCATCACGCCCCATGCAAGGCAGAGCACAGCCACCACGCAAACGAGCAGCGCGATGCGGTTGCGACGGACAAAGTTCATCCCTGTACCTCCGCGAGCATCGCGTCAATCGTTTCGATCCATTTGTCCTTGCTCTGCGCGCTGATGACTGCCGAGCCGACCTGTGCGCCTGTGCTGTCGACAAAGAAGGTGGTCGGCACATATTGGATCTGTGACAGCACGCCGTATAGGTCTTCGGAAGGCAGCAGATGGGTGTAGGCGGCGCCGGTTTCGGAGACAATGTTGCGCGCGGTCTGCACCTGCTCCTCGTTGATCGTGCCGTCAGAATTCAGCACATCGGATACCAACCCGATGATCTGCACGCCCTTATCCTGGTATTCCTGCGCCAGTGTGCCCAGATCGGGCATTTCTTTGATGCACGGGCCGCAGAACGTTGCCCAGACGTTGACCATGGTCAGGTCATAGTCCGCGAGCATCGACTGGTCGATGGTATTGCCGTCCAGGTCGGTCGCGGAAAAGCTGCTCAGCACGCCCGCCTGCGTGGTATCGTCCTGTTGTGTGTCGCTGGTCTGCGTTTGGTCGGCCACAGACTCTATCTGATCGTTATCTGTAGCCGTCTGGCCGCAGCCGCCCAGCGTCAGCATGCTGCACACCAGTGCGCCGGATAACAGGAAATGGATCGCTTTCATGACGCTATCCTCCGAAATCTTGATTTTCTTATTATACGGGTAGGAAATCCTATCTGTCAACAGTGAGAAAGAATTGCGCTATGATTTTCCCGATGCCGCGAAACAGTATATCCGGGCTTTTCGCTACTGAAGTCCCTGTATAAAAAGCCACAGGGTTATCAGAGGCAAAATGGTCCAGCTGATATACCGCCCGGTCATTTCCCAATCGGATGGCTCGGCCTGCTCGACATCACGGATGCGGAAGGCTAGCTCAAAACGGAAAAGTTCATCTGCAAACAAAATGGAAATTGCAGTGACAGCGCAGATCAATACGCCGCCGACCCAGGCTTCCCAGCTGCCTTTATGCGTCAGCTGTGGGCCGGACATTAAAGTCAGTATAGTAGAAGCGGAAGGTTCCATGGGGTCAATGATGTTCCCATCCGCATCCATGACAACGCTGGCGTTTGTAGTCACCGAAATCCCTATATCATATACATTCCCGTCTTCCTGAAACAGCAGCAGATAGTCTTCTTGTTTTAACACACCGCCGCGAAACAGGAGCTCATCGCCGCAGTAAAGCTCGACACCGGTCATTCGTCCGCTTAAATCGTGGCCCTTCGGGATGGCGGTAGGATCCGTCTGTGCGGTATAGGGACCGTAGGTTTTGTCGCCATATTGGAACTGCACAGTTTTGTCTGCGGATACGGTAAAACTTGCTTCCTGACCTTGGATTTTGCCGGCATATATTGTGCTGTTGCCCTGCTGGCTGGGAACGAGAAGGGCGTCTTGGTACGAAAAACCCATGCGGGAGATGGTCAGCGGATAGAGAATGGTAAACACCAGCACCATGACCGTAATGATAATCAGAACGGCTTTCTGATATCGGTTCAACGCTTTGAGTCTTTCCATAGCTGCACCTCTGTCTAGCGGATTGGAATGTTCGGGACATTTTTCTCATGATCTGATTTTATCATAAAATTGCAAATCATCCAACTAAAGAAAGCAAGATGACATACGGGTCTTATCCCGCAGGGAGATACCATTGTTCCAGCAAAGTTCGAGTTGGTAAAAAATAACGCGGAAGACCATTTTACGATCTTCCGCGCAGATAAGGTGGCACCCCCGGCGAGACTCGAACTCACTACGTTCCGCTTAGGAGTTCGCCCCGAAGCAATATGAGAGAATCAAACCAGTATAAAAAAGTCTCGATTTTATCGGATTTTTCTGAGGTTTCCCTGTCAATCCAAGGCAAGCCCTAACAGGCCGAAACAAAGGCATTTTAGGGGTTCTTTTTAGCAGCCGTTTTGCAGGTCGCTTCAAAAAAGGCATTTGCCTTTACATCTGGCTTGCTTGTAACAGCTGCCACAATCACC
>DXDE01000208.1 GCA_019115615.1 Candidatus Agathobaculum merdavium | reverse complement strand
TTTTATACCTCCCCTTACCATACAAATGCGAGGACTTCGCCGCCGACATTCAGCTCGCGGGCCTTCTTGTCGGTCATGATGCCTCTCGACGTGGAAATGATGGCAATACCAAGGCCACGGAGCACCTTCGGGAGCTCCTGCGCGCCTGCGTATACACGCAGGCCCGGCTTGGACACGCGCTTGAGACCGGAAATGGCCTTCTGGCGGCCATCCACATACTTCAGGGTGATGCGGATGATGCCCTGGGTGTTGCCCTCTACAACCTCGAAGGACTTGATATAGCCCTCATCGAGCAGGATCTGGGCAATTGCCTTCTTCATCTTGGACGCGGGTACGTCCACGCTGGCATGACGAGCATTGCCGGCGTTGCGGATACGGGTCAGCATATCCGCGATAGGATCAGTGATCTGCATAAATGCTCTCCTTTTCAAGAAGTTTGGGGGTAGTGCAGCAATCGGAGCGGGGCTGGGTTGGGTCCCCTCTTGATTGACCTGTTTGCCTCCCACTTTTCTTTACACTGCCTGTGGCCCTTCCACGGACAGCGGCTGGGGTATGCTGTTTTTTAATAACAGCCGATAAGCCCGCATGGGCGGGCTATCGACTAATTATAGCATGGTTTTTTGCGTGTTGGCAAGCAACAAAATGACTATTTTTCAAAAATATTCGGCTTTCGTTCCCGTCAAAACGCAATAAAAATCGCTTTGGCGACTGGTTTCGTCAAAACCTGCGAAAAGCGGGCGCCGGGGCGCCCGCTTTTTCATCTTTTGATCGGCGCAGGACTTACCAGGAAGCCTTGCGAACGCCCGGGATCTGGCCCTTGTAAGCCAGCTCGCGGAAGCAGATACGGCAGATACCGAAATCACGCAGGTAAGCGTGCGGACGGCCGCAGATCTTGCAGCGGTTGTAAGCGCGGGTAGAGAACTTCGGCTTCGCCTGCTGCTTGAGGATCATTGCCTTCTTAGCCATTTATATTCTCCTCCCTTACTTAGCAAACGGAGCGCCCATCAGGGTAAGCAGCTCCTTGGCTTCTTCGTCGGTGTTCGCGGTGGTGCAGATAACGATGTCCATGCCGCGGATCTTGTCGATCTGGTCGTAGGAGATTTCCGGGAAGATCAGCTGCTCCTTCAGGCCGAGGGCATAGTTGCCGCGGCCGTCGAACGCATCACCGTTGATGCCGCGGAAGTCGCGGACGCGCGGCAGCGCTACGTTGAACAGACGATCGAGGAACTCCCACATGCGGTCACGGCGCAGGGTTACCTTAACGCCAACCGGCATGCCTTCGCGAAGCTTGAAGTTCGCGACGGACTTGCGCGCGTGGGTGACGACCGGCTTCTGGCCGGTGATCATGGTGATGTCGCGGACAACGGACTCGATGACCTTGGAATTACCATTGGCCTCCTTGCCGCAGCCGACGTTAACAACGATCTTGTCGATCGTCGGGATCTGCATCGTGCTCTTGTACTGGAACTTCTTCATCAGAGCAGGCGCAACATCCGCAGTGTACTTGGCTTTCATATTCGGAACCATTTATTGCTTGCCTCCTCTTCTTAAAGCGTCTCGCCGCAGTGCTTGCACACCGTCAGCTTAGCACCGTTCTCAGCGAACTTGTGCGCGGGGCGGGTCGGCTTGTCGCACTTCGGGCAGACACGCATCACCTTGCAGGCGCGGATCGCGCCCTCGCGCTCGATGATGCCGCCGGTCTCGCCCTGGCGGCGGGGCTTGGTGTGGCACTTAACCATGTTAACGCCCTCGATAACGACCATGCCCTTCTTCGGGTTTACGGACAGAACCTTGCCGCGCTTGCCCTTCTCCTTGCCGGAAAGAACGACTGCGGTGTCGCCCGTCTTTACATGCAGAGTATTCATATTCTTGGCGACCTCCTTACAGTACTTCCGGAGCAAGCGACAGGATCTTCATATAGTCCTTATCGCGCAGCTCACGAGCGACAGGCCCAAAGATACGGGTGCCGCGGGGGTTTTTATCATCACGGATGATGACGCCGGCGTTCTCGTCAAAGCGGATGTAGCTGCCATCCGCGCGGCGCAGGCCCTTGACGGTGCGGACGATAACAGCCTTAACGACATCGCCCTTCTTTACGCCGCCGCCCGGGGTGCACTTGCGCACCGAGCAAACGACTACGTCACCGATGTTGCCATACTTGCGAGCGGAGCCGCCGAGAACACGGATGACCTTCAGTTCCTTTGCGCCGCTGTTGTCAGCCGCACGCAGAAAAGTTTCCTGCTGAACCATGTGCTCTCCTCCTTACTTTGCCTTCTCGATGATCTCGACCAGGCGCCAGCGCTTATCCTTGGACAGCGGGCGGGTCTCCATCACCTTTACCTTATCGCCGATGCCGCACTCGTTGTTCTCGTCGTGCGCCTTCAGCTTGTAGGTGTGCGGAATAACCTTCTTATACAGAGGATGCGCTACGCGATCCTCGATCGCGACGACAATGGTCTTGTCCATCTTGTCGGAAACGACCTTGCCGACACGCGTCTTGCGTAATGCTCTTTCGCTCAATTCGTTTCCCTCCTATTACGCCTTCTCCGCGAGCTGCTTCTCACGGATTACGGTGTTGACACGCGCAATGTCGCGCTTGACCTCAGTGATCTTGTTGGTGTTGTCGAGCTGGTTGGTAGCGAGCTGAAGACGGAGGTTGAAGAGGTCCTTCTTCAGGTCGCCCAGCTTTGCAGCCAGTTCCTCGGCCGTCAGTTCTCTGATCTCAGATGCCTTCATCATGCTTCACCGCCATTCTTGGTCTCACGGGCAACGAACTTGGTCTTGCACGGCAGCTTGTGGCTTGCCAGACGCAGAGCCTCGCGGGCGACCTCTTCGGAAACGCCAGCGATTTCGAACAGTACGCGGCCGGGCTTAACGACCGCTACCCAGTACTCGGGCGAGCCCTTACCGGAACCCATTCGGGTCTCGGCCGGCTTCTCGGTTACCGGCTTGTCGGGGAAAATCTTGATCCAAACCTGACCGCCACGCTTGGTGTAACGGGTCATAGCGATACGGGCTGCCTCGATCTGGTTCGAGGTGATCCAGCACGGCTCGGTAGCCTGCAGGCCGAACTCGCCGTTGGATACGAAGTTGCCGCGCATGGCCTTGCCCTTGAGGCGGCCACGATGCACGCGACGGTACTTAACTCTCTTGGGGAGCAGCATTAGCGGTTGCCTCCTTCCTGGCGGGGTGCGCGACGCTCGCCACGATTGAAATCACGGCGGCCGCCACGGCGGTCATCACGGCCACCGCGACGCTCGCGGCGCTCGAAAGCGGGCTTCGGAGCCTCGATCGAACGGCCCAGACGCGGACCGCCGTGGAGAACCTCACCCTTGTAGATCCAAACCTTAACGCCGATGCGGCCATAGGTGGTCGCGGCCTCGGCAAAGCCATAGTCGATATCTGCGCGCAGGGTCTGCAGCGGGATAGTGCCCTCATGATAGTGCTCGGTGCGGGCGATTTCCGCGCCGCCCAGACGGCCGCCGCAGGAAACCTTGATGCCCTTGGCGCCCATGCGCATTGCACGGCCCATGGACTGCTTCATCGCACGGCGGAAGCCGATGCGCTTCTCGAGCTGCGCTGCGATGTTCTCTGCAACCAGAGTAGCATTGGTGTCCGGATTCTTGATCTCGATGATCGAGCAGCGGACCTTCTTGCCGTACTTCTTGGTGAGCTCTTCCTCAAGCTTCTTGATGTCCTCGCCGCCGCGGCCGACAACCATGCCGGGACGCGCGCACTGGATCATGATCTTGATTTCGTCGTTCTTGCGCTCGATCTCGATCGCCGGAACGCCTGCGTCGTACAGACGCTTCTTCAGTTCCTTACGGATGTTGTAGTCTTCCACGAGGAGGTCGCCGAACACATTGTCCTTCGCGAACCAACGGGAATCCCAATTCTTGATAACGCCGACACGGAGACCGTTCGGATTTACTTTCTGGCCCATTGATTACCCTCCCTTATTCTCTCTCGCCAAGAACCAGCGTGATGTGCGAGGTTCTCTTGAGGATTCTGAATGCACGGCCCTGTGCGCGCGGCATAACGCGCTTCATGATCGGGCCGGGACCGACGTGTACTTCCTTGACGTACAGCTTGTCGGTGTCCATGTGATGGTTGTTCTCCGCATTGGCAACAGCGCTCTTGAGGAGCTTCTCCATCGGCTCGCAGGCTGCCTTGGGGGTATTCATGATGATGGCCATCGCTTCGCCCGCATCCTTGCCGCGGATCAGATCGCAGATCAGCTTGATCTTACGCGGGGTCATGCGCACGTTGCGTACGATTGCTCTAGCTTCCATGTTTCCTTAACTCCTCCTTACTTGCCGTTATTGGAGGTCTTGCTGCCCGCGTGACCCTTGTAGGTACGGGTGGGAGCAAACTCGCCCAGCTTGTGACCAACCATGTCCTCAGTGACATACACCGGAACATGCTTGCGGCCGTCGTGCACCGCGAAGGTGTGACCGACGAACTCCGGGAAGATCGTGGAAGCGCGGGACCAGGTCTTGAGGATCTTCTTCTCGCCCTTTTCGTTCATTTCAACGACTCTTTTGATAAGCTCAGGAGCCACAAAAGGGCCCTTCTTGACACTTCTGCCCATATTACGTTAACTCCTTTCTTACTTGCCGTTGCGACGACGCACGATCTGCTTATCCGTGCGGTGGTTCTTCTTGCGGGTCTTGTAACCCATAGCCGGCTTGCCCCACGGGGTAACCGGGCTCGGACGACCGATCGGGCTCTTGCCTTCGCCGCCGCCGTGCGGGTGATCGCACGGGTTCATAACAGAACCACGAACGGTCGGACGGATACCCATGTGACGGGTACGGCCAGCCTTACCGATCTGGACGTTGGAGTGGTCGGAGTTGCCGACAACGCCGATGGTTGCCTTGCACTCCAGACGGACGTAACGCAGCTCACCGGAGGGCAGACGAACCATCGCCTTGCCGTTCTCCTTCGCCATCAGCTGCGCGCCGACGCCTGCGGAACGAACCAGCTGCGCGCCCTTGCCCGGGTACAGCTCAA
>DXDE01000207.1 GCA_019115615.1 Candidatus Agathobaculum merdavium | reverse complement strand
ACTATAAGGGTATTGGAGCCCTGGAAGTATCCAAAGTCACTTCATCAAGGCAAGAATGAGAAAAACGGCATAGCCGAAGCTATACCGTTTCTCTCTTGCCCCACGATGTTTTCTTATCGGGATGTGCCTTGAGCGCCTTTTTCTTTTCGGTTTAATTCAGGAAATCCTTGAGCTTTTTCGAGCGCGAGGGATGGCGCAGCTTACGCAGTGCCTTCGCCTCGATCTGACGGATACGCTCACGCGTAACGTTGAACTCCTTGCCGACCTCCTCGAGTGTACGAGTATGACCGTCCTCGATGCCGAAGCGCAAGCGCAGCACCTTTTCCTCACGCGGCGTCAGGGTTTTGAGCACCTCGACCAGCTGCTCCTTGAGCAGCATGAAGGATGCCGCCTCCGCCGGTTCGGGCGCGTCGTCGTCCGGGATAAAGTCGCCGAGGTGGGAATCCTCCTCCTCACCGATCGGGGTCTCGAGCGAAACCGGCTCCTGCGCGATCTTGAGGATATCGCGCACGCGGTCGACTGGCATGCCCATCTCCTTGGCGATCTCCTCCGGGCTGGGATCGTGACCCAGCTCCTGCAGCAGCTGACGCGAAACGCGGATAACCTTGTTGATCGTTTCAACCATGTGCACCGGGATACGGATGGTACGCGCCTGATCGGCGATCGCACGTGTGATCGCCTGACGGATCCACCATGTCGCGTAGGTCGAGAACTTGAAGCCCTTGGTCGAGTCAAACTTCTCGACCGCCTTGATCAGGCCAAGGTTGCCCTCCTGAATCAGGTCGAGGAACAGCATGCCGCGGCCGACATATCGCTTAGCAATCGAAACGACCAGACGCAGGTTTGCCTCCGCCAGACGCTTTTTCGCCTTTTCGCCGATCTTAACGTCCCGGTCGAGCGCTGCGCGCTCCTCTGCCGGGATCGCATCGCCCTCGGCCTCGATGCGGGCGACCGCCTCATTGCCCTTCTGCATCTGCTCGGCGAGCGTGACCTCTTCCTCCGGCGAGAGCAGGTCAACCTTGCCGATCTCCTTGAGGTACATGCGCACCGGGTCATCGATCGCAAAGGTCTCGGCCATCGCCGAGGTGTCAATCAGTTCCTCCTCGGGTACCTCCTCGACATCCTCCGGCTCAAAGACCTCATCGTCATCGTCGCCCAGCGCCTTTTCCAATACGCCCTCGGTCTCGATCTCGACGCCCATGGTCTCGAGCGTCTCGTACAGCTTGTCGATATCATCGCTTTCCAGCTCGAGCTGCCCCAGCGCGTCCGCGATCTCCTTGAGCGTCAGACGGCCGTTTTTCTTGCCGAGAGCCAGCAAATCCTTGAGTACCTGCTGCTGGTCTACCGCCTGCTCCGGTGCGTTTGCGTTGCCCGTTGTCGTCATATCGTTTGTCCTCCCGCGTTTTGTTTTTTTATGCGTCCAAAAGTCAGCAGCGGATCTTCGCCCGCTTCGGTGATCGTCCCATCGCGGACACGCTGCATGCGTATCGTTGCTATGTATTCCCGCATTTCCTGCCGGTGTTCCCCCGGCGGAAGCCCCTGTCCGAGGATGCCGGACAGCAGGTCCATTTCATTTGGTTCCAGCCAGCCCTCAAAGGATATCACATCCACCATCTGGCCGTCCCGGTCGAGCGCGAGCACGCGCTCATATATCTTACGCAGCACCGGCGCGGAAAACCACGACGGCGGCAGCTCTTTTTCCAATCCTACGGCAAGCTTCTGGTCGAAAAACAGCAGCCGCAGCACGTTTTCCTCCGCCTTGGCAGACTTGACGTCCGCATAGGCCAGCGTGCGGTCCTTGGGCTGCGCCATGCCGACCGGTGAGCGGATTTCGCGCCGTTCGGCGGTTTTCTGCTTCTTGCGGCGGATGCCCAGCTCGCGCCGCACCTCGACGTTCATCGCCTCGGCCGTGATGCCGGCCATCTTGGCCGCGCGCCCGGCATATACCTCGCGCTCGATACTGCTATCGATGCCCGCGAGCATCCTTGCCGCGTCCCGCAGGAACATCACGCGCGCCTCATCGTCCTCGAGGTCGTATTTGGCCGCGATCTGCTCAAGCCGATACGCATTGTGGTCCTCGCTGCGCTCAATGAGCGCACGGAACGCGTCCGCTCCCTTGGACTTGATAAACTCGTCCGGGTCTTTCGCGCCCGGTATTTTGAGCACTTTGACCTGCAGATCGCATTTTTTTAGTATGTCGATCGCGCGCTGCGCAGCCGCCTGTCCCGCCCCGTCCGCGTCGTACGAAATGACGATGCTGCCGGTATGCCGCGCGATGATGCGCGCCTGCTCCTCGGTCAGCGAAGTACCAAGCGAGGCCACCGCGCAGTCAAAGCCAGCCTGATGCAGCGCGATGACGTCCATATATCCTTCGGCCAAAATGAAATAGCCGTTTTTTGTGGTCTTGGACAGGTTGAGCGCAAACAGGTTGCGGCTCTTGTGGAAAATAGGCGTCTCCGGTGAGTTGAGGTACTTGGGCTTGGAATCATCCAGCACGCGCCCGCCAAACGCGATCACGTTGCCGCGCACATCGATGATCGGGAACATGACGCGCCCGCGGAATCGGTCGTACACATGTCCCTTTTCGCTGCGGCTGAGTAGCCCCGCGTCCAGCATCTCATCGCGCGTATAGCCCTTGGCGGTCATCGCATCGAGCAGCGCGTGAAACGAATCGGGCGCATAGCCCAGTCCGAAGCGGTTCATCGTGCGGCGGTGCAGTCCGCGCCCGAGAAAATACTGCTGCGCTGCGTGGTTCTCGGGCTTCCACAGCGTATCGTAATAGAAGCGCGCCGCGTCCTTGCACAGGGCATACAGCCGCTCCCGGTGGCGTGCCGCCTGCCGGTCGGCCTCGCCTTGCTCGGGTACCTGCAGCCCCGCGCGTGCGGCCAGATAGCGCACCGCGTCGGGGAACTCCAGCCCCTCGGCCTTCATCACGAAGGTAATCACGCCGCCGCCCGCGCCGCAACCGAAGCAGTGGAAAATCTGCTTGTCGGGCGAGACTGAGAAGGACGGCGTTTTTTCATTATGGAAGGGGCATAGGCCAAAGTAGTTCGTGCCGCTTTTTTTCAGCTGCACATATTGTGAAACTACGTCCACAATATCATTGCGTGCGGACAGTTCGTCCAAAAAGCCGCGGTCAAACGCCATTTGCCCACCTCCTTTGTAGCATAGCCGGATTTTTTATCCGTCAACCTTATTCCAGCTGCGCGGAATGAATAATTTTTTATAAACTGAGATCGAATAGCGGTCGGTCATGCAGGCGATGTAGTCGCACACGACCCGCTCGAGCGGCTCGCCGCGCGTCATCAACACAAAATAATCGCCCGGCAGCTCGTCCGGATGCTCGACGAAATACCGGTACAGGCTGCCCAGCATCGCCTTGGCGCGGACTTCCTCGCTCTGCGCCCCAGTGCCATGATACACATGGTCGAACATGAACTGGCGCAGCTCCATCATATCGTCGTGCACCTGTTCATCCATGCCGATTTCCTGATGTGCCGTGCCGTATTCGATCATAGCCGTCACCATGGTGTCAATACGGCTGCCATGGCTGTCGCCCAGACGGCGGCGCAGGTACTGCGGAATATCGGTGCCTTTGATGATACCCGCGCGCACCGCGTCGTCAATATCATGGTTGATGTAAGCGATGCGGTCGGCATAGTGGATGATGCGCCCCTCGGGCGTGTCCGCCTTTTTCGCACCGGTGTGGCACACGATACCGTCGCGCACCTCCTGCGTCAGGTTCAGATCCTCCAGAATGTCCACCATGCGCAGGCTCTGCTCGTTGTGGCGGAAGCCGAACGGGCAGACCTCGGCCAGCGCGCGCTCGCCCGCGTGGCCGAACGGTGTATGCCCCAGATCATGCCCCAAGGCGATTGCCTCGGTCAAGTCCTCATTCAGGCACAGCGCACGCGCCACCGTGCGCGCGATTTGCGAAACCTCCAGCGTATGCGTCAGCCGAGCGCGGTAGTGGTCGCCCTCGGGCGAGATAAACACCTGCGTCTTATGGCTCAGCCGCCGGAACGCCTTGGAGTGGATAATGCGGTCGCGGTCACGCTGGAAGCAGGTACGGTACGGGCACGGCGTCATATCGCGCTGCCTGCCCTTAGAGCTATCCGCAAAGGTCGCCCATGGGGCGAGCACGCGCCGCTCACGCTGCTCCTGCTGCTCGCGGATGGTCATACGGCAGCCGCCTCCTTTTCCGCAGAAATTCGTCTATATAAATCTATACCGCGCCGGGCGGCAAAATCCTCTTTTTTGCGGTCAAATTTTTGATAATTTATTTCACTCGCCGACCCATGAACCGGGTCTCCATCACTTCGGCGTATACCTGCCCGGCTGTTGCCTCGGCAAGCGCAGCGTTCAGACGCTCTTCCCCGCCTGCGGGTAACGTCACGGTCAGCGTCACATCCGCGCCAAAGTCGGTCTGTTCGGCTGTGCAGTCGTGGTCAGGCAGCAGGCGCAGCACCAGCTCATACAGGTTATACGGACAGGCGATCAGCGCGACCGAGTACAGGCTCATGCGCTGCACGCCCGCGGCCGCCACTGCGACCTGCGCACCCTTGGTGTAGGCGCGCACAAGGCCGCCCGTGCCGAGCAGGATGCCGCCGAAATAGCGCGTGACCACGCACAGGCAGTTTTCCAGCTGCTCGTGCCGCAGCACGTCCAGAATCGGCATGCCCGCCGTGCCCTGCGGCTCGCCGTCATCCGAATAGCGCATGACGTTGCCCTCGCGCAAGATATAGGCATAGCAGTTATGCGTCGCGTCCCAGTAGGTCTCGCGCATCTCCTTGATGCGGGCGACCGCCTCGTCGGCGGTCTCGACGCGCCACAGCCGTCCAGTGAACTTGGAGCGCTTTTCCTCAAATTTGTCCTCGCCGTATTCGGCAAAGGGCACCAGATAGTCCTTTTCCATCATGCTCCCCCGCCCCGCGCGTTATTCCTCAACCTGATACGGCATAACGCGGCCGTAGGTCTTGTCGTCGACAATCGCCTCTATGAGCGTACCCTCGGCAGCGTAGTCAGTCGATTCGATCTGCGCTTCGCGGTGCAGCATGTCGAGCACCGCGCCATCCGCATACGGGATCAGCAGCTTGACCCGGTGCTTGCCGCGGCCAAGCGCGTGCTCAATGGCCGCGAGCAGCGCGTCCATGCCCTCGCCCGTCTTGGCGGAGATCGCAACGCCCTCGTCCGGTCGGAAATACGGCAGCGCGTCGGGCGCGCACTTGTCGGCCTTGTTGTACACCATCAGGCGCGGGATGTCCTGTGCGCCCAGCTGCGCGATGACGCCCTCGACCGTTTCGGCCTGGATGCGCCAATCCTCGTCGGATACGTCCACAACATGCAGCAGCAGGTCAGCGTAGGCCAGTTCTTCAAGTGTGGCCTTGAACGCACTCACCAGATGATGCGGCAGCTTGCGGATAAAACCGACCGTATCGGACAGCAAAATCTCCTGCGTGTCCGAGATGCGCTTTTTACGCGTTGTTGGGTCGAGCGTATCGAACAGGCGGTCGTTCGCTTCGATGCCCGCGCCGGTCAGCGTGTTCAGCAGCGTCGACTTGCCCGCGTTGGTGTAGCCCACGATCGCGACGAGCGGCAGTTCGGTCTTTTTGCGCTGGCGGCGCTGCACCGCGCGCACCTGCCGCACCTGCTCCAGCTCACCCTTGAGCTTGTCGATACGCTTGCGGATGTGGCGGCGGTCGGTCTCAAGCTGTGTTTCGCCCGGGCCGCGCGTGCCGATCGGGCTTTTGCCGCCGCCTGCGGTCTGACGCACGAGATGCGTCCACATGCCGGCAAGACGCGGCAGGATATACTGGTACTGCGCCAACTCAACCTGCAATTTACCCTCGCCCGTGCGGGCGCGCTGGGCGAAAATATCCAGAATGAGCGCCGAGCGGTCGAGCACGGTGCATTTGGTCAGCTCCTCGAGGTTGCGCGTCTGCGAGGGCGACAGCTCGTTGTCAAACAGCACGAGCGTAGCCTCGTTCGCCTCGGCAAGCTGGCGCACCTCTTCGGCCTTGCCTTCACCGATAAAGGTGCGCGGGTCGGGCGACGGACGGCGCTGCAGTGTCATCGCGACAGCCTCCGCGCCCGCGGTCTCGGCCAGCGCGCGCAGCTCGTCCATCGTGCGCTCATCGGCGTCCTGCTGCGCGTTAAACGACGGGCAGGAAAGCCCGACCAGCACCGCGCGCTCGGCCTTTTCCTTCTGTTCCAGTTCGGTCATATTGAAATTCCTCCCCTCTGTGGGGTACGACCCCGCCCAAAGGCGGATTTGCGGATAAAAAAACCATCGAAACGCGCTTCGTCAGCAACCGTTTCGATGGCTTTTTCTTACTTGTCCAGATTGAAACGCTTCTTGAAGCGATCAACACGTCCGCCGGTGTCTACCAGCTTCTGCTTGCCCGTGAAGAAGGGGTGGCACTTGGAGCAAACGTCAACGACGATATTCTCCTTGGTGGAGCCGGTCTCAATGACATTGCCGCAGGCACAGCGGATCGTGGTCTGCTTGTACTCGGGATGGATGCCCTGTTTCATGTTGTTTCACCTCTTTCCACGGG
>DXDE01000206.1 GCA_019115615.1 Candidatus Agathobaculum merdavium | reverse complement strand
TTATGATGATCCCGGCGGCGATCAACTCGATGATCCGTGCGGATGGCAGTCCGAAATACGCCATGTTCTCCATGATATTGGGTGCGGTCATCAATACCGTGTTTGACCCGATCTTCATCTTTGTGTTTCATATGGGCGTACGCGGTGCAGCGATTGCAACGGTCATGGGGCAGGTTGCCTCGTTCATTTTCTCAATCGTTTATATGCCGCGGTTCAAATCCGTCCATTTTGACGCTGCCTGTTTTCGGCCGGTCTGGAAGACCTGCAAGAGCATTTTGACCTTTGGTATCAGCAGCTTTATCACGCAGTTCGCTATCACGATCGTAATGGCGCTGACCAATAACCTGTTGGCCAAGTACGGCGCGGCGTCGGTTTATGGTTCGGAGATTCCGCTGACGGCAACCGGTATCGTTATGAAGGTCAACCAGATCCTGATTTCCATTTTGGTAGGCATCGCGGTCGGCGCGCAGCCGATCATTGGCTTTAACTACGGTGCGAAGAATTTTATGCGCGTCAAAAAAGCGCTGGATATCGCACTTGTCGTGTCAGAAATTATTTCGATTATTGCTTTTCTGATTTTCCAGTTTGCGCCGATGAGCGTTGTTTCGTTGTTTGGCTCGGAGGAAGGGCTGTACAATGAATTCGCTGTGCTGGCTTTCCGCATTTTCCTGCTGCTCTGCCCGCTGACCGGCTTCCAGACCGTGATCGCTGTCTATCTGCAGGCTGTCGGCAAGCCGGTCAAGTCCGCGCTGCTGTCGCTTTCCCGCCAGATTATTTTCTTTGTGCCCGCAGCACTGATTTTGCCGATGTTCCTGGGCGTAACCGGCGTGCTGTGGACAGGTCCGGTGGCGGACGGTCTGGCGTTTATCTTCTCGGTCATTCTGCTGGTATATGAGCGCAAACAGCTGCATAAAATCGAGCTTGCCGCATAAAGAAAATCAACTGTGCCATCAGAAAGGAGAGCGCAAATATGAAAAACCGAGTCATCACCATCAGCTGTGAATTTGGCAGCGGCGGCCGTACCATCGGCAAAAAGGTTGCGGAAAAGCTGGGGATTCCCTGCTATGACAATGAGTTGCTGCAAAAAATCGCCGCGGAAAGCGGGTTCAGCGAAAACTATATCAAGGACGCGGGCGAATATGCGCCGGGTGGATTTCTGGTGTCCGCTTTTTCGCATGCCAGCCGTTCGGGCAACCCCAATAACGCCGATTACCTTTGGAAAATCCAATACAATATCATCACTGAGCTGGCGGAAAAGGGGCCTTGCGTGATCGTCGGACGGTGCGCGGATTACATCCTGCGCGATAAGGCGGATTGCCTGCGCGTGTTCATCCACGCGGATATGCAGTTCCGCGCGGAACGCATTGTCAAGGAATATGGTGAGCGCGAGCAGTCGCCGGAGCAGCGCTTGCGGGATAAGGATAAGCGGCGTGCGGCATATCATCGGTTTTATACCGATATGAAATGGGGGCGTGCGCAAAATTATGACCTCACCCTTAACAGCGGCACGATCGGGATTGATCGCTGCGCGGATATCATTTGTGGACTATACGAATAAGGTGAAAGGGCTTGCCGTCTGCGTGATGCAGACGGCGAGCCCTTTGCTTTTATCCGATTATCGTTTTTGCTGCCGAGGCAAGGGATAGGCCATCAGGACGGCGGCAGGCAGTTTACATTCCGTACCTCTTTGGATTCGAGTAAGTATCGCATGCCGCGCATGGTTGCGTCGTTGGAGGCGCGCAGCGTGACGTCATAAACCGTGCTGCCGTCCTCCTCGCGGGTGGCCGTGCTTTCCATGACCTGTATCTTGTGTTCCGCGATAAAATCGGCAAATTGGGATGGAAACGCACCGCTGCCGACAACGGTGAACCGCAGATGGCTGGTGTGGGCGGGTTCGGCGTTTACGACTATGTGGTGCATGAAGATCTGCAGCGCCGCCACAAGGATGGTGGTAAAAATGCCGATTACGAACATACCGGAGCCGATCGCCAGACCGATGCCTGCGGTTGCCCAAATGCCCGCTGCGGTGGTCAAACCCTTGATCGTGTTGCCGTGCTTGAAAATTACGCCCGCACCGAGGAAGCTGATGCCGCTGACAACCTGTGCCGCTACACGGGCAGGATCGGCGCCGCGTGTCCCGTTGAAAACCTCGCCGGTCATGCTGGTCAGATCGGCAAAGCCATATTTGGAAACGATCATCAGCAGTGCCGCCGCGCAGCACACGATCACATGTGTGCGGATGCCGGCTTCTTTGAGACGGCGGCTGCGTTCAAAACCGATGCAAGCGCCGCACAGGCAGGCAAGCAGGATGCGGATAAAAAAGTCCAGTTCCTGCCAAACAGAGAACTGGCTGTTAAGATATGCGGTTAATGCCATAGATATCATTCTCCCTTGTGGTAGGTTTTGTATGTGTTTTCGCGTGTATCGCTGCTCGGATACATATTTTTCATCTCCCCCTTGTTTTTTCACACCGAATTTTATATAGTAAGAGTATACGTGCGAAATATCATAAAGTAAAATTAGAATTATCTTGCCTATATAAAATGAAATGTTATAGGAGGTCGCGATGCTCGATCCTAAGATTTACTCGCTTTTGCAAGTATACGAGTGTGGAAGCTTCATGGCGGCGGCGAAAAAACTGTCGATCACACAGCCGGCGGTCAGCCATCATATCAAAGCGCTTGAGGCCGAATTGCATGTATCTATCTTTGATAGACGCAATGGAAAGGTCGTTTTGACGCGAGAAGGCGAAGAAGTAATCAAATGCGCGAAGAAAATGCAGGGCTTATACAAAAGCCTGCAGCAAGACTTGCGGGACAGCAAAAAGCTGGTTTCCCATCTGACAGTGGGTGTAACGCATACGGCGGAAAGTAACCCGATTGCAGAGGCACTGGCAAATTACGGCGCGCAGAACGATCATGTAATGATTAAAATGATTACAGGCACTATAAAGAATCTTTATAGCAAACTGAAAAGCTATGAAATTGACCTTGCAATCGTAGAGGGGCGTATCGCCGATCCGGGTATCCGCTATCTGCTGATGGACACGGATTATCTGGTGCTGGCCGCCTCGGTCAATCATCCGTTTGCCAAACGCGGCATGATCACACTGAACGAACTGAAGAAGGAGCGCATGATCTTGCGCTTGCCGAACTCGGGTACGCGCAACCTGTTTGTCGCCCATCTCGAGAGCAACAACATGAGCCTGAGCGAGTTCAATGTTATCCTTGAACTGGACAATATCGCGACCATCAAGGATTTGATCCGCCGGGATCTGGGCGTGTCCATCCTACCGAAAAGCGTATGTCTGGATGAGCTGAAAAAGAAGAAGATCGCGGTGCTGCCGGTGGAAAATTTGAGTATGGTGCGCGAGATCAACATCGCCTATCAGTGCGACTTTACGCAGATGGACGTTCTGCAGGATATCGTGCAGTGCTACCGTGACACGCTGCGCCACTATCAGTGAGCGCGGTTGTGCAGTCAAAAGGGCGCTTGAACGAACGGCAGCCCGAGGAAAATGGGGCAAAACAAAGCAGAATGTTGTAATACTGGTCTGCTTTTGCGCTTGTCAATGTACAGACGGCATGCTAAGATAAAAATAATAAGAAATATAACAAAAGAGACGAAGGGAGAGACAGCTGATGCGGAAAAAGATACGAATTACGGTGCTGGCAGTATTGTTTTGTCTGCCGTTGCTGGGTGTGAAAAGTATGGGTGCGAACGCGGAGCAGACACATTGGGCGGCGGACGCGATTGCATTTGTCGAACAGGCAGGCCTGATGGACGGCATGTCGGATTACAGCTTTGCGCCGGACGCAGCGGCCAGCCGCGCGTGCATCGTGCAGGCGGTGTATCGGTTGGAGGGGCAGCCGGCATCCGGCGCAGACACGACGTTTTCCGATGTGGACATGCAGGCGGGCTATCAGTCTGCTGTGCAGTGGAGTGCAGCAAACGGCATCATAACGGGTTATGAAGATGGCACTTTCCGCCCGGGAGACGCGCTGACGCGTGAGCAGATGGCGGCGGTGCTGTATCGATACGCAGGCTACCGCGGCGAGGACTGCTCTGCGCGGGGCGATCTGTCCGTGTTTGATGATGCCGAACAGATCAACGCATATGCGCGTGAGGCGGTCAGCTGGGCCAACGCGCAGGGCCTGCTCACCGGCATGAGCGACAGCGTGCTGTCGCCCCGCGGCACGGTCACGCGCGCGCAGCTGGCGACGATACTGCAGCGGCTGGCCGACCAGTTCGGACTGACGCCCGAGGCGGATACAGACGCGGACAACACGGTGCAGACGGCGTCTTACACCGCTTTCACCACCTCACTCGGCCCAGTCGAGCGCACGGAAACCGTGCAGACATTGACTGAGGTGCGCCATGAGACCCGGCGTTACACGGATACGGAGCAGTGCGTGGTCGAAATGGGACGGACAGATGCGCTGCTCGACGCACCTGCGCACACTGCGGCGGTATTTCACATGGACGGCTACAGCGGCACGGTGCGCTGGTTCGACCGCAGCAAAAACCAGTGGTATGAGAAGCCGCTGGAGGAGGGCACGCTGCCACGCGGCATGTATTTCATCCGCGTCGATGGGGTGGACAGCATCGTTGTCACGGCGCAGGCCTATACTGCGCATGAGAACGGGATGATCGAATACCTGCCGGACAGCATCGGCGGGCTGACGGTCACGCGGGAGGACGGTGGCTGGAGCTTTGCCCTGCAGGTCGGGGATCTGCCGGCCGGGGCGTACAGCGACTACCTGCTGCTGACCTCCAACCAGCAGCTGATCGACTGGACGCAGTCTGCGTCGCTCGCGCGCTGGTCGAATTACCGCTTCACCGACGACAACCGCTGGTGCTATGACGGGTATTACTACACCGCGCCGAGTTCTTATTATCCCTATGGGGAGAACTATTTTTACAGCCTGCCCGCCGCGCACATTGCGGGCAAGATGGCGCGGGATGCAGGCGAACCTGCCTCGCGCGCGCTCGGTCTTGCCATGATCGATATCATGCGCGTCAAGCAGAATGAATACGGGTTCATCCCCTCGGAAGCGGGCAGCACTTGGCTCAAGGGGGATTACAATATCGACCCCGGTTATTATGACACGCGCTTCAATACGGACTTCTGGCTGGCCAATCTGAATGCGGTGGAAACCTTCGGCGTAACCGAGTGGATGGATCGCACCCGGGTTTATGCGGACTTCCTGACCGCGCATGCGCAGCAGCACCATTTCAGCTTTGGTTCGGGTGAGGATGAAGGCTGGCTGGTCGAGGATTATTGGCACCCCAACGGGCTTGGCAAGACCACCCATGCGTCGCTTAACCATCATGCGGCCGAGGCGGTATTCCTGTACCGTTTCGCCAATTACACCGGCGAAGAATCGTATGCGGAACTGGCTGACTGCATGGTGCGCGGTATCGAGCACACGGTCGACCTGTGGTTGCTGCCTGACCATAACCTGAACTACTCCTACAAGCCGGACGGTACGGCATCGGGCAATGACTATCCGTCTTTGACCTATAACGACCTGCTCGATCTGCAGCGGCTGTATACCCAGCGCCATGGAGAGAAGAACGAGGCGATTCAGACGCTGATGGACAATAAGCTGATCTGGATGACGGCCAATGGCGTGACGGATTACAATAAATAAGGCGGCATAAGTTTGAAACGAACTGCCGCAAGGCAAACGAAACCGCCCGTGACCTTTTGGCCACGGGCGGTTTTGCTATGGGAATGCGTGTTCACGGGTGCGCGGTGCGTGCACATGGCGGGGGAAGAAGCCATGTGCAGCACAGACAGGGGGTCAGCGAGCGCACACCGCGTCCCGCAGACGCGCCAAATCATTGTCGTCAGGGTGGGACAGGGCCGCGTCGAAGTTCGCCAGCAGCATCTGGCGGCGCGGGCTGTCCTCCATGCTTTCATAGCGGGCGCGCACAGCTGCCGGCATTTTGCCTTGGCACATATAGCTGCCGCACACGGTCACACCGTCCGGCAGATACTGCCGTGCGGCGGACAGGATTTTGTCGAAGTACTCCGGCGCACCGCCAAAGCCTGCCGTGCCGAACAGGAATACCTGCTTCGTCAGACGGGACAGGAACGCCGCGGTGTCCGCGTCGCAGGTGCCCTTGTCCGTCCAGAAGCCGACATAGATGCGGTCTGCCGCGAGCGCTGCGTCGTCCGGCGCACCGCAATACAGGCAGTCACCTGTGGGAAGTGTATCGCGGATGGTTTCGGCCAGCAAACGGGTGTTGCCGGTTTTGCTGCTGTAAACGATCGCGTAAGTCATGCGTTTTTCTCCTTTTCGTAAATGCAGTGTACGCCCTGATGCGCCATCATGCCGCCAAGGCATTTTTTGTTGCAGCGCACACAGCGGTGGATTTCGTTTGCCCGGCCGGCCATGACCTTGCTTGGCCAATCCGGGTCAGCAATCAGCTGGCGGCTCATTGCGGCGCAGTCGATGCGGCCGGAGGCGAGCTGCTGCTCGACAAAGTCCGGCTGCGTCAGTCCGCCGACGCCGCAGATGGGCAGCTTTGTCAGCTTCCGCACCTCGTCGCAGAACGGTAGGAAGCAGCCTTCACCCGGGAAATAGGGGTGGTTTGCAGGGGGGATGGTATCGGTCAGCTCGCCGTGGTTGGCCAGCGTCACATGGAAGCTGGTCACACCTGCCTGCTCGAGCAGCGGCACGAACACGGGCAGTTCCTCGCGTAATACGCCCGCATTGCCGTAGTGCGGGTTTTCCTGCCGCACGGCCAGCTTATAATCAATCGGGATATCGGGCAGGCGGCGGCGTACGGCGCGCACGGCCTCGACTGCGAAGCGCGCACGGTTTTTCGCGCTGCCGCCGTAGTCGTCCGTGCGGTGGTTGTACACGGTCGAGCTGAAACTGCCGCACATGCGGTCGCCGTGGATCTGCACCATATCGAAACCTGCCTTGCGCGCGAGTACAGCTGCGCGGCCGAAATCCTCGATGATCTCGTGGATTTTCTTGACCGGCATACCCGTGATATACGGCTCGACCTGCGCGTTGAGCAGCGGCCGCAGGTCGGCCGGACTGATTTTCTTGGTCAGCACGCCGGGGATATATTTGACCATCGCCTTGATGTTGGAATCCGACTGGTGCAGCTGGGCGCATACCAGACAGCCCTCGGCGTGTACCGCCTCGATGATGTGCTGGTAAAAGGCGAAGCCCTTTTTGCTGTACAGCGAAGGGCCGAAGCCGTGATGACCAACCGGCACATCGCCCAGAATGATCATCGCGCAGCCACCCTTGGCGATCGCGCGATAGCGCGCGATCAGTTCCTCCTCGGGCAGCCCCATCGAGGTTGGCGCGAAAATGATGCGGTTTTTTAAAGTCAGCCCGCCGTAGTTTATCGGGCTGGTTATCGTCTCGTACATAGTTTGGTGCTCGCTTCCTTTGGTTTGATTTTGCGCAGCAGCGTAAACAGCTGCGCGCGTTCGGCTTCGTTCAGACCATTCATTGCCTCAGCGTCCCAGTCAAAAAAGACCTGATGGCTGGCCTCAAACGCCTGCGTGCCTTTTTCGCTCAGGTTCAGATGGTAAGCGCGGCCATGCTTTTCGCGGGTGAGGAAGCCGTCCTCGACCAAGCGCAGCACGCTGCGCTGACTATGACCCCAGTCCAGACCAAGCGCCTCGGTCAGCTCGGCCTGTGTGCAGCCCGGATGCCGCCCCACATAGAGCACCGGATACAGCAGCCCTTGGCTCAGTCCGATCTGTTCCAGCATATGCGCGGTATAGGCGGAAAAGCTGCGGGATAGGATGGTAGCGTAATAGGCCAATGTGTCTATCATTCTGTGGCGCTCCTTTCTTGACTTAGTCAAGCATATGCCAAAAACTTGACTAAGTCAAGTTGTATTATTGAA
This sequence comes from Candidatus Agathobaculum merdavium, assembly GCA_019115615.1. Lineage (GTDB taxonomy): Bacteria > Bacillota > Clostridia > Oscillospirales > Butyricicoccaceae > Agathobaculum > Agathobaculum merdavium. The sequence goes on along the minus strand of DXDE01000206.1, from coordinate 18,775 downwards.
ATTTTCATATTGTTCATAAATGGGCAGAAAAGAGAAAAAATCCCGGAAAACAGATGTTTTCCGGGAAGAACAGCGATCATTCCTTGCCAAGCTGGCGTAGCTGGCACACGCCCTGTGTCATGCAGCCCATTGGACAGAACGAGCACCAGGTGCGCGGACGGTACAGCACCATAACGATCAGGCCGATCAGCAGCGAGGTCAGCATCAGGCTGTAAAAACCGAAGCTGAACTGCGCGACCCAAGCGGGTACCGTGCCGGCGGTGTACGCCCAGTCCCACGGCACGCGGAACGTCCAGAACAGCTTGATGGCCTCACGCAGAGAGGACGCGCCCGCGCCGACCAGATAGGTCTGGAACAGCATGTTGCCGAACATCGCCATGAAAAAGGTGAGGAAGCCGTAGCGGAACGGTTTGGAACTCATCCAGCGCGGCGCAGGCTTGCCGCGCGACAGACCGAGGCGCCCGCCGAGCAGCGTGAACAGCTGGCCGCGGCCGCACAGGTGGTTGCAGAAGAATTTGTTGCCGCCAAAGATGGCAAACAGCAGCGGCAGGCCGAAATCCAGCATGCCCAGCCATGCGAACAGGATGTTGAAGAAGCCGAGCGCGAAAAATACGATAGACCACAGCCACAGATAGTCATACCAGCGCTTTTGCTTTTTCATGCCTGCACCTCCCGTTCCAATAGCGTGATGCAGTTTGCGGGACAGATTTTGGTGCATTTGCCGCAGCCGACGCAGCGCAGCGCGTCGATGACGGCATAGCAGCCGCGGTGGATGCGGATTGCGTCCCGCGGACATTCATTCATGCACGCACCGCAGGAAACGCAGCGGGTGCGGTCGGGTTGGGCATAGCGCTTGGATAGCATAAGTACCTCCATAAAGGGCGGGCAGCGCCCGCCGTGATGTGCTACCAGTATATACTGCCTGCGCGTCGCTGTCTGTGACCTGCTCACAAAAACGCCGCTTGACAGCGGGGCGGGGCAGGGGTATAATACCATCCGAGGGAATGAAGTACTCCCGTGGCATAACGCCAAAACCGCTGATAAGGCTGATGACTTCTGCAAGTTTGTTTGCAGGGTTATCAGCTTTTTTTGTGCCTGCAAACGGGAAAATAGGGAGGAAAAATGACCATGCTTACCAGTCTCGCTTTGATTTTTCTTGTGGGTATGAGCCTCGGCTGGCTCGTGACCCGCCTGCGTCTGCCTAGCCTTTTGGGCATGCTGCTGACCGGCATCCTGCTCGGCCCATACGTGCTGAATCTGCTCGATGATTCCATTCTCGGCATTTCGGCCGATTTGCGTCAGCTCGCGCTCATCATCATCCTGACACGCGCCGGACTGTCGCTCAATATCGAGGATCTGAAAAAGGTCGGCCGTCCGGCCGTTCTGCTGTGCTTTGTGCCCGCCTGCTTTGAAATGGTCGGCATGATCGTGCTGGCGCCGCGTTTGCTCGGCTTGTCTGTGCTGGACGCTGCCATCCTCGGCGCGGTGATCGCGGCGGTGTCGCCTGCGGTAATCGTGCCCAAGATGCTGCGCCTGATGGAACTGGGCTACGGTGCGCGGAACAGCATCCCGCAAATGCTCCTTGCGGGTGCGTCGGTCGACGATGTGTTCGTTATCGTCATGTTTACTGCGTTCACCGGTCTTGCGCAGGGCGGCACGGTGTCGCCCACGACATTCGTGCAGATCCCGGTTTCGATTGTGACCGGCATTGCGGTCGGACTGGCGGCAGGCATCGCGTTCGGCGCAGTGTACCGCCGCATCCATGTGCGCGATTCGGTCAAGGTGGTCGTGCTGCTCAGCCTGTCGTTCCTGTTTGTCGCGCTGGAAAACGCGGTCAAGGGTATCGTGCCGTTTTCCGGCCTGCTTGCGGTCATGAGCTGCGGCATCGCGATTAACCGTCGCCGTCCGGAACTCGCGTCGCGCCTGTCCGGCAAGTATAACCGCCTGTGGGTCGCGGCGGAGGTGCTGCTGTTCGTGCTGGTCGGCGCCACGGTCGATATCAGCTACGCGGCGGCCGCAGGCGCGGCAGCGGTGCTCGCGGTACTGGGCGCGCTGGTGTTCCGTATGGTGGGTGTGTTTGTGTGCGTGCTGGGCACCAAGCTCAGCCGAAAAGAGCGGCTGTTCTGTATGCTGGCGTACACGCCCAAGGCGACCGTGCAGGCTGCGATCGGCTCGGTGCCGCTGTCGCTCGGGCTGGGCTGCGGCCAGATTGTGCTGACCGTCGCGGTGGTCGCGATCCTGCTGACCGCACCGCTTGGCGCGTTCGCGATTGACCTGACGTACCGCCGCCTGCTGGGCGCGCCGGAAGCACCGGCAGAAACCGCATAAACAAAGGAAAAGGCTTGCGGAACTCCGCAAGCCTTTGTTTTTTTACTTTTCGCCAAGCACCTGCTGGCGCAGCTTGTAGTGCATCAGCTTGCCGGTCGCTGTGTGCGGCAGCTCGTGCACCAGATGGTACTCGCGCGGCCACTTGTATGAGGAAAGCATCGGGCTGTGCACGCAGTAGTCCTTGAGCTCCTCGACCGTCAGGCTGTCGTCCGACGGCACGACGTATGCCGCGACAACCTCGCCGCGCAGCTTGTCAGGGATGCCGATGACCGCGCTTTCCGCAACCTTGGGGTGGTCATTGAGCACGGCTTCGATCTGCGTCGGGTAGATGTTCTCGCCCGCAGATACGATCATGTCGTCCTTGCGGCCGGACACGGTGACGAACTCGTTTTCGTCCCATACGCCCACATCGCCTGTGTACAGCCAGCCCTTGTAGAACTTCTGGGCGGTCATTTCCGGGTTGTTGAAATAGCAGAACGCGCTCTTGGCAGGCGAAGAAATGATAATTTCGCCCGGCGTTTTGCCGTCATGCGGTACAGTTTCATCCGGCTCGGCGTGTGTGCCATCCTCATGGACAGCGACCAGACGCACTTCGTCATCCGTGCACGAGCGGCCGGCCGAGCCGGCCATTTCCGGCAGGTCGAACGGACGAAGGAAGGTGTTCCAGAAGGTTTCTGTCGTGCCGTAGCCGTTGAAAATGTTAGGCGTCAGCAATTCCATATACTTTTCGCACGCGGCCTTGTCAAACGGCGCGCCCATTGTCACGATGCCGCGCAGCGCGGACAGGTCGGCCGGGTTGCGCTCCTGCGTGCGGGCAAGCATCGCAAGAATGGTCGGTACGCCGATCAGGAACGAGATTTTGTATTTTTCCGCGTATTCCAGACAGCGCTTGGGCGCAAAGTCGCGAAGGATAACGACCTCGCCGCCTGCATACAGCGTCGGGCATGGGCCGCCCGAGTGGATGCCGCCGCGGTGGAACCACGGGGTCATGTTCATCGTGCGGTCGGTGGGCCCGAGCGGGAAGTGCATCATCACGTCGTGCGCGGACAGTACCTCGTTTATGTTATTGATTGGTACGCCCTTGGGGCGGTTGGTCGTGCCCGAGGTGTAGAGCCGCGTTGTCTCATCGTAGATATGCGGCGCAAAGTCGATCGGGGGATCGGTCTCGGGCTGCGCGGCAACATAGTCGCTGTACAGGGTATGGCCTGCAGGTGTGGCCGCGCCGCCTTTGTAATCGACCATAACGACGGTTTGCGGTTTGTGTTCGCATAGTTCGAGCGCGCCGCCGGACAGCTCGCCGAACTCCGCGTCATAGATAAACGCCTTGGGGCGGCTGTCGTCGATCACGAGCGCAATCTCGCCCGCACCCTGCCGGTAGTTGACCGGGCAGGCAATCGCGCCAACCTTGTGTGCCGCCAGATAGCAGAACACAAATTCGGGCGAGTTGAGCAGGGTGAACATGACCACATCGTTCTTGCCCACGCCGTCCGCGCGCAGCGCGTGCGCAAGGCGGTTGGCTTCGGCGTTGAGCTGGGCATACGTCCAGCGGCGGCCGGAGAGCGGGTCATGCAGTGCGGGACGGCTGCCGAAGCGCGAAACATTGCGCAGGAAGCCGTTCAGGTAGGTGAACCGCGTTTCAAAGGTGTCGCGGAACATAGTAACATCATAGGTATACTGGTTTTGCAAAAAGGGGTCGCCTCATTTCTGGTATCGGGAAACAATAATGCTGGAGTTCTGGCCGCCAAAGCCGAGCGAATTGCTCATTGCCGCACGGATATCCGCGCGGCGCGCGGTGTTCGGCACATAGTCAAGGTCGCAGTCCGGGTCGGGCGCAACCAGATGCAGCGTTGGCGGCAGGATGCCGGTCTCGATCGCCTTAATGCAGGCGATCGTCTCGGTCAGGCCGCCCGCACCCATCAGGTGGCCGGTCGCGGATTTGGTCGAGGACACCGGCGGCGCACTTTCGCGTCCGCCGAACACGGATTTGACCGCAAGCGTTTCGGCCTTGTCGCCCAGCGGGGTCGAGGTGCCGTGCGCGTTGATGTAGCCGATGTCGGACGGCTGCATGCCGGCCTTTTGGAGCGCCAGCTTCATGCAGCGTGCCGCGCCCGCGCCGTCCGGGCAGGGGGCGGTGACATGGTGCGCGTCCGAGGTGTTTGCCCAGCCGGCAAGCTCGGCATAGATGTGCGCGCCGCGCGCCAGTGCGTGCGCCTCGGTCTCGATGACCAGTGCGCCGCCGCCCTCGCCGATGACAAACCCGTCGCGTCCTGCGTCAAACGGACGGCAGGCGGTTTCGGGGTCGTCGTTGCGGCGGGACAGTGCCTTGGCCTGTAACAGGCCGGACACCACGATCGGACACAGGATGCTCTCGCCGCCGACGGCGAGCATTGCGTCCGCTTCGCCTGTGAGCAGCAGCGTTGCCGCGGTCAGGATCGCGTCGCCGCCCGCCGAGCAAGCGGTGTTCAGCGTCAGGCTCGGGCCGCGGATGCCGCGCGCGATTGCGATCTGTGCGGCGGCGATATTGCCGATCGCCATGGGCACAAAGCGCGGACCGACGCGGCGGCCGCCATCGTATTCCTCCTGTGTGTGCGCGATCGTGGTCACGCCGCTCATCGCGGTGCCCATGGTGATGCCGATGCGCTCGGCCTCCGGTTCGATGTCCAGCCCGCTGTCCGCGAGCGCCTCCTGCGCCGCAACAAACGCGAACTGCATGAACGGGTCCATGGTGCGCGCAAGCGTTTTGGGCATGTGTTCGGCTGGGTCGAAGTCCTTCAGCTCGGCCGCGATCTGCACGGGCAGGGCGGAAGCGTCAAACCGCGTGATGCGGCCGATGCCGCAGCGGCCTGCCGTCAGCGCATCCCAGTAGGCGGAAACGCCGATGCCGATGGGCGTGACTGCGCCCATGCCAGTGATGACCAGTCTGTTTTCTCTCATATTGTTTCCCCATTTTCTGCGTTCCCCATACATTTCCGAAATAGCAGTTTTGACTGTCCGCAAAGCGGGAATATATGGGGGGATAAATTTATTTTCCCATATATTATACCAGAAAAAGGGCAAAAGTAAAAGTGCATTCCGCTAGCGGGATGCCTGTTATCCGACGGACTGAGCCGCACGCAGCCGTTCAACAAGCGTCTGTCGTGCCGCTGTACGGCAGCAAATACGGGGCAAAAGCAGGCCAAGCAGCACAAAACAGGGCGTTAGCGCGAGGATGGGCAGAACGGTGAAGCGGTAGGAGAAAAACCAGAATACGGTCGAGCAGCCCGCACCGATGACCGGGCCGACCGTCACGCTCAGCACAAGGCTGACGGCGAGCGCTAGACCGGTGTAATACAGCCCCTCGAGCATCAGCATGCGGACGAGCTGCCTTCTGGTCATGCCGATCGCCTGCAGGACGGCAAATTCGTACCGGCGGGTCAGGATGCCGGTCAGTACGGCGTTTAAGAAGTTCAGCACGCCCACCAGACCGACGATCAGACTGAGTGCGCCGCCGAGCGTCAAAAACATCGAACGGAACCCCTCAAACTCGGCCTGATAGGTCGCTTTGCTCTCATAGTCAAAGAGTGGCTGCACATTTTCGGTGTAATCTGCAAGGAAAGCCTCCATGCGGTCGGTCGCGTCATCCGCGGTGTCAAATACATAGGTCATGACCGAGCTGGTCTGCGTGTCCTGCTTGAACTGTTCCGCGCCCATGACGAACTGGTCGGCGCCATAGAAGCGGTAGTCGATCGAGCCGGGGATGACCACTGCGGCAACGACAGTGTATTCCTTGTCGCGGTAGGTCTTGGCGCGCGAAGCAATGGTGCGATCACCAGCGTAGGCATCACCTACCTCCTCCAGTGGGATCACTTCCCCTGTATCTGTATAATAATATTCATACGCCTCTACGTAGCGCAGGTGCACTGTATCGCCCACCTTCGCCCAGTGGGACTGCATTTCCGGATCGCCGTAGTCATCCGTGGTGTAGACCGCCGCGACCGCGTTCGCGGTCGGGTCGGACAGCGCGGACAGGTTGCCGTCCAGCACGGTGATGCGCGAGAGGGGGAAGTCCTCCATGCCGTAAAGCTGGGCGCGGTCGGCCATCAGGCCGGTCTCGTCATGATCGGTATGCGCGATCAGCCAGTCCAGCGATTCTGCCGAGTAAAACCTACCGTTGTTTTGCGAGTACCAGTCCTCGGTGACAAACTCCTGCACGCTGGACACCTGCCCGTAGATGCGGCCGGAATCGGTGATGCCGCCAACGGCGTCGATGTCCGCGATGACGTTTTCGGGCACGGCCTCGTCGGTCGAGGTGAAGCCAGCGCCGGTCTGGAAATAGGATGCGTCGCCCACGATGAAATCGACAGCCGATTTGTCCGCCAGATATTTGTCCATATCAAAGCCGATGGCAAAGGTGTAGGTCATCTGCATCAGCACGACCGCGAGCGCAAGCGAAATAATCGTGATGGTCGTTTTGCCGCGGCTGCGGCCAAGGTTTGCCCGTGCCATGCGCGGCAGGCGCGCTCCGGTATGCTTTTGATTGGCATGTTTGCCTCGATGTATCCGGCGCGGGCGTACACTCGCGTCGGTGTAGCGCACGGCTTCGACGGGGGAGACGCGCGCGGCCATTTTGCCCGGCCTGTGGCAGGAGATACGCACGGTCAGCAGCGAAAAAATGGCCGAGCCGATAAAGATCAGCGGGTTGAAGGATACAAAGGTGCTGGTATACGAGGTTTGCGCCATGATGATCGGTGTCAGCCAAACGCCGACCACAAAGCCGACTACCCAGCCGAGCGGGATGCCTGCAAGCGACAGCAGGAATGCCTGTCGCCGGATCATGCGGCGGATCTGCTTGCCGGTCGTGCCGATGGTCTTGAGCAGGCCGTAAAAGCGGATATCGTTCGTCACCGAGATCTGAAACACGTTGTAGATGATCAGATAGCCGGTGAACATAATGAGCAGCAGCATCGCGGCGAGCGCAATGATGGTCATGGGATCGGCGGTCGCGTCGATCTGTGCGGCCGAGTAGCCCCAGTTGACGCCGATGGCGATATAGTTGTCTGCATTTGGGTCGTCGCACTGGTAGCCGTGGTTCGCCAGCACTTGTTCGGCGTTTTCCCGGATGCCGAAGGCGCTGTCAAACATCATGTCCAGATGCCATTTGCCGGTCTGGCTTTGGGGGTCGCCGGCAGACAGCGCGCACAGTTCCTCGGCTGCCGAGCGCGGCAGAAGGACATTGGACGCGACGATCGCGCTGTCGTATTCCCACCAGCCGGAAAGGGTGAAGGTGCGCTCGATGTATTGCGCATCCTGTGTATTTTCGTCGATGCCGACCGGGATGGTGAATGTTGCGCCCACCTTGGGTTCGACGCCGAGCAGCGCGAGCACGCGCGTGTCGGTCGCAGCCTCGTCCGTGCCTTCGCGCGGCAGGCTGCCTTCGGTCGGCTCGATGAAATAGTGCTTTGCTTCGCTTTCGTCCATGTAGCTGATTTCGACATGGCTCTTGTTAAACGGCGGCTCGTCGCCCGTCATGCCGACGAACAGGCGCGCGCCGGTTTCCTTGGCCAGCGGGTCGTCCTGCAGCTCGAGCAGCTGTTCTTCGATCAGGTTTTTGAAGGTGGCGTGCATGTCGCCGCCCGCCTGCCGGAAATTCTGCTGCTGGAACGAATAGTTGATCGACGCGCCGATCGTAAAGAGCGAGGTGAACAGCACTGTCGTCAGCGCGATGGCGAGCACGGCGATGATGTTGCGCGTTTTTGCCGCCTTTAGGCTGCGGTCGGACAGGCGGCGGATACATTTGCGGTTGGATACCTTGAGCATGGCGCGCACCCCCTCACGAACGGACGATTTTGCCGTCCTCGATGCGGACGATGCGGTGCGCCAGCTGGGCGATTTCCTCGTTGTGCGTGATCATCACGATCGTCTGGCCGAATTTTTCGCCCGTGACCTTGAGCAGCGCCAGCACGTCCTGACTGGTGCGGCTGTCGAGGTTGCCAGTCGGCTCGTCGGCCAGCAGGATCGCGGGCTTGGCCGCAAGCGCACGGGCGATCGCTACACGCTGCTGCTGCCCGCCCGAGAGCTGGCTGGGCAGACTGGATAGCTTGCTTTCCAGCCCGAGGGTGCGGATGATGTCATCGAGATACGCTTTGTCGACCGTGCCGCCGTCCAGCTCGACCGGCAATACGATGTTTTCGTACACGCTGAGCACGGGCACAAGGTTATATGCCTGAAAGACAAAGCCGATGCTGCGGCGGCGGAAGATGGTCAGCGCGTCGTCGTTCAGGGCGAAAATATCGCTGCCGTCGACAAACACCTTGCCGCTTGTCGGCCTGTCCAGCCCGCCGAGCATGTGCAGCAGGGTGGATTTTCCCGAGCCGGACGTGCCGACCACCGCGACGAACTCGCCGCGCTCGACTGAAAGCGAAACGCCGTCGAGCGCATGGACCTCTGCGTCGCCCTTGCCGTAAATCTTGCGCAGATCCTGCGTCTGTAAAACCGTCATAAGTCTGTGCCTCCTGAAAAAAAGTCTGTATCGCACCGCATGTCTGGGTACGATACAGACGATACCATATCATTCTGTCCGGAGCCTTTCTGAAATCGAACAGTTTTGTCACATTTCGTCCGGTGTGGCAGTGGGACGCGGCAGGAACAGGGAAAACGTGCTGCCCGTGCCCGGCCGCGCGGACACTTTGATATAGCCGCCGTTCGCCGCGGCGATCTCGCGCGCAAGATACAGCCCCAGACCGACGCCGGGCGCGTCGTGCGCGGCAGGCGCGCGGTAGAACCGCTCAAACACACGGGCACATTCGTCCTCGGTCAGACCGATGCCGGTATCGGCCACATCGATGCGGCAGAACAGCTCGTAGGGCACGACCGACACGCTGACCGCCCCGCCCGCGGGCGTGTATTTGATGGCGTTATCCAGCAGGTTGCCCAGCGCCTCACCCGTCCATTTGCGGTCGAAGCAGGCGGTCGTGTCCACCGGTTCGCCGGACAGGGAGATGCCCTGAGCCTGCGCCTTGGGCGCGGCTTCGCGCAGCGCGTCCGTGACCAGCGCCGCGACGCTGTCCGCCTTGGGGTGGACGGTAATCACGCCGGTTTCCAGCCGCCCGGCCTTGACCAGCGCCTCGATCAAAAAGCGCAGCTTGTCTGCCTGCGCGGAAAGCGCCTGCACGCAGTCGCGGCAGTCGTCCGGCAGCGGCTTGTCGCCCAGCAGCGCGGCGTAGAGCAGGATATTGGCGATCGGTGTTTTGGTCTGGTGGGAGATATCCGCGATCAGCCCCTGTACGCGCGCCTGCTGTTCGGCAAGACGTGCCTTGGTCACGCCGCTTGCCTCAAGATAGCGCCGCATTTTGGCCTCGACTGCCGACAGGCGGCTCTCGTCAAAGTGCGAAGCGGCAAACGTGCCCGCGATCGCCTCGTCGAGCATACGGTCGAGCGTGTCCATCGTGCGGCGCAAGCGGTACCGGTCAAACAGGATAACGGCAAGCGCCAGCAGCGCGGCGCAGGCCGCGATGATCCACGCCGTCATGGCTGCACCGCCCAGCCGTAGCCCACGCCGTACACGGTTTGGATCGGTGCGTCCGCGCCCAGCTTGCGGCGCAGCCGTCCGACCGTGACCGACAGCGCGTTTTCGTCGACGTATTCTGCGCCGTCCGTCCAGATGCGGTCGACCAGTGTTGCGCGCGGCACGGTGTGGCCGCGGTTTTCGGTCAGCAGGCGCAGCAGCCGCTGCTCGGTCTGCGACAGCTGCACGGTGCGCCCGCTGGCAGTGAAGGTGAGCGCGTCAAAGTCGAACACAAAGCCGTCCTGCCGGAATACGGCGGGCTTTGCCGGGGCGGCGCGCCGCAGCGCGGCCTCGACCCGTGCGCGCAGCACGGCCAGCGAGAAGGGCTTGGTGATATAGTCATCCGCGCCCAGCGTCAGCCCGGCGACGATGTCAGTCTCAAGGTCGTTCGCGGTCAGTAGGATGACCGGCGGGCCGCCCGCCGCACGCGTTTCTTCCAGCAGCGCAAGGCCGGAGCCGTCCGGCAGGTTAACGTCGAACAGCGCGAGCGCAAAGCGCTGCGTTTGCAGCGCCTGCCGCGCTTCCGCGCAGCTTTTCGCGAGCGTGCAGGCGCGCGTGCCGTCCGACAGCGCGAGCACCAGCCCGCGGCCGAGCGCCGCGTCGTCCTCGACGATCAGAATCTGGTTCATGGGGGATCACCTCTCGCCCTATTGTAGCACAAACCCCGCGCGCCTGCCAATGGGCAGGCGCGCGGGGTTCTTGGATACGATGCGCGGCGCGAAAGGGGAAGGGGACGCGCCGTTTGTTTCGGGTTTTACAGCACCTCTTTGCCGCGGGCGCGGCAGGTGTCAGCGAGTTCGTTGGGCAGGCCGTCGTCCGAAACGATGCCGTCGACCTCGTCGAGCGTGGCAAAGGAAAAGGTACTCGTCAGGCCGATTTTGCCCGCGTCCATCAGCACGAAGCTGCGCTCGGCCTGTGCGATGACCGCGCGCTTGAACTGCGCTTCCTCCTCCATGCCGCAGGAAAAACCGGTTTTATCAGAAAAGCTGGTCGTGCCGAGCAGCGCAAGGTCGAAGTTGATGCGGCTGATGGTGTGTATGGCTTCGATGCCGCACAGGCTCTGGCTGTACCGGTTGACAAAGCCGCCGGGCAGGAACACCCGTGCCTTTGTCAGCCGCAGCAGCTCGTTCGCGCACGACAGGCTGCTGGTGAAAATCTGGAACCGCTCGTCTGGAATGAGGCGGGCGAGCGCGGTTGTCGTGCTGCCCGAGTCGAGGTAGATCGTCATGTCCGGCCGCAGCAGCGACAGTGTTTTCTGCGCGATCTGCGCCTTTTCAGGCGCGCAGCGCAGCGCACGGCGCAGCAGGAAGTCGTCCGTGCCGACAACGACCTCGACCGACTTGGCGCCGCCGTGCACACGCACCAACCGCCGCTCCTCGTCGAGCGCCTTGAGGTCGGTGCGCAGCGTCATTTCGGACACATCCGGAAACGCGGCCTTGAGTTGGGCAAAGCTGACCGTGCCAAGACGGTTGACCATTTCAACGATTTTCTCCCGGCGTTCCTGCATGACGCATGCGCCCCTTTCCTTTTGTTATTCTTCTGCCCAGTTGGCCAGCAGATATTCCTCTGCCTCGGCGCACCACAGGCTGTCGTGCGCTTCAACGATGTCGGCCAGCGCGGTAAAGCGCGCGTCCTCCGCACCCTTGGAACGGAAATCATCGATCGCAGTCAGCGGCATGGTGATGTGGGTGTAAATCAGCTTTTTACCGCCCGGGATCTTGGGCAGGTTGAGCGTGGTGTCCGCTGCGGCGTCCAGACCGCCGATATGGGTGACCATAACGGCCGGGTTGATGCGTCCGGCAGCTGACAGCTCGAGCGACTCGACCATATCGGCGGTGTTGCCGCCGGTCGTGCCGATGACGTGGGTCGAGTTATAGTGTATATCGTAGAAGTTGAGCTTGGCCGAGAACTTGGGGTCAGTCGGGCCGGCAAAGAAGTTCAGGCAGCCGTCGCGGCCGAGTATGTCGCTCGACAGCTCGGCGACCTGCGAAACCGGCGTATAGCAGAATACGTCGTCGAAGCCGGTGCCGCCGGTCAGCTCGCGCAGCACAGCGGTCGGATCGGCCATATCGGCGGTGTTGACAAAATGCAGCTCGATGCCGTCCTTTGCTGCCTCTGCAACTGGAAACAGCTGTTCAGCGCGGGCGAGGCGGTCGGCGTTGATGTCGGTCACGACGACCATGGACGGCCGTACGTCGCGGTGCAGCGCATAGGTCAGCGCGCCCAGCCCCATCGGGCCTGCGCCAGCCAGAATGGCCAATTTGCCGCCCTTGCGGATGCCCATTTCGTGCTCATACACGCCCATGCGGGTGTGGAAGCAGGCATTGAACGCACCGATGCTGCAGCTCATCGGCTCAGCGAGCGACGCCTCGTAATAGGCGCGGCCTTTGTACTCAAGCAGACAGCCCAGTTCCATGACCTCGGCCGGGATGATGCAGTAGGTCGCGTCGCCGCCGAAGAACTCATAGGAGTAGCCGGGCGACCACATCGTGCCCTTGTAGTTGAGGGCGGGCTGCAGGGTGAACTTCATGCCGGGCTTGAATTTGTCGGCGTGCTTTGCGCCAACCTTGACGATATCGCCCGCGAACTCGTGCCCCATGATGGCCGGGTGTTCGGCAACGTCCTCATGGACGCGCTTGTGCTTGGTTCCCAAAATCGCGCATTTATAAGTAGACATGCAGATGCTGTCGGAAATGACTTTGACAAGGATTTCGTCGTCCTTGATCTCGGGCAGCTCGAACTCCTCCAGACGCAGGTCGTTGGCGGCGTGCAGGCGGACGGCTTTTGCTTTCATAATAGCAGACTCTCCTTTTATCATAACAGAAATGGTGTTGAAATGAAAGCGGCGTTGCCGTACTTACAGTGCATGATAGGTCACGCGCGGCAGCAGTTCGTCGATGGTGTTGCGCTCCGCGGCCTGCGAGCCGCTGCACATGACGTTGGCGGCACTGGTTGCGACCGCCAGCGCGACGGTTGCCTCTTCGTCCAGACCGTATTCTGCAGCGTAGGCAAGCGCGGCGACCATACTGTCGCCCGCGCCGACCGTGCTGCCGACCGGGACTTGCAGCCCCTCGGCGTGGCAGGCGGTGTCCGCGCTGACGAACAGCGCGCCATCGCCGCCCATCGAGACGACCACGCGCTCGACGCCCTCGGCGATTATATCGCGCGCGGCGGTCAGCAGGTCATCGACCGTGTCCAGCGTGCGGCCGGTCAGGCGGGATAGTTCGTGATTGTTGGGCTTGACGAGGTACGGTTTTGCCGTCAGTCCATGGCGCAGGGCTTCGCCGTCTGCGTCGAGAAAGACGCGCGCGCCCGCCTTGCTGCAGGCAGCTGTCCATACGCCGTAGGTGTCGGACGGTGCGCCCTTGGGCAGGCTTCCGGACAGCACGACGATGTCGCCCGGCTGGATTTTGGCGGTCAGTGCAGTCAGCATGCTGTCCAGCACATCCTGCGTGACGGTGAGGCCGGGCTCATTCAGGTCGGTGTTGGTGTGGCGGGTGGGGTCGACGACCTTGAGATTGGTGCGCGTTTCGCCCTCGACAAATGTGAAATCGGTCTGGACACCCAGCGCGTCCATCGCGTCCGCGATGCGGCGGCCAGTCGTGCCGCCCAGCACGCCGATGGCTGTGCTCGTGCCGCCGAGCTTCTGGATGACCTTGGATACGTTCAGGCCCTTGCCGCCCGGATCGGTGCGCAGGGTCATGATGCGGTTGACCGCGTCGAGCGTAAAATCCGGGATCTCGACGGTTTTATCCAGTGCGGGGTTGAGTGTTACGGTATAGATCACTTCATTACCTCCTGCGGATGCGGCGCGCTGCCACACCGATGTTGCTCAAAACGAAAGCCTGTTATTATAGTACCAACAATTATTTTTGTTTTCAACTGTTGAAACAATAGTTTTTAACTTTTGTTTTTAGGGATATTCTACAAAATGCACTTGCGGGACAAAAAGGCGCATCCCCTGATTTTGTATAAAACCGGGGATGTTTGTTGATAGCATTGTCAGATCCTTTGCCGTTTTGTTGCCGAATTGTGGTATGATAAAAACAGACAAAAAGGTGGGGATCATGATGCTGCAAATTCTGATCGTTGAGGATGAAAAACCGATTGCTGCGCTTATCCGGCAGGCGCTGACACACGACGGCTTTGCCTGCACCTGTGTAGAGGACGGGCTGGAAGCCGCAGACCTACTCGAGCACAACCGTTATGACCTGATTTTGCTGGATGTGATGCTGCCCGGCCTAGATGGGTTCGAGCTGATGCCCTATATCCGGCCGCTTGAAATCCCGGTTATTTTCATCACGGCCAAGGACGCGGTTGCCGACCGGGTCAAGGGGCTGCAGCTCGGTGCGGAGGACTATATCGTAAAGCCCTTTGCGCTGCCCGAATTGCGGGCGCGCGTCGACGTCGTGCTGCGGCGCTACCGCAAGACCGACATGGTGCTGCACGTCGGGGATTTGACGATCGATACGGTCGCCATGCAGGTGCGGCGCGGTCAAACTGAGATTGCGCTGACACGCACCGAGTATAATCTGCTGCTGCTCTTTGCGCGCAACCCGCGCCGCGCGTTGTTCCGCGAAACGATCTATGAACAGGTCTGGGGCGGGGAATACCCCTACGGCAGCAAGGCGGTCGATATTCAGGTGCAGCACCTGCGCAAAAAGCTGGGCTGGGACAAGGAACTGCAGGCGGTCAACCGCGTGGGCTACCGGCTGGAGGTCGACACATGAAATTCCGGGTCAAGATGACGCTGTGCATGCTTGGGCTGCTGTCATTGCTGTTCGGACTGGGCGGTACGCTGCTGATCACGACCTCGTTTGCCAATTCGGTCGAACAGGAGCGCGACCGTGCGTTTGACGCATACCAGACCAGCCTGAGCCTGCTGCAATTTGCACAGCAGGGCAGCACGGACGAACTGCCCGACCTGCTGGGGCAGATGTACGGACAGAATGCCATGTCCGGCGCGGGTTTCCGGCTGTTTTCCGGCGAGCAGATCGAGTATACAAGCGGGAGCGGGATTGCGGAGGCGCCGCAGCCGGAAACGCTGCCCGCAGCGGGGCAATGTCAGGCAGAATTTTGGGATGGCGAGGATGGACGGCATTTCCTGCTGCTGTCCGGACGTGTAACCGATGGGGATACGCCGCTTTTTTTGCAGGTGGCTTACGATATTTCCGGCATATATGAAACGCGCCGCTTTCAGCTTGCAGTCTTTGTACGCGTATTCGCTGTGGCGGTGCTGCTGTGCGCGCTGCTCGCCTATACGCTGTCCCGCCTGCTGACAGCACCGGTCGAGGGGCTGTCGCGCGCGTCGCGTGCGATCGCCTCCGGACAGTATGCCAGCCGTGTGCACGTCCGGTCAAAGGACGAGGTCGGACAGGTTGCAGCCGACTTCAACCGCATGGCTGCGGCGCTCGAACATAACATCGAGGCATTGCAGCAGTCGGTCGAGCGGCAGGAGCGCTTTCTCGGCAGCTTTGCGCACGAGCTGAAAACCCCGATGACCTCGTTGGTCGGCTATGCCGAGATGCTGTGCAACGAGGATATGGACAAAGCCGAGCGCACCGAAGCTGCGCGGTACATCTTTTCCGCCTCCAAGCGGTTGGAAACGCTGTCGCGTAAGCTGCTGCAGCTGCTGGTCGTGCAAAACGATCCGCTGCCGCTGGTGCCGGCTGAACCGCGGGCGCTGCTGACCGACATGGTCAGCGAGCTGCGGCCGATTTATGCGCCGGTGCGACTCGCCGTGCGCGGCGAGCCGGGCGTGTGCCTGCTCGAGCCAGACCTGTTCCGATCGCTGATGCTCAATCTGCTCGATAACGCGCGCAAGGCGGTCGACGCGGATGGCATCATCGGCATCTCACAGACCATGCTGCCGGACGGCTGCCGCATCGAGGTGCGCGACAACGGCCGAGGTATCCCGCCCGCGGCGCTTGACCAGCTGACGCAGCCCTTTTTCCGCGTCGACAAGGCGCGCTCGCGCAAGGCAGGCGGCGCAGGGCTGGGACTGGCACTGTGCCGCGAGATCGTGCAGCTGCATAACGGCACGCTGCATTTCAGCAGTACAGAGGGGCGCGGGACTTGTGTGACCATCGAGCTGAAGGGGGGACGGCCATGCGGAACGGATTGAAGCAGGGGGCGGCGCTCTTGATTGCGGCGACGGTCGTTGCGGGCGGCGCGCTGCTGCCGAGTGCGGCGTCCGCGTTGCAGGACCGGTGGCTCGCTGCGCAGACCGACACCAGAGAGATCGCGCAGCCGCAGGCCACTGAACAGCCCTCGTCGATCCTGACGACGCTTGCCATCCTGTCGGACGGCAACGAGGGGGTATTGCTGCGGCAGGGCAAGGAGCGGACATGGGAGCAGGCGCTCGCGGCGGCGAACGACGCGCTGCAAGCACTGACCGCACACGATCTGCTTCCGCCGGTGGACGGACCGGATGAAAAAGCCGATGCTCGTCCGGTACTGGCCGTATCCGAACTCGGTGGCTTTGCTTCGGCGGTTGTCTGGCAAATCAGTTGGATCACAAAAGAGGATTGGAACTGTACCATGCAGATTGACGACGCGACAGGCATGTTGGTGGGTGTGCAGATATACAACCTGCCGATCGGATCGACTGCACCCGTATCCGATCCAGCAAATCCGCCGCAGACAATCGAGAGACGCTGGCTGGACTTTTGTCGGGAGTATTACGACGAAGATGGATTCACTCTCATAGAGGATGATTATGGCTTCTGGGGGGTGGAGATGCCAGAACTGCAGCAAGGCGTGCAGCGGGAAATCTGGCTGTCGATTTCCGATATATCGGTGGATTTCAATTATCCTTGCCGTTTCTATGTCGGCTCGATGCCGTATTGAGCAAACACCTCGCTACAATGGGGACAATCCCATTGCAGCGAGGTGTTTTTGATGATTTGTGAAACAAGACGGTATCGTGGCGGCCACCGGCGGCGCGTGCACCGGACGCGCAGGCTGTTCCTTGTCCTTCTTATGGCGGTGTTATTGCTGGTATCCGCGATCGTCCTGATGCGCTGGCTGACAGCGCCGCCTGCTCTCTCGGTGATCGAGCCGGTGCAGTCGGCTGCGCAGCAGGAAAAAGATAGCGCAAGTGTGTCTGGTGAAGATCAGGACAGCTGGCAGCTGCTTTTGGTCAACGCGCAGTATGCGCTGCCGGATGATTTTACGGTGGAATTGGCCGATGTCGGCGGCGGTCACAGCGTGGATGCGCGCATTGCGCCTGAACTGCAGGCCATGCTGGATGCCTGCAAATCGGACGGGCTGTCGCCGCTGATCTGCTCATCCTACCGCACAAGGGAGATTCAGCAAAGCCTGTTTGATAATAAGGTGCAGCGGTTGATTGCCGAGGGTTACGCGCCCGACGCGGCGCAGGCCAAGGCGGGCACAGTCGTCGCCGTGCCGGGCACGAGCGAGCATGAGACCGGCCTTGCGGTCGATCTGGTGGACGAGAACAATCAGAATCTGGATGAGACGCAGGAACAGACGGCGGTGCAGCAGTGGATGATCGCGCACAGCTGGGAATATGGCTTTGTGCTGCGTTATCCGAATGGCAAAAGCGATGTGACGGGTATTATTTATGAGCCATGGCACTATCGTTATGTCGGTAAGGAGGCTGCACGTGAGATACATGAGACTGGGCTGTGTTTGGAGGAGTATCTGCAAACCGCATAGACTTGGAAAGCGGGATGCGAAGATTGTTCCAGAGGGCGGTCTTCTTTATCTATCGAAAAAAATTTCTTAGAATGTGCAACAAAGCAAAGGAGACAACTGTATATAAAGTGTCACAGGAAAGAACGCGCCGTGGATTAAAAAGAAAGGATGATTATTTATGTTGAACAAGAAAACTTTGACAGCAGCGGCAATTCTCTCTCTGGCACTGGTGGGTACGACAACGGTTCCTGCCTCTGCGGTAGCTGTCTCTTCGGATTTGGAAAATTCTGAAATAAATCCTGCGATTGAAGAAAATACTTCTGCTGATTATGACTACCCTATTGTTATCGTGGATCAGAATCCGATTACCCGTGCAGAATTGGTAACAGTGCTGTACGAAAAAGAGGGAAAACCGAGCGTCAATTTTGCAATGAATTATGCTGATGTAACAAACGATGCAGAGTATGCGGAAGCAGTGCGATGGGCATCTGGCGAAGGCCTCGTAGATGGATATGAGAACGGGAATTTTGGCCCTGAAGATCCGCTTACCAGAGAGCAGTTAGCGGTAATTCTCTATCGTTATGCGCAGAACAATGATCAGGGATTTACCGGAAACTGGGCCTTTTCGCTTGGCTATACGGATGCCAGCGAAATCAGTGAGTTTGCTTATGAAGCCGTCTGCTGGATGACGATGAAGGATATCATGGGCGCTGCGGAAGAAAATCTCTTTGCTCCCAAGGCTGAAGTGACGCATGAAGATGCGAATCAGGTGCTTGAACAATACTTCAACAGTATGGGTTCCACCGAGATTCCCAATCCGTTTATTCTCTGCGATACGATGGACGAAGCAGCGCAGATAGCTGGCTTTTCCATGATCCTTCCGTCTGGCGTTCCAGACGGGATCGATAATTCTGTGATCCGTGCGGTAAAATCCAATATGATAGAAGTAATTTACCAAGGGGATCAGGAGCAGATCTCTGTTCGTAAGGCTGTGGGCGCAGAGGATATCAGTGGTGATTTCACTACATATTCTGACGTGAATGTTGAGGACGTGAACGGTCGTTCCGTCACTTTGAAGGGCAGCAATGGAAAAATTATGGTTGCAACTTGGACGGATGGCGGTTACACTTATGCCGTGCGGACTGAAGCCGGTCTGGAGCATGATGTGATAGCCGGTATGGTATCATCAGTTCAGTAATTCTGTTCTACGGGGCCGCGTGGGAAAATCCTGTGCGGCCCGTTGGT
>DXDE01000205.1 GCA_019115615.1 Candidatus Agathobaculum merdavium | reverse complement strand
TCTCCTTGGTGGAGCCGGTCTCAATGACATTGCCGCAGGCACAGCGGATCGTGGTCTGCTTGTACTCGGGATGGATGCCCTGTTTCATGTTGTTTCACCTCTTTCCACGGGAAATCACAAAATTTCTCTTGCAGTCGTAAGGATATGATACCATACCCGGCGACAAAATGCAAGCATTATTTTTCATAGACAAGATTTTCTTCCGTCCAGTCCTTGAGCACCGGAATCATGGACGCCGCAAGCGCCTTTGCCCCCGCCAGATCGTGCAGCAAGTAGTTGCCGCACTCGATACGGCTGGCCCCCGGGATCTCGCCCTCGTATGCCGCGACAAAGTCCATCGTCTCGCGCACCAGATCGATCGCATCCGACGGCGCAAGATCGCGCACGAGGAAGTAAAACCCGGTCTGGCAGCCCATCGGGCCGCAGTAGATGATATGGTCGGCAAAGCGCGAGTTGCGCGCATAGGTCGCGAACAGGTGCTCGAACGTGTGGCCTGCGGCGGGCTGGATATACGTTCCCGCATTGGGATAAACCATACGGATATCATAGGTCGTCACATCGCCGTCAATGCGCGAGGTATACATACCCGGCTTGAGCTTATCGTGATTGACCTCAAAGCTTGCAATGCGTTTCATGCGTTTGCCTCCTTTTCAGCGCCGAGATAACGCAGTTCGGTTTGATATTCACGCCAAAGCAGCGCATAGGAAATCAGGAAGGATGCGACCTCCGCGATCGGGAAGGAATACCAGATCGCACCAAGGCCGAACCACTTGCCAAGCAGCCACGCCACCGGCAGGATGATAACCAGCTGGCGGCAGACCGATACAATCAAGCTGTTCAGGCCGCGCGCAGTCGCTTGGAACAGCGTCGAGTTGATGATACCGAACGCCGCGCCAATAAACGATAGGCTGATGATCTTGAGCGCAGGCACGCCAACTGTTAGCATATCCTCAATCGCTGCTGCATCTGTCCGGTCGACGAACATCATCAGCATCTGCTCAGCGAACAGCTGGAACAGCACAAGACCAATCAGCATGATTATAACCGCCGTGCCCAGCGCGATCTTATACGCCCCGAACAGACGCTTCTTGTTGCGCGCGCCGTAGTTATAGCCCATAACGGGCAGCGCGCCTTGGTTCAGGCCGAACACCGGCATGAACACAAAGGTCTGCAGCTTGAAATATACTGCCAGCACGTTGACTGCGGTCTGCGAAAAACCGATCAGGATTGCATTCAGACCAGCCGTCATAACCGAAACAACGCTCTGCATGACAATGCCGGGCAGGCCAACGCGGTAAATATCCTTGACCGTCTGCAGGCGCCACTTGAACGCACGCATATCCACGTCCAGCACCTTCTGATGCTTGAACACGCCCCACAGGCCGATCAGCATGCCGAAGATCTGACCAATGACAGTAGCCAGCGCTGCACCGCGTACGCCCATTTCCGGAAACGGGCCGATGCCGAAGATCATCAGCGGGTCAAGGATGATGTTAATGATCGCACCAGCCAAGCCCTGACACATCGGGATAATCATATTACCGGTCGACTGCTGCACCTTTTCGCACATCATCGAAATCATAACGAAGATACTCAGGCCGACCGCGATATGCGAATACTGGATCGCCTGTATGGTGACGTCCTCCGCCGCGCCGAACGCACGGACAAACACACCCGACAAGCCGAAGCCCAGCACCAAAAACACGATACCGCCAATGATTGCAAGCGCCACACCATGCTCAGCCGCGGAGTTTGCATGCAAACGGCGCTTTTCACCCAAACGGCGTGCAATCAGCGAGTTGACGCCCACGCCCGTGCCTACGCCGATCGCAACGACCAACGTCTGCAGCGGAAACACCAGCGAGACCGCCGCCAGCGCGCTCTGCGAATACTGGGCGACAAAAATACTGTCGACGATGTTATACAGTGCGTTGACGATCATCGACAGCATAGCGGGCAGCGCCATCGAAAAAATCAGCGGCGCCATACGCGCAGTACCCATCTTGTTTTGTTCTTCCAAATCTCATTCCCCCTAACCAAAAACGAAGCCGCACCGGAACTTGTCCGGCGCAGCTGCTTATTCCTCTTGAATATAGTGTACGGGATTATATTTCAGATTGCAAGACCTTTCTTACAGTTTTCCACGTAATTCGTCAAAGGAACGCTCAATGATAAAGTCACCGGCCGCGCGCAGCTCCTCTTCTCCGGCCGCGTAAGCCGGTTCCACCACGCCGCATACGCGGAAGCCTGCTTTTTTCGCCGTCGTGCAGGCATAGGGCGCATCCTCAAAGATGATACAGTCCGCCGGTGTCAGCCCCAGCCGTTCCGCACTCTTCAAATAGATATCCGGCTGATATTTGGAAACGCCCACGTCCTCAATCGTCAGCATGAAATCGAAATAGTCCAGCATGTCGCGGTCGCGCAGTGCCTTTTCCGCATGGCGGCGTGCGGTCAGTGTTGCGATCGCCATTTTGACGCCGCGCGCGCGCAGCCCGTCAAGGAATTCCAGCACGCCGCCCTTCGGTTTCGCGATCGTCTCGTACCGCGACGTGATCAGCCGATCCATACCCTCCATCAGGCCATCTGCGCCGCCGGGCAGGTCATAACGGTCCGCAAAATACTGCGCGACCTGCGGCTGGGAAAAGCCTTCACATTCGGCGTATTCTTCATCTGTGATGTTCAGGCCGAACTGCTTCAGGTAGCCCTGCGTCAGCCGCTTCCACACCGGCATGGAGTCAAGCAGCGTGCCGTCCATATCAAAAATCGCACCCTTAAATTTGTGCATGGTTCTATGTCCTCCCGGAAATGATTTCACTTGGTTTTTCGGTCGATAAACTGCGGCCGCAGCTTGGAATAGAGGATCTTTTGCTCGCTGTACAGGCCATAATACCCGCTGAGCATATAGGAAATCGAGATCACGAGCGCAAACAGCGCAAGGCTCTCGCCGCCAAATAGCTCAAACGCCAACAGGATCGATGTCACCGGCGAATTGGTCACGCCGCAGAACACCGCAGTCATGCCAAGTCCGGCGGCAAACGAGGGGTTCAGCCCGAAAAAGCCGCCATAGGCCGCGCCAAAGGTCGACCCAATAAACAGCACGGGCACGATCTCGCCGCCCTTATAGCCCACGCCGATCGTAATCGCCGTCAGCACCAGCTTGATCGCAAAGGCGGCGTAATCCGCCTCGCCCTCGACAGCGCGCTCAATCACCTGCATGCCCGCGCCGTTATAATCACGTGTGCCAAGCAGCAGCGACACGATAACGACCACCAGACCGCCCACCGCGATGCAGGCATACTGGTTTGGTATGTACCGTTTGAACAGATGCCCGATGCGGTGGAACACAATACACACAACCGCGCTGAGCACCGCGCAAGCCACGCCGAACAGCAGCAGTTTAAAGATCAGGAACACATCGGTCTGCTGCGGCAGGCCGGTGAGCGCAAAGGCGGTCGTCTCCCCGCCAAGCATCAGCGCCACCTGATGCGCAATGACCGATGCCAGCACGCACGGGAACAGCGCCGCGTAGTACATCACGCCGACGCTGATGACCTCCATGGCAAAGATGCTCGCAGCCAGCGGCGTGCCGAACAGCGCGGCAAAGCCCGCCGCCATGCCGCACATCGTGATCGTGCGGCTGTCCTTATCGTCTAAGTGCATCCAGTGGCCGATATTGCCCGAAATCGCGCCGCCCAGCTGGATCGCCGCGCCCTCACGGCCAGCCGAGCCGCCGCACAGATGTGTCAGGATGGACGTAACAAAGATGCTCGGCGCAAGGCGCAGCCGCACGGGGTGATTCTCACGCACCGAGGTCAGGATAAAGTTGGTGCCGCGCTCGAGCGGCATGTCCGCCTTTTTGTACCAGAACGCAATGAACACGCCCGCCAGCGGCAGCAGGTACAGCGTCCATCTCTGTTCCTCGCGGGTCTCCCCCGCCCATTCGAGCGCAACATGGAAGGCCGCACCCACTACGCCGACCACCAAACCGATGACCACTGCAAACACGCACCAACGCAGGAAAATACCGCCGTTCCGCCGCAGGACATATTGCAGGCCATGCAGCGTGCGGATCAGGGTTCCGGACTGTTTTCCGGTTTCATTCCTCATTTTCATGCCCCTCTCCGACAAGAATTGCCCCGCAGGAAGCTGCGGGGCAATCTCGGGTGACTGTCTGTTACTTGCTGGTCGACGAAGTCTCCTTGAGCACAACGTCGTGCGCACCGCCCTCGACGATCGAGGTAGCGGATACCAGCGTGATCTTGGCCTTCTTCTGGAACTCCGGAATGGAGAGCGAGCCGCAGTTGCACATGGTCGAGCGAACCTTGCTCAGCGTCAGGCCGAGGTTATCCTTGAGCGAACCGGCGTACGGCACATAGGAGTCGACGCCTTCCTCGAAGGACAGCTTCTTCTCGCCGCCCATATCGTAACGCTGCCAGTTGCGCGCACGGGCCGAGCCTTCGCCCCAGTATTCCTTCATATAGCTGCCGTTGATGTTGACCTTGTTGGTCGGGGACTCGTCGAAACGCGAGAAGTAACGGCCGAGCATCAGGAAGTCCGCACCCATGGCGAGCGCCAACGTGCAGTGGTAATCGTGCACAATGCCGCCGTCCGAGCAGATCGGAACATAGACGCCGGTTTCCATATAATACTCGTCGCGCGCCGCAGCAACCTCGATCAGCGCGGTCGCCTGACCGCGGCCGATGCCCTTCTGCTCACGGGTGATGCAGATCGAACCGCCGCCGATACCGACCTTGACAAAGTCTGCACCAGCCTCGGCGAGGAAGCGGAAGCCCTCACGGTCGACAACATTGCCCGCGCCAACCTTGACCGAGTCGCCGTAGTTCTCGCGAATCCACGCGAGCGTGCGGCTCTGCCACTCGGAAAAGCCCTCGGACGAGTCGATGCACAGCACGTCCGCACCTGCCTCGACCAGCGCCGGCACACGCTCGGCATAGTCGCGGGTGTTGATGCCCGCGCCGACAACGTAGCGCTTATGCTCGTCGAGCAGTTCGAGGGAGTTGGCCTTGTGGCTGTCATAGTCCTTGCGGAACACCATGTAAACCAGATGCTGCTGATCGTCTACAAGCGGCAGCGAATTCAGCTTGTGATCCCAGATGATGTCATTTGCGACCTTGAGCGTGGTGTCCGCCGGTGCGGTGACCAGCTTGTCAAACGGCGTCATGAACTCGGAAACCTTGACGTCGCGCTCCATGCGGGAAACGCGGTAGTCGCGGCTGGTGACAACGCCCAGCAGCTTGCCGTTTGCAGTGCCGTCGTCCGTGACCGCCATAGTCGAGTGACCGGTGCGCTCCTTGAGCGCCAGCACGTCCGCAAGTGTCTGCTCGGGGCGCAGGTTGGAGTCGGACACGATAAAGCCCGCCTTGTAGGACTTGACGCGGGCGACCATGGCCGCCTCGCTCTCAATGGTCTGCGAGCCGTAGATGAAGGAGATGCCGCCCTCCTGCGCCAACGCGATGGCCATGCGGTCGTCCGAAACCGCCTGCATGATCGCAGAAACCATCGGGATGTTGGCATACAGCGCGGACTGCTCGCCCTTGCGGAACTTCACGATCGGGGTGCGCAGGCTGACGTTGGCCGGGATGCATTCGGCCGAGGAATAACCCGGCACGAGCAGGTATTCGTTGAACGTATGCGAGGGTTCACTGAAATAGTAAGCCATAAAACGTCTCCTTTTCTTCATTCCTGTTTTTCCGTATTCTAGGTTGCCTTATATTATATCCTTTTTGTAGGACAAAGTAAAGCGGGCATGTGACAGATTTTGCGTAATTTTGTCCATACCGTGTTATGCAAACCGCAACAAAGAAAGCGGCGCGGTTTGTATCAAACCGCGCCGCTTTCTTTTGGAAATGAGGAATGAATGGTATGGGCTAAGGAATAGGCTGCGGAGCCATCCGGTCTGACCGGTGCCCCTTTTCTAGTTCGCTAACAGAGTAGCATGTTCCCCCTGCCCTGTCAACCGCCCGGCCGGGTTTTTAACGCGTTCTTAACCGGTCTCCACCGCAACGCTTTTGCCGCAATGGAAGAAGTACAATACCCCTTGCAGAACCGGCTTATCAAACACCTCACGCACGGCCAGCGCGTATGCCTGCATCTGCGCACGGTAGCGCTCGGCACGAGCGGGCACATCCTTTTCCGACACACGATCGGTCTTGAAATCGACGATGATATAGCCCTCCGGCGTGTCGATTAGACAGTCGATGACGCCCTGCAGCAGTACCGTCTCGTCCAGCGCCTGCTCGGCGACCGGAAAGTACTGCGCCGCAGGCACAAGCACCGAGAACTTAAACTCGCGCCGCACCGCATACCACGCCATCTGTTCCCGATACAGATCGGACGCGAAAAACGCCTCGATCTTGCCCTCGTCGATTGCCGCGACCTGCTCGTGTGTCAGCAGCTGCGCTTTCTCGAGCCGCTGCCGCTCGGCCTCTACCCCACCCGGTGCTGCAGCCGTTTCAAAGTCACAAAACTGCATAAACAGATGGTGCGCCGTGCCGACCTCGGCGGGCGTCAGGCGGCGCTGCCCCTGCTCGAACAGCGGCGCACGCAGCTTGACTTCGCGGCGCGGCGGCAGGGTCTGCTCGGCAGCTTCGTCCGCACGGTAGCCACGCCCCAGCCCGGTCGCAGTCAGCTTGCTGGGCAGCTCGGACAGGAACGATTGCGGGTATTGCAGATAGGGCTGCACGATGTAGTCCCCTTCGTCCACATCGGCAAAGCGCAGCACCTCGGGCGCATCCGGCGCGGCAAGTTCGTCCGGACGGAATACGCGCATGGTAAACGCATCACAGTCCGTACCGTGTTCAGGTACATCCAGATTATACTGCTCGCGCAGCGCGCGCGATGCCGGATGCCGCAAAAGCGGTGTGACGATCCACGCCAGCGGCGCGCGCACCGCGCCCATTGCGTACTGCGGAATTACATCGAGCGCCGCCAGCCGCGCCCACTTTTGCAGCGACTTCTCGAGCGTGCCGCTCGCAGCGGTGATAATCAGCTTTTCTTTGGCGCGCGTCAAAGCAACATACAGCACGCGCAGCTCCTCGCTGACCATCTCGCGGCGCTGCCGCACCGCGACCGCGGTGCGCTCGGCCGTGTCGTACTGCACGCCGCGCGTGAGGTCGCGGCACTTGGAGCCGAAGCCCAGCTCCTTGTGTACCAAAACCGGCTCACGCAGGTCGATTTCATTAAACAGGCCGGCACAGCCCGCAACGAACACGACCGGGAACTCCAAGCCCTTGGACTTGTGAATGGAAAGGATGCGTACCGCGCCGCCTGTTGCCTCCGCGCCGACGGTCTGGAAGTCCTCACCGGTCTCTATCATGCCGCGCAGCAGCCGCACGAAAGCGAACAGGCCGCGATAGCCGCCCTGCTCGAACACACGCGCCCGCTCGAAAAAGGCCAAAAGGTTGCTCTGCCGCTGCGCGCCGTTCGGCAGTGCACCATACAGGCCGAGCGCGCCTGTGCGGTCGTAGATCTCCCACAACAGGCGGTAGACCGGCTGGTCGACCGCGAACGCGCGCAGGTCGTCTAGCTGCTGCAAAAACAGCTCCACTTTATCGAACTGCGCCCGCGACCGCAGCAGCGCGTCGTAAAAGCTGACACGACGATCGATTAGCCGGATATCGGCCAACTCCTGCTCGGAAAAACCGAACAGCGGCGAACGTAGCACGCCGATCAGATCGACGTCCTGCCTTGGGTTGTCGATGACGGACAGCAGCGATACCATCGTGCCGACCTCGGCCGTGCCCAGCAGGCCGCCGCGCGACTCCGCGCTTGCGGTCAGTCCGGCCTGCTCCAGCGCCGCGATGTACACCGGCGCGCGCGGCCCGGGCGAGCGCAGCAGGATAACGATATCGCCCAGCGTGACCGGGCGCAGCGCGCCGGTCTCCTTGTCGCGCACCGGAAATCCGCTGTCGATCAGCTGCCGGATGCGGGTTGCCACCAGCCGCGCCTCAAGCGCAGTCTTGTCGGGCGCGTCCTCGTCCTCGCCAAGGTTTGCCGCGTCCAGCAGCAGCACCTCGGTCTTGTAGCGCGCGTGCCCCGCGTCTGGGTACTCCATGCCGAGGTGCAGCGCCTCGCGGTCGGTGTAGGCAAGGTCGCCCACGGTCTCGCCCATGACGGCCGCAAACAGGTAGTTGCAGGCGTCCAGCACGGCTGCGCGCGAGCGGAAGTTCTGCCCGAGCACGACGCGGCGCGGCGCACCGTCCTGCGCCCCGTCTGCGTCGGCAAAGGCGCGGTATTTTTCCAAAAAGATCGACGGGTCGGCCAACCGGAAGCCGTAAATGCTCTGCTTGACGTCGCCAACCATGAACAGATTGGTCTGGTTTTGCGACAGCGCGCGGAAGATCGCATCCTGCACAGCGTTGGTGTCCTGATACTCGTCGACCGCGATCTCGGCGTACTGGACGGACAGCGCTTTTGCCAGCGCCGAGGTCTGCTCCCCGTCGTACAGCAGACGCACAGCAAAATGTTCGAGATCGTTGAAGTCTACCGCGTTCCGCGCCCGCTTGGCCGCGGAAAACGCCGCGTCAAAGGCGTTCACCGCGTCGATCAACGCGGAGAGCGCGGGCGCGGTCATGGCGCGGTCGGCGGCAGCCTCGTCCGCCTTGACTGTCAGCCATTTTTCGCGGATGGCCTTGGCCACCGTTTTCCACTCCTCGCGCAGCGCCTTGATTTCTTCGAGGAAGTCCTTGTCCTCGAACTTGCGCGCGGCCTTCAGACGGTCAAAGGTGATCGACCGCGCGGCCTCGACGCAGTCGTCCCAGCTGCCGGTGTGCAGCGCGTCCAGCAGGCGTTCGGCTTGGTTGAGGTCGCTCGTCAGCGCGGGCAGATAGGTGTCGTACAGCTCATCAATGCCAGTCACGGCGTCGACCGCCATGCGCAGGAACGCCGCGCCGTGCTCGGCGGCAGCCCGCGTCTGCGCGCGCAGCACGGCCGCATGCGGCGTGTCCATGCCGTCCGCGTGCAGTCCCTGCCGCACGGTCTCGAGGAAGGCCGCCGGGTCGGGGTGCGCCTGAATTTTCTCATAGGTGCCCAGAATGACCTCGCCCAGCTTTTTGTCGTCGCGTCCGGCGGTCAGCAGGTCGCACAGCGCAAGAAAGCCCGCATCCCCCTGCTCATAGGCCGCGTCGAGCACCTCCTCGAGCACCTCGGCGCGCAGCAGCTTGCCTTCTTGCTCGTCCATCAGCCGGAAATCGGGCGCAATGCCGAGCGCCGCCGCCTGTTCGCGCGCAAGCGACAGGCACAGCGCGTGCACGGTCGTGATCTTCGCGCGGTACACGAGGAACAGCTGTCGGCGCAGGCGCGTGTCCTGCGGGTTTTCGGCGGCTGCCTGTGCCAGCGCCGCGCCGATGCGCTCGCGCATCTCAGCGGCAGCGGCGTTGGTAAAGGTCACGAGCAGCAGCCGGTCGATGTCAATCGGGTTCAGCGGGTCGGTCAGGCGGGTGAGCACCCGCTCAACCAGCACGGCGGTCTTGCCCGAACCGGCCGCCGCCGACACCAGCAGCGCGCCGCCCCGGTTTTCGATCGCGGTCTGTTGGTCTTTTGTCCACTGCGGCATGCTCACTCACCTCCCACCTGCTGCCAGAATTCCTCGTCCGTCAAATGCAGCAGCCAGCGCGCCTTATCGCCCGCCGTCTCGTCAAAGCGGCAGGCCGCGCGGAACTCACACCAATCGCAGTAGCTTGACTGCTTGTCCTTTTTACACGGGTCGGCCGTCACGCTGCCCGCGCGCAGCTCGTGCCCCATTTCGAGCAGTTTTTTGTGCGTGTAGCGCGCCAGCCGCCCGAACTTCTCCAGATCGGCCACAGCGCTCTTAGCGGTAAACGAGGGCGTATCCTCACCCTTTTTGACCTTGATAGACACAGGCAGAAACCGTCCGTCGCCCTCAAGCCCGTGCTCCATCGCTTCGATCAGCTCCATGTCGTCACTCAGCAAGCCGCTGCGGCGCAGCGCCTTGTCGCGCAGGGCGCGCAGGGTGTCCTCGTCCGTATCGCGTGCGGCCTCGGGCAGCTCATCCCGCACAGGGACGTACAGTACGCCCGCGGGCACGATCTCATTCAGCTCGGCTTCCAAGCGCGTGCGGTAGCGCTCCAGCCCCTCCTGCTGCAAGGCGTACAGATAAATCACCAGCTGCATGTTCAGCCCGTGCCAGATATCGGACAGCGAGAACGATTTTTTGCCGCTCTTGTAGTCCATCACGCGCAGGTACAGCCGGCCGTTTTTGATGTAGCCGTCCACGCGGTCGACCTTGCCGGACAGCGATACATCGCCGTCCTCATCCGCGCAGGTGACGGGGGGCAGGTCGCCGCCGCGCGAAAAGTCCACCTCATAGTCGATCGGTGCAAAGTCGGACGCGCGCAGCTCTTCGATAACGTTTGTCAAAATCTGCTCGGCTGTGCGCGCGAGCCGTCCGAACAGGTAGCGGAAGCGCGCGGTGCGCGTTTCCAGTCCGCCCAGTTCCTCCTTGATGTACCGCTGCACGGCCGCGCGGCACACCTTTCGTACGGTCCTTTCGTCCGCGGCCGCCGCGCCGCCCTCGGCTTTGCCCAGCTCGTCCAGCGCATGCTCGAGCACGTAGTGCAGGAAGGTGCCGGTTTCGAGCGCGTCGAAGCGCGCGGGCTTGCGCTGCTTGGCCTTCAGGCCGTATTTCATAAAGAACGCGAACCGACAGGAATAGAACGTGTCGACGCGCGACGCGGTCAAATTCAGCTGCTTGCCGTATAAGCCCTCGACCGTGTGCAGGTTTTCCAACGGGCCGCGTGCGCGCCGCTGCGACGCCGCACGGTGCACCCGCTCGTCGTCCTTGTAAAAGTCGTATGCCGCGCGCACTGCGGGCGAACGGTCGCCCGACAGATGGGCGCATGCCAGTTCGACCGCCGGTCGTTCGGCCTGCAGGCGGTCGCGCACGGTCTGCGCCTGATGAGTGTCGGTCACAACGCCCGGCAGCAGGCTGCGCACCGTGCCGACAAAATAGGACGGCCGGTTTTCTCCACCCGCTGCATCCGTCATGTGCCACGAGAGCAGCAACTCGTCCGTCGGGCAGGTAATCGCGCGGTACAGCGTCTCCTGCTCCATGAGCAGACGCTCCGCACCGTAGGCTTTCAGCTCCACGCCCAGCGCGTCCAGCCCGGCGCGGTCGGCGTCGGACAGCAACGACACGCCGCCTGACGCGAGCGGGATCAATCCGTCGTTGACGCCCAGCAGGATGACATACTTTGCCGGCTCACCGCACACGCGCTCGATATCGCCGCAGGTGACGCGGTCGAGCGAGACTGGGATCGATCCGACATCGTACTCGCCCAGCACCAGCCGGAACAACTGTGCAAATCGTTCTGCCGTGAGTGGCATGTTGCCGCACACCCACGCAAATTGCTCCATCGCGGACACCAAGATCTCCCACAGCTGTCGGTATTCGTCCGCGAGCTGCAAGCGTCCTGCCTGCTCGTGCAACGCGGCACGGTCGGTCATGCGCTGCGGCGCGTCGACCGCGAGCAGAAAGTCATACAGCGCACGTACGCAGTCAGCGGCGGGGTTCTCGCCTTTCAGCCGCTCGCGCAGCGCGGCAAAGGGCGCGATGGCTTTTTTCCGCAGCGCGTTGAGCGCGTCCAGTTCGGTGCGCACAGAATCGTCAATCGGCAGGCCGTAACCGTCCGGATGCTCTGTCCAGTCGCGCTCCCACGCACCGCCGCGGATGTTCCACGTCAGCACATAGTTTTCCAGCCGGTCGACCTCGTCCTGCGTCAGGCTGGTAAGCCCGGTCTTGAGGCAGGAGAACATCTCTTCATAACGGAAGCCGGTGCGCACGGCTTCGAGCGCGCCGACGACCAGCGCCATCGGTGGGCGGGACAGCAGGTCGGGCTTTTCCGCGAGGAACACGGGTACATCGTACCGCGCCATCGCCATCGCGAGAAAGCCGGCATAGGGCGCAATGTCGCGCGCCGCGATGACGAAATCGCGATAACGCGCGCCCTCGTCGCGCACCTTGCGGCGGATATAGGCCGCCGCGTGTTCACACTCGTCAAAGGGCGAGGCCGCCGCGTACAGGCGCACGCCGTCCGTCTCGCCTGGATACGTGCCGCGCACGGGCAGCAGGCTTTCCGCTTCGACCGCCGCGAGCGCCGCCGGACGCGGCACGCGAGGCGCGCCCAGTTCGATGTACTCTACCGTTCGATTGTGGCGTTTTGCCATGCGGGTCAGCGTCTTGACCGTCTTACAGCCGGTCACGAAAATGTCGGGCTGCGCCGGGTCGCAGGTGATTGCCGCTGCAAGCGGCACACCCGCCGCCAGCATCGCCTCAACGACCGCCAGTTCCTGCGCGGTGAAGCCCAAAAAGCCGTCCAGATAGACCTGCGCGCCCGCGAGCACGTGGCTTTGCGGCAGGCGGTCACGCAGATGGGTCAGGCGGTCGCGCGGGTCGGGCAGCGACTGCTCGCACAGGCGATCGTAAGCTGTCAGCAGCTGCGCAAGATCGGACAGCTTGCCTGCAAGCGCTTCATCCTCGCAGGCCTGCGAAGCATCAAACAACGCTTCGGGCGCGACCGCACAGGTTTTGCACTCGTCGATCAGCCGCAGCGCCTCGCGCAGCAGCTCGGGCTTGTCGGCAAGGCCGCTCCACGCGGTCAAGCCGCTTTGCACGCGGCGCGCGGCTTCCTGCAAGGTCAACAGCTGCCCCGCTGGGGTCAGCATCGGCTGCGCAAGGCCGCCTGCCTCGGCAAAAACGCGGTCGGCCAAACGTGAAAACGTCAGCACTTCGGCCGTCCGTGCGCCCTTGTTCCCAGTCGCCTCGGCCAAGCGGCGCTCCATGCGGTGCGAGTGCAGTTCCGGCACCAAAAGCACCTGTCTGCCCTCGTTTTTCGCGCAGGCTTCCGCGATTTCCCGCAAGATCGCCGTGGTTTTGCCGCTTCCCGCGCGGCCTGTCCAGATGCGCATGCTGTTCTCCCCTTTCGTATCCCTTATCATACCATGCGCGCACCTGCCCACGCAACCGCGCGAAAAAAGGAAAATTTATGGTTGACAATCCTGCCCGGATAGACTATACTATATCTCGTGCTGTGAATGCCTCTGTAGCTCAGTCGGTAGAGCAGGGGACTGAAAATC
>DXDE01000204.1 GCA_019115615.1 Candidatus Agathobaculum merdavium | reverse complement strand
CATCAGCACCCTTTGTCCTGCCAGTATTTGATTTTTTGACTTCACATCGTGTTCCTTGCCTCTGAAAACATTGATTTTACTGGACTATCTCATGTTTTCTTATTAGGAGGCGGGGGACGGGGGTGGCCTTTTTATGTCTGCTAGGGTCAATTAGCGGAAAATATCAAAAAACTGCATGCTAAACTTCGAATATCGACAGGTAGCGGAGACAACGTACAACACGGAACAGAATTCCCATTAAATTTTCTAAGTAGGGTTCAATCCATTTCGATGCGTAGATTGTTTTTTTGAAGGAAAAGAGGCGGATAGCATGCAGCGTGCTTTTGATATCATCCATCGACTGTTTTTCATCTGTTTTGTTCTTGCCGTCATTGGTATCTTGCTTACCGGCGGATGGCTTGCCGGTCTGTGCGTTTTGGCTGCGGCTGGCTGGATGGTACGCAGACGCGCAGCCATCCGGCATTTCACGCTTTGGCTATTGCTTGGCGGTTTGCTGCTGCGCGTAGTGGTCATTCTGGTGCTCCATCCGCCGATCGTCAGCGATTTTCATTTGCTGTATGAGGCGGCGCAAAGCCTGCTGGCGGGCGATACCTCGTTCCAGAACAAAGCCTATTTTTCGCTTTGGGCGTATCAGAGCGTATTCGTTGCTTGGCAGGCAATGCTGCTTGCGATCTGGAACAACCCGCTGATGATCAAATTAGTCAATGCCTTGCTCAGTGCAGGTACGGTGTGCCTGCTCTACCGTCTGGCGCGCGATCATGTACGCGAGAGCGCGGCGCAGGCTGCCATGCTGATGCTGACGGCTTTTCCTTTTGTGCTGACCCTGCCCACCGTGCTGACCAACCAAATCTCTTCGGCGTTCTTTCTGACACTCGGTGCATGGCTGCTTGTCTGCCGTGACTGCCAACGGCTGGGCTTTTGGCGCTTTCCGCTCGCCGGATTGGCGCTGCAGGTGGGCAACCTGCTGCGCAGCGAAGGTATTATCCTTGTGGTGGCCGTGCTGGCGTATGCGGTTTTTGCTGTACTGCATCAGCCGAAGGCAATCAAACGCATTTTGTGCGGCATGGCCGCACTGCTGGTAGTCTACGGAGCGGTCGGCGCAGGTGCGGACACGGTCGTGCGTGTGAGCGGCCTGAATGAAAACGGTACGGCAAACGGCTATCCCGGCTGGAAATTCGTCACAGGGCTCAACTTCAGTACAGCGGGCGGCTATTCGTCTGACGACTGGAACGCGCTTTGGCCCACTCTTGACGAAAACAACCATCCCACCGAAGCGACCTACCAAGTGCAGGATAAGCTGATTTCCGAACGCCTGTCTGCCGGACCGAAAGTTCTGCTGCTGCATGCGATGCATAAATGCAAGCTGCTCTGGTGCAGCGACGCACTGCACTGGGCGTTTGGTCATTTGAATCTGCACAGTTGGCTGGCACTAATCTATGACAACATTCAGAAAATGGATCGGCTGCTGTTCTATGCCGCTCTGCTGCTGGCGGGCTGGGGCTTATCACGCCCGCGCCGCACACCCGCAGCTTATCTGCCGCTATTCGTGGTGTTCGCTGCCTTCTGCGCGTTCCTGCTGATTGAAGTACAGCCGCGCTATGCCTACCTGCCGCAGATGTTCCTGTTCTGCGGCGCATCACTCGGTCTGGACCGACTGGCCGGAAAGGAGGAAAACCATGCCTAAAATCTCGATCGT
The DNA here is from genome assembly GCA_019115615.1 of Candidatus Agathobaculum merdavium. Classification (GTDB taxonomy): domain Bacteria; phylum Bacillota; class Clostridia; order Oscillospirales; family Butyricicoccaceae; genus Agathobaculum; species Agathobaculum merdavium. Next base: position 937 of record DXDE01000204.1, on the reverse strand, counting down.
TGTACCCTGCTATAACGAGCAGGCCGCGCTGCCGCTCTTTTATCAGGAGATCACTCGTGTGGCGAGCGAAATGGACTATGCCGAATTTGAATTTGTGTTCATCGATGACGGCTCAAAGGACGACACGCTGCCCACGCTGCGCCGTCTGGCCGCACAGGATGTGCGCGTGCGCTTTGTCTCTTTTTCGCGAAACTTCGGCAAGGAGGCTGGTATGCTCGCCGGGCTGGAAGCCGCGACAGGGGACTTTGTCGCCACCATGGACGCTGATCTGCAAGACCCGCCCGCGCTGCTTCCTGAGCTGTACAAAGCCGTGACCGAGGAAGGCTACGACTGCGCCGCCACCCGCCGCACCACGCGTGCAGGCGAGCCGCCGATCCGCTCGTTTTTTGCGCGCATGTTCTATAAGCTGATTAACCGCATTTCAGACGCGGATATTGTGGACGGCGCGCGCGACTATCGTCTGATGCGCCGCGTGATGGTGGACGCGATCCTGTCCATGCACGAATATAACCGTTTTTCCAAGGGCATTTTCGGCTGGGTTGGTTTCAAAACCAAGTGGGTGCCGTTTGTCAACGTCGAACGCGTCGCGGGCGAGACCAAGTGGTCGTTTTGGAAGCTGTTTCTGTACTCGCTTGAGGGCATCGTCGCGTTTTCGACTGCGCCGCTTGCACTGGCGAGCGTGCTGGGCGTGCTGCTGTGCATCGTGGCATTTATTTTTATTGCAGTGGTGCTGGTCAAAACGCTCGCCTTCGGTGACCCGGTCGGCGGATGGCCGAGCATGATGTGTGTCATCCTGTTCCTCGGCGGTGTGCAGCTTTTGTGCATCGGCATTTCCGGGCAGTATCTGGCCAAAACCTATCTGGAAACCAAGCACCGTCCAGTCTATCTGGTGCGGGAAACCGAGGAGGGCGTGCGATGAACAAGCTGCGTGGCTTAA
>DXDE01000203.1 GCA_019115615.1 Candidatus Agathobaculum merdavium | reverse complement strand
TACGGCGTTACCAGACGACCGCAGGACGTGTGGCAGGTCGTCCAATCCTCCTGCTCGCCGATGTCGAGCAGCACGGAATACACGCCCTTCTTAGCGGACGGGCCGGGATAGAGGTTATAGGAGAACACTTCGTGGCAGTCGTCCAGACGGTTATGCACAACGACCTGCTTGCCCTCAAAGTGCGTGTGGCGGAACGGCGGCGCAACATAAACGATCGCGCGCGGCTTGTAGCCCTCGCTCTCCTCCGCGTTGACAAAGCCCTGCAGATGCGCCAGCGCAAACGCAAAGAACGCGCACTGCTTGGGGCAAACCAGCATGGAGCCATAACCATAGATGTTGCCGCCCGAATTAAAGGGCATCAGGATCAGCTCCTGCGTCTTGAACCATTCCATCGTTTCGCGGCGCAGATCGGCAAACGGATAGCCGTATACATCGGCAAAGCGCTTCTTGTCGGTCGGCTTATCATCCGCAATGCGCATGCAGTCCGGTTCACGGCGGCGCATATAATCCTCCACGAAGTTGACCGACGCACCGTTCTTGCAGCGTGTCACGTCCGCTTCCTTAACCAGACCTTTCCCCGGCACGTCAAAAACGACGTCATACACGTCAGCATGATCCGGGCCGAATACCATGTCGTACAGCTCCGCCTTGCTGGTCGGAACCGACACGCCCTTACAGTTCTCGAGCACATCCTTCAGCTCGTCCGTGAAAGTAAATTTGTTGAGCAACGGGTTCATCTGTTTGTTTCCTCCTTTCACACCCACCGGTACGCTTCCCCACTACCGGACAGTGTGCTTGCCGGCCCTATTTTCTCTTTCTGGGCAAGGGCCAATTGTTGTTCATTTATAGCATACCGCAAAACCCAGCCCACCGTCAACAAATTTTCGTATTTTTGCAAGTTATTATACAACTTCTTGCAAAATATACAAAAGCGGCCTGCGTTTTTCTCTGTTTTTCCAGCGTGGACGCTTGTCCGCCGTGCATTATCACCCGAAATGCACAGCAATACAGACCACCTCGCTGCGCGTCCCCACGCGCATATCCGGTCCCCAAACGCCCAATCCGCTCGTTACAACGGAATACATCTGCCCTACCTGCTCACAGCCGCACGGGTTATCCCAAATGAGCGCCATGAACAAATTGCCGGGGAATAACTGTCCGTCATGCGTATGGCCGGACAGGACGAGATCCGCCCCGGCCTGTGCCAGCGCGTCGTTATCGCCCGGCTGGTGGTCAATGACAAAAACCGGTGCGTCCAGATCGCAGCCACCGAGCAGCTGCGCCGCATCCAGCCGTCCTTCGCCCAGCTTTTTGCTGCGGGATGCATCCCGCCGTCCAGCCAACTGCACGCCGTTCGGCAAGGTGACGACACGGTCATCCAACAAATTTATCCCGGATTTTTCCAAGAATTCACGCATCCGCGGATCGTCCTTATCTGCATCCGCATCATCCCAAGTAAAGCCGGCCAAAATCGGCTCAGATACATCGTGGTTGCCCCAACAGGCATAAGTGCCGTATGTACTGCGTATGGATGCAAGTGCGTCCGAGATACGGTCCGGCTGCGGAATCGCCTCATACTCGTTGTCAAAAATATCCCCCGCGACAACGACCAGATCGGGCTGCATCGCGTTGACCGCATCGACCGCCCGCTCGATGTACGCTGGATCGGTACTGTACCCCAGATGCAGGTCAGCAAGCAGGGCGACCGTCATGTCCTCGCCCTGCCCGGATAGTGTGACATCGTAATCGGTCACATACAGCTGGCTGGCATGAACCATGCCATACAGACTGACCGTGCATACCAGCGCAAGGGCAACACCGCCCTGCGCACGCCGCACCTGCTGCATCTGTTCAAAATCCTTGCCGCGCGCCCGTCGAATGACAAACAGCGCCAGTTCAACCACCAGCACGGCCAATATCAGATACAGCATCCAGCCAAACCAATAATTTCCGATCTGCAGCAGCGTTTTGCGCAGCGCATAAGGCGACCGTATCAGAAAGCCGGTCAGCGGTGCGGATGCGACCAGTGCATACAGCACGATAAACACCGCGCGGAAGGTTTTTGTGCCGAACACGCGGTGGCATGCACCCGTCCAGCGCAGCACCCAACGCACCAGATACAGATTGACAAGAATATAGAACGGCGCGAGAAAAATCGCGATCATGCGCCGCCCTCCTTTCCGCCCGTTACGGGCATGCCCAACGTTCCCATACGCGGGTAACCGAGCTGCATTTGCCGTCGCGCCCAAGGTCGAACACCGCGCCTGACAGCGCGCAGTCGCCCGGCGCGGTCTTGAAATACTCGGTCAGATCGCCGCGGAACATCGCGATCGACTGCTCGACGCGCACACCCAGCACCGACACAATCGGGCCGGTCATTCCAAGGTCGGTGATGTAGCCCGAGCCCTTGGGGTTGATGCGCTCGTCCGCGGTCTGCACATGGGTGTGCGTGCCCCAAACAGCCGCGCAGCGCCCATCGAGATAGTAGCCCATGGCGAGCTTTTCGCTCGTGGCGTTCGCATGGATCTCTGCCAGCGCGAGGTCGTACTTGCCCTCGTTTTCGCGCAGAATCTTATCCGCGCACAGAAACGGATTATCCGGCCCATAGTGCATGTCGCACCGGCCGATCAGGTTCATCACCAGCAGCCGCAGCCCCTGCGGGCCGTCGTAAATACCCCAGCCCTGCCCCGGGCTTTGCGGGGCGAGGTTTGCCGGGCGCAGGATATCGCCGCGCTCATCCAGATAGGATGCGATCTGCTGTTTGGCGAACGCGTGGTTCCCCAGCGTGACCACATCCGCGCCCGCGGCAAAAATATCATCCGCCTGTTTGGGGGTGATGCCGCGTCCGGCGGCGTTTTCGCCGTTTACGATGACAAAATCCACACCATGCGCGCGTTTGACGCGGCGCAGCAGCGCGTGCAGGGCGTCGATGCCAGCCTCGCCGACCACGTCGCCCACGGTTAACAATTTCATACCTGCCTACACCTTTCCGACCGGAAACCCGGCAAAAAATAGAAAACAGGGGCGGACAACGCCCGGTTGTCCGCCCCCAATATACTTTGCAAAAACCGTGCCAAGCCTCAGTCGAACAGCGTCGAAACCGAAACTTCCTCGTAAATACGCGCGATGGCTTCGGTGAACACCGGCGCAACCGACAGCAGCTTGATCTTGTCGATCTTCTTATCATCGGTCAGTGGGATGGTATCCAGAATTGCCATCTCCTTGATCGGGCTGTTCTGGATCAGTTCGATCGCCTTGCCCGACAGTACACCATGGGTCGCGCAGGCGTAAACCTCGGTCGCACCGCCCTTTTCAACCAGTGCGTCCGCCGCGTGGACGAGCGTGCCCGCCGTGTCGATCAGGTCGTCGACCAGGATGCACTTCTTGCCCTCAACGTTACCGATGATGTTCATAACCTCGGAGACATTCGCCTTCGGACGGCGCTTGTCGATGATAGCGAGCGGCATGTCCAGCTTTTCGGTGAACTTGCGCGCACGGGTGACCGAACCGAGGTCGGGGGATACGATGACGGTATCCTCGCTGCCGACGCCGAACTTGCCTGCGATATACGGGATCAGAACAGACGAGCCGATCATATTATCGACCGGGATGTCGAAGAAGCCCTGGATCTGCGCCGCATGCAGGTCCATGGTCAGCACGCGGTCAGCGCCCGCAGCAGTGATCAGGTTAGCGACCAGCTTGGCGGAGATCGGGTCACGCGCCTTGCTCTTGCGGTCCTGACGCGCATAGCCGAAATACGGGATCACCGCAGTGATACGGCCGGCAGACGCGCGCTTGCAGGAGTCGATCATGATCAGCAGCTCCATCAGGTTGTTGTTGACCGGGCCGCAGGTGGACTGCACCAGAAATACATCCGAACCACGCACGGACTCAGAGATCGAGACCGAGATCTCGCCATCGGAGAAGGTCGAGATCGTCGCCTTGCCGAGCGGCAGGCCGAGCGCGGAAGCGATCTGCATCGCCAGCGCGGGGTGGGAATTACCGGAGAAAATCTTGATATTTTTTCCGTGAGAAATCATGGTAAGCCTCCGTCATATGAATGAAATATTATTTATCCCCGTCGGGTTTTTGCGCAATGATTTACTTTTTATCTTTCTCGTGCATCGCCCGACGCCGGTCGTTCCAGCCATCGAGCGTGGTCTGCCGCGCACGGGCTACTGCCAGCGCGCCCGCGGGCACGTCCTTGGTGACCGTCGTGCCGGCCGCGGTGAACGCACGGTCGCCCAGCTTAACCGGTGCAACCAGATTGGTGTTGCAGCCGATAAAGCAATCGTCACCAATGTCGGTGTGGTACTTATGATAGCCGTCGTAGTTGGTCACGACCGTGCCGCAGCCGAAATTGACACGCTCGCCGACGGTCGCGTCGCCGATATAGGTCAGGTGGGACACCTTGGTGCCGTTGCCGATGGTCGACTTCTTCAGTTCGACAAAGTCGCCGATGCGGCAGCTGTCGCCCACAACGCACTGCGGGCGGACATAGGCATACGGGCCGACCGTGGTGTTCGCGCCGATCGTCGACTCGTACACCTGCGAGTTGTTGATCGTCGTTCCTGCGCCGATTTCGGCCTTTTCCAGAATGGCGTTCGGGCCGATGACCGCGCCCGCGCCGACCTTACAGCCCGGGCGGATATGGCAGCCGGGCAGGATGGTCGCGCCTGCCTCGATCTCGGCATCCGGCGCGATGTAGGTGTTCGCCGGATCGAAGATCTGCACGCCCTTATCGATGAGCGTGAAGTTGACACGGTTTACCATCGCGCGGAACGCGATATAGGCCGAGCCGCCGTCGCAGATCTCGACGATCTCGTTGGTTACGGCCACGCCCTTCTGCGCACCCGCAGCCACAGCAGCCGCTACCAGCGCATCCAGCGTATCGCCGCCGGCAGCCAGCGCCTTTTGCAGCATATCAAACGTGAACATCGCCGCGAGGCAATGCGCGTCGCGCGGGATGGGCTGTCCCTCCGCGTCGTAGCCCTGCTGCTCAGCCGCCAGCACGCTCACGCCGTAGCCGGTCGTGACGTGGGTCTCAGCCAGATGCGTCAGCGCGTCGTCCTCTGCCAGCGCAAACGGCGCGGCGATCACCAACACCTGCTCGCTTTCGGGCAGTGCGGCCAGTGCCGCGAAGCGGTTGTCCCCAGACAGCGCAATGCTGTCCGCACCCGCGAGCGCAGGCTCCCTGTCGTCGTGCACAAAGACGCAGGCATCGACCGTGTCCGGCAGCGCCTGCCGCACCGCGTCGCCCGCCGTGCCGAACAGCACCGGACGCGCATAGGCGGAAACGCCGCTCTCGTCAAACAGGCCGCCAACTAGGGCGGCGGTAATTTTGTTCATCCCAGAAAATCCTTCCGTTTCATGGGGCGATTTCACCCCCGTTTTCGGTTACAGATTTATTATACAACAGCCCCTTATAAAAAGCATCAGCATTTTTCGATAAATTTCCGTTATGTGCAATGTTTTTTTCGCCGTTTGCTGACAAAAAAGCTGTCCACCCATGGCGGACAGCCAAATAGCTTATTCGCTTTCCTGCAGCGCCGGCACCGCGCGCAGCAGACGGATGCGCGAAATGAGCGGCAGGTGTGCATTAAACAGGTTGACGAACCGCCCAACGATGAGTGCGGAAATCACGGTACCCAGTCCGAGGCCGTTGAGGCCGTGGAAGAACCAGAACGACAGGCACAGCGCAATCGCAACCAGCGTCACATCGAACACGATCTTGACCGAGCCAAAACGCTTGCCTGTACGGTCGGTGATTGCACCGACCACGCCCTCGCCGGGCACCAGTAGTGCGTCGGGTGCAACCTCGATACTGATGCCGCAGCCCAGCACGGCGCAGCCCAGCACGAGTGCAACCAGCTTGACCGGCAGCGTATCCGGTTCAAACCACGCCAACGCCTGCATGCCCACATCAATAAACGCGCTGAACACCAGATTGACCACGATCTGCAAGAACTGCACCGGCTGGAAGCTCCGTCCGCGCAGCACGACCTGCGCCGCGATAAACAACAGGTTCATCACAAAAGTAAACTGTCCGAGCGACCATGGAAACCGCAGACTGAGCACATAAGGCACGCTTGAGATTGGCGAGGTGCCGAGCGCCGCCTTCGTGATAATCGCCACACCAAACGCATTGATGATGACCCCAATAGTGAACCACAAGTACCGATAAACCCAATTCCGCAAAATATCTTCCTCCCATTCCATTATGTTCTCCCATCCCCCCTATCGGGTACGGGAAAAACCGCCCCCGAAAAACGGGGGCGGATAAAAACAAGGCGCCCGCGTCGGGCGCCCCGTTCAGTTTTATTTTTCTTCCGGCTCGACCGGGATCTGCTTGAGTACTTCAATCGGCCCGCAGCCCGCGCACTTGGCGCAGTCATGCATGCAGGCCATCGGATCGTCCGGATCTTCCTCGCGCCCGATCTCGAGCAGCGTCGGATCGCCCTGCTTTTCGCCGACGAGGAACTTTGCGACCGCTTCCTCCGCCGCGCCCTCGCAGCCCGGCACCAGCAGCACGCCGATCATCTCGAGCGCGTTGCGCATGGCAAGGCCGAGTGAACCGCAGATCAGCACGTCGATTTTCTCCATGCTCGCCAGTTTGAGCAGTTCGGTCGTGCTCGTACCCTCTGCTGCAACCAGCCGCTTACCGGTCGGGTTCTGTCCCTCCGCGGTGACGATCAGGAACGTGCGGCATTCGCCCAGATTTTTCGCAATCTGTCCGCCGTCATAGGCTACACCGATGTTCATCGCAGACCCTCCACCGTTTTCAGCGCGCCCTTGAGCGACTCCGGCAGCTTGGCATCCTCAATCTTGCCCGCGTCGACCGCTGCAGCCAGCTTGGGATCAATCGGCAGCTTGGCCAGCACATCCAGCCCGTATTCCGCCGCAACTTCATCGACATGGCTCTCGCCGAACACCGCGATATGCTTGCCGCAGTCCGGGCACTCGAGATAGCTGTAATTCTCCACGACGCCGAGCAGCGGGATGTTCATCATCTTCGCCATCTTGACCGCCTTGCCCACGATCATGCTGACCAGATCCTGCGGCGAGGTGACAACCAGAATGCCGTCCACCGGCAGGGACTGGAACACGGTCAGCGGCACGTCGCCCGTGCCGGGGGGCATATCGACGAACAGGAAATCCACGTCGTCCCAAACCACATCCGACCAGAACTGCTTGACCGTTTCCGCGATGATCGGGCCGCGGTAGATGACCGGATCGTCTTCGTTCGGCAGCACCAGATTGATCGAAACCATCTGCACGCCGCCCTCGCTGCGCGCGGGCAGGATGCCTTCCTCGCAGCCCTCGAGCTTCTCATGCACGCCGAAGGTTTTCGGAATGGACGGGCCGGTGATATCGGCATCCAGAATACCGCAGGTATAGCCCTGCCGCGTCATACCGACGGCCAGCATCGAAGTCAGCAGGCTTTTGCCTACGCCGCCCTTGCCGGAAACCACGCCGATGACCTTTTTCACCGTCGCCGCGGGGTTTGCCGCGACCTTGAGGCTCTTTTCGCCGCCGCAGCCTGCAGAGCAGGACTCGCAGTTATGCGAACAACCCATAGTTAACAACTCCCAACATATCTTTTCTTGCCTATTTTTTAGTATACCCCAATGTTTTGCCTTTCGCAAGGGCGAATCACGGCAAAACGGAAAGCGCCGTCGCCTCGTTGGGGGAAAACGAGGCGGCGGCGCTTTGCCATTCGCTACACAGATTTGAAAAAGGGGGGGTAAAAGAGAAATAAAAGATCGGTAGGCATCGATTCGGGATTGCGGCTTCCCTTATCGACATGCTTAGTATACCCTATCGGCGCGCAAAAAGTGTGAACAGATTATAAATATGCTGTGAAGATGCTGTGAAGATGCCATAGCGGCCAAAACATCCCCCCAAGACAGGGAAACGCCCTGTATTCCAAGGGGAGGGAATACAGGGCGCACGCCAATGCAAAATGAAAAAGAGGATAAAAGAAAAGGTGAAAGAAAGAAAACATGTGTAAAAGGGGGATGTGTCGGTCGGGCTGGAGTGTTTCCCTTCCGACAATCACAGTATACCCCATACGCAAGGAAAAAGTGTGAACAGCTTTTGAACAGAGTTTGAAAGGTTTATGACGTCGGTTCCGCCGCCCGTTCTCTCATTTTTTGGGCAGGAAAAACCCCGGCCTCGTGGGGGAAACGAAACCGGGGTTTTTCGCTCATTTCACAAAATAAAGGGGGGTAAAAGAGAAATAAAAGATCGGTAGGCGTCGATTCGGGATTGCGGCTTCCCTTATCGACATGCTTAGTATACCCCATCGCCGCAGGCGATATGTGAATAAACTTTGAACGGCCTGTGAAAGAATTGTTTACATTTGTTTTTGCTTTTTCAGCAGGCGGATATCGTCGCCAAAAAAGCGCAACGAGATAAACTCGCCCAGTAGCCGGGACGCGACGGCGGGTGAATATTTTTCGCTGAGCGCCTCGGGCGGCAGATTGGTATTGACGATCATCGGCCGTCTGGCCATCAGCCGGTTATTGATCAAATTATAGAGCGCGGACACAGTAAACGCCGTGCCCATTTCGGTGCCCATATCGTCAATAATGAGCAGGTCGGCGCGCTCATAACGCGCAGCACGCTCGGCGGCCTCCTCGCCGTTGCCACCCCCGAATTTGATCGTCTCGTACGCCGCGACAATATTGATCGCGGTGTCGTACGCAACCGAAAAGCCGCGCGCGGCCACCGCCTCGGCAATGCAGGACGACAGGAAGGTCTTGCCAAGCCCGGTCGAGCCATACAGGAGCAGATTAGGCGACTGCGCGCCAAAGTTTTTGGCGTATGCCTTGCACTCGTCCAGATTGTACTCCATATTCTCCCGCGGGGATAATCCCAGCCGCTTGTCTGGCCGGGTCGAATAGTATTCCATATTGAACCGTGCGAAATTCTGGTCGCGAATGGGAAGCACTGTCGACAGCTGTTCGCGCAGCAGACGCGCATACCGCGTCTTTACGCAGTCACAGGTCGCGCTGCCCGCATAGCCCGTATCGCCGCATTTTTCGCAAAGCGGCTTTTCGGTCAGATAGTCGGCCGGCAGCCCCATGCGGGACAGCAGACCGGCACGCTCAGCTTGCAAAGCAAGGTTCTGCTGCCGCAGCCCCTCGATCGCGGCGGCCGGGTCGCCGCCTGTGTTCAGCGCCGCCTTCAAAACTGCTGCCGCCGTCTGCGACAGGGTGCGGTCGATCGCGCGGACACGCGACTCACGCGCATACACCTCGCGCCGCCGCTCCTCGAACGCTTCGCTGCGCGATGCGCGTTCACGTTCCAGCTCGCGCCGCGCTTCCGCCAGCAGCTTTTTATCATATCCCATGGTTTATTCCTCCGTTTTGCGGCGGTGACTGCGCACGCGCGCTGCCCAGTCCTGCTCCCACGCGGCCAGCGTGCCCGGATCGGTCGGCTGTGCCGGGTTTTGTCCAACCGCCGCCCGTGTTTCAGGCTCAAGCGCGGTGATTTCGCTAACCGTATGTACGCCCGCCTCGTCCCAGCGGCGCAGGATGCCGAGCGTATAATCCAGGCTCTTGTGCCCCTGCTGCTTGTCCGTGCGCCGCACGGCCAATTCGATCGCTTCCGGCGGGAAGCCGTGCGCAAGCGCAAACCGGCACACGCGCTGCGCCTTGGGGGCGGGCTGCGCCGGATCGACGTCAAGCGCTTTATATACTGCCTCGCTCAGCGGCTTCTCGTTTGCCTTGCGCGAGAGGTACTGCTGCGCCTGCTGGGCGCTTACTACGCCCATGTCCGCCCACAGATACGCCTCGCGGCGAATATCGCTGACGCGCACCGTACCCTTTTCGCCTTTGAGATAACTCACCAGCTCGACGATCGCCTCGGCCGACAAGCCAAGGTGGTCGTACGCAGTCAGCAGGCAGCGCAGCTGCGCCTCGGTCAGCGTGCGGCCGATTACACCTTCAGCGCTCGCGCACACCCCGGCAAATTTTTGATCGTCCAGCCGGGCGCGGCGCAGCTCGTCCGACGTATACTGCGGCGCATCTGAAGGCTTGTCCTCCTGCGCGGGAGTGGCAGGCGTGACCAGTCCATTCAGCGTAAACGCTGCGCGCTCGTACCGCTCCTTGGACAGGTGCAGCGCGCGCATGGCAGTGGTTTCGTCCGCACGGCCATGCCGCAGCACATACAGGTACAGCAGCGCCGCGTCGCCATCCGCTGTGGCAATCAGCTTGTCCAACATGCCGCAGGGCGCGACGCGCATTTCGCCCTCGGGCAGCGAAACGGTCAACTGAGCCATCGGTTATCCCCTTTCCGTTTGGTTTTTCAGGTAGATTTTATTATAGCACAGCCCGCCCGCGCGGGCAACGGAAAAGGGCGGGACGCAGGACGTGATATTTTGCACGCGCTGCGCGCGGGCAGAAAAAAGGCGGGACATGCGCCTGCCTTTTTTCCCAAACAGCAAAACGGCGCAGGAATCAAAATTCCTGCGCTGCTTTGCTGCAATAGGCATTCCCAGCCGCAGGCTGGCGATGCCGTTTCTCGTTTCAAGCTGTACGCTTGAAACGAATTTTACTTGATCTTTTCCTCTTCCTTAACGTCCTTCATGGACAGGTTGACGCGGCCCTTGTCGTCGATCTCCATGACCTTGACCCAGACCATATCGCCTTCCTTGACGGCGTCCTCCACCTTCTCGATGCGGTGGTCAGCCATCTTGGAGATGTGCACCATGCCGTCCTTGCCCGGCAGCAGGTTGACGAACGCACCGAAGTTCATCAGGCGTACAACCTTGCCGTAATAGATTTCGCCCGGCTCCGGCTCCTTGACGATCGCTTCGATCATCTTCTTGGCCTTGTCCGCATCGGAAGCCTTAACAGCCGCGATGGTGACCGTGCCGTCGTCGTCGATGTCGACCTTGGCGCCCGACTCGGCAACGATGTTCTGGATCACGCTGCCGCCCTTGCCGATAACCTCACGGATCTTGTCCGGATGGATGTGCATGGTAGTCATCTTGGGCGCCCACTCGGAAACGTCCGCACGAGGCTCCGGAATCGCCTTGAGCATGATCTCGTCGAGGATGCCGTAACGTGCAACACGGCACTTCTCAAACGCCTGCTTGATGATGTTCGGGGTCAGGCCGTCTACCTTGATATCCACCTGAATGGCCGTAATACCCTTCTTGGTACCGGCAACCTTAAAGTCCATGTCGCCGTAGAAGTCCTCAACGCCCTGAATATCGGTGAAGGTGGTCTCCTGACCGCCGTCGGTGATCAGGCCACAGGAAATACCTGCAACCGGCGCCTTGATCGGAACGCCAGCGTCCATCAGCGCGAGGGCCGAGCCGCAGACAGAGCCCTGCGAGGTCGAACCGTTAGAGGAAATAACCTCGGATACCAGACGCAGCGCGTACGGGAACTCGCTCACCGGCGGGATAACCGGCAGCAGCGCACGCTCCGCCAGCGCACCGTGGCCGATCTCACGACGGCCGGGGCCGCGGGACGGACGGGTCTCACCGACCGAGAAGGACGGGAAGTTATAGTGGTGGATATAGCGCTTTTCGGTCTCTTCAAAGATGGTGTCCAGCTCCTGCGCATCGCCCAGCGTGCCCAGCGTGCACAGCGTCAGCACCTGGGTCTGGCCGCGGGTGAACATACCGGAACCGTGTACGCGCGGCAGCACGTGCACCTCGGCAGCCAGCGGACGGACTTCCTCCATGCCGCGGCCGTCGACGCGCTTGCCGTT
>DXDE01000202.1 GCA_019115615.1 Candidatus Agathobaculum merdavium | reverse complement strand
CGAGCAGTTCCGGCAGTCGGATTTCCTGCCGTTTGCGGCGGGTATCGAAACGGGCGCACAGGCAATCCTCGTCTGCCACAACATTGTCGCTTGTATGGATGATACCCTGCCCGCGTCGCTCTCCCCTGCTGTACACGACGTTCTGCGGGACGAACTCGGCTTTGACGGCGTGGTGATGACCGACGACCTTGTCATGCAGGCGATCACCGACTATACGGGCGACGCGGACGCCGCCGTGCTCGCCGTGCAGGCGGGCAACGACATGCTGATCTCCTCCGACTTTGTCACGCAGTACAATGCGGTGCTTGCCGCCGTTGAGGACGGCACGATCACCGCCGGCCGCATCCGCGAATCCGCCGTGCGTGTCGTGCACTGGAAAATCGAGTTGGGGCTGATCGACGCATAAGCCCGCTGACATGCAAAAAAATCTCCCGCAAGGGAGATTTTTTTCGCATCGGTGCAACCAAACGACGCAAACCACCGTATATCAGGGTGAAGGCACAACAGAAAGGGGGGCGGTATTCCATGACCGATGAAAAACTGATCCAAGCCTTACGGCGCGGCCATCGTGATGCGCTGCACCGGGCGATCGACCGGTACAGCGGCTACGTCGCCGCAGTCGCACGCAATGTGCTGGGCGAACAGGCCGCACGGGAGGATTTGGAGGAAATCGTCTCGGATGTATTTGTCGCACTGTGGCGCGCGGCTGAACGGCTGGAGGAAAGCCGCCCGCTTACCAGCTATCTTGCCGCGATTGCGCGGCATGCGGCCATCGACCGTCTGCGCCGCCTGCGTCCGGAGGAACCACTCCCCGAGGACGACATCCTGACCGCAGGCGAGACGCAGCAGCCCGAAACCGAAGCCCTGCGGCGTGACCGGGCGCAGACGCTGCGGCGCGTATTGCTCGAGTTACCCGCGGACGACCGCGAGATCTTCGTGCGGTTCTACTATTACCGGCAGGGCGTGCACGAAATCGCGGCGCTGATGCAAATGAACGAGTCAACCATCAAAGCGCGGCTATCGCGCGGACGCGCCAAACTGCGCGACAAACTGACCCGGGAGGTGGGTGGATATGCGGATCTCTGAACTGTTTGACGAACTGAACCAATCTGAGCTGGACGAGCTGCTCGATCTGCCGGTGCGCGGCACGGAAGCCATATCCGCGCGCGATATCCGCCGCCGGGTCGACCGCGCGCTCGATGAGGATCCCATGCAAAGGAGGATCCATATGAAACGGACATACAAAAAGGTGCTGTGCGCAGCCCTGATTGCTGCCGTACTCCTGACCGGCGCGCTGGCGACCGCATCCCGCCTCAACCTGCTGCGCGGCTGGCTGCCGGACGACGGCATCGGTGAGTTGGTTGTCAACACCGAAAAGCAATCGATCGAAAACGGCGACCTGCGGCTGACGCTCGAGGAGTCGCTGGCCGACGAAACCCTGACCTATATCGCCTACTCGCTGACCGCACTGACCGACGAGGGGCAGGCAATCCTTGACGATCTACAGCAAGAAGAAGGCGGGCAGTATCATTGGACAGGCGAAGGCATTACAACCGGGCTTGAACCTTCCGCTGATGTGCTGGTCGGCGTGTATGCCACTTCTTCTACCAGAGTCACCAACCGCGCCCCCCGCAACAGCTCGATTCGGTCGGAAAGCATACCAACCGGCCAGCCCGACAAGCTGCTGTACCGCTCCTATTTCCTCGGCAAGGGCGGCGTTTATCTGACGCTGGACGGCGCAGACGGACAGCTAGATGTGCCCCAGAGTGCGAACGCACAGAGCGCCGAAATCGAGTTCGACTTCCCCACCAATATCCCGCTGCCCAATGGCGAGGAAGCGACGTTCTATTCCCTGCACCTGACCAGCCTTGGCTATGCGCTGGATGCAAAAGCGTGGTTTGCAGACAGCATCAAGCAGCAATTTGAACTGGAATACATGCTGCACCTGCTGATGAAGGACGGCAGCATCCGCACGATGACCCAGCTGGCGGTAGACAACACCTACACCGGCGGCCTTGGACGCTGGAACGAAGTGCTCGACCTGAAAACGGTCGACGCCGTCATTCTGAACGATACCGCCTATTATCTGAACGGCCGCGACCCCAAGCCGTATCATCTGCCGGACGAATACCATATCGTTCGGCTCGAGCCGAAAACCATCTACACCGTACCCGGCACAAAAAACGATGTGCCGTATGATGCCCCCATCCCCGGCTATCCTGCCAGAGACCTGCTCGAGCCGCTCGGCGGCACGGTCGACTGGAACGAGAAGACCCAGACCGCTGTGCTGACGCTGGGCGAATACACCTGCACGGTCACAGTCGGCAGCCCGACTATACAGTACGGCGACGGTGAGACCTATACCGACCCGTTTTTCCCGTCCCTTGCCGAGGTGATCAACAGCAAACTGTACCTCGGGCCGTTCGGCTTCGAGCGCTTCCTCGGCCTGCGCAGCTGCGGCTGTGACCGCTACGCAGGCGAAATCATGGACCTGACAGACATTCAGGCAGTCTACTACACAAAATAGTACCCTCCCACGGCCTGCGTACAAACGCAGGCCGTTTTTTTGTTGCAAATTTTCTCTTGACAAATCCCTTTTTTACCTGTATACTAAATTCATACAAAACACCTATGAATTAAGGAATTTGGGTGACATCACACCATTCGGCAAGAGCGATTTGCGAGCAAATTTTATATCCGGGTGCGGCGCGTTTTTGCAGCAATACTTGATGTATTGCAAAAAAGCGCAACAAAAGCCGGGTAAAAATTTTCCGCAAAGCACCGTAGGCGTAATGGCGCGTTGTTGCCCCAAGAAAGGCGGTACGCCCCATGGCAGATATCAAGCATAGCTTTGCCGAGCTGATCGGCAACACCCCGCTGTACGCGGCAGACAAATTCGCTTCCAAAGTTGGCGCAGACGCGCAGATCCTCGCGAAGCTCGAGTATTTCAATCCGGCAGGCTCGGTCAAGGACCGCGTCGCAAATGCAATGATCAACAAAGCGGAAGAAAGCGGCGCGCTCAAGCCGGGCGCGACCATCATCGAACCGACCAGCGGCAACACCGGCATCGGCCTTGCGGCGGTCGCGGCAGCCAAGGGCTACCGCATCATCCTGACCATGCCCGAGACGATGAGTGTCGAGCGCCGCAACATGCTCAAGGCATACGGTGCAGAACTGGTACTGACCGACGGCGCAAAGGGCATGTCGGGCGCGATTGCCAAAGCGGATGAGCTGGCAAAGGAAATCGAAAACAGCTTTATCCCCGGCCAGTTTGTCAACCCGGCCAACCCCGCCGCGCATTACGCCTCGACCGGCCCCGAGCTGTGGGCGCAGACCGACGGCAAGATCGACATTTTCGTCGCAGGCGTCGGCACAGGCGGCACGATCACCGGCGTCGGCCGTTACCTCAAGGAGCAGAATCCTAATATCAAGGTCGTCGGCGTGGAGCCGGACGAATCCCCCGTGCTGACCACCGGCAAGGGTGGCCCGCACAAGATTCAGGGCATCGGCGCGGGCTTTGTGCCCGAGGTGCTCGACACCAAGATTTATGACGAGGTCATCCGCGTCAAGGGCGACGATGCTTTCGTCGCTGCGCGCACCTTCACGCACAGCGAAGGCCTGTTCATCGGCATTTCGTCCGGTGCGGCGCTGCACGCTGCCGCGCAGCTCGCCCAGCGTCCGGAAAACAAGGGCAAGACCATCGTCGCCCTGCTGCCGGACACCGGTGACCGTTACCTGTCCACCCCGTTGGTCAGCGATTAATCCCCGGAACGCACAAAAAGCCTGTCAAAAGACAGGCTTTTTTCTTTCGCGTACAGAACAGGGCGGCGCTTTCCGCGCCGCCCTGCTGGCTCAATCCGTGATAACGATGCTCTCGATCACCGGCTGGTTCTCCGGCAGCACCGTGCCGTTGCCATCCTCGACCTTGGTGTTCTCGCAAATCTGGTCGACAATGTCCATGCCTTCCGTCACATAACCGAAGCAGGCATACTGCCCGTCCAGATAGGTGCTGTCCTGATGGACGATGAAGAACTGCGAGGACGCGCTGTCCATATCCTGCGCGCGCGCCATCGAGATCGCGCCGCGCGTATGCGACAGGTCGTTTTCGATGCCGTTTTCCGCAAACTCGCCCTTGATAGTCTGCTCCGAGCCGCCCGTACCGTCGCCGTTCGGGTCGCCGCCCTGCATCATAAAGCCATTGATGATGCGATGGAAGGTCAGACCGTCATAAAAGCCGCTCCCGGCCAAATCGAGAAAGTTCTGCACAGTGATCGGCGCGGCGTCGCCGTCCAGCTCGACCGTGATCGTCCCCATGTCCTTGATCGTGATCTCGACGTGGTGCGTACCGACGCCCTCTGCCACATCCTGCGAGGAATCCATCTGCTCGTTTTGGCTCTCATCTGCCGTGTCCTGCGTCGCGTCCTGCGTTGTGTCCTTGCCACCGCAGCCGCCAAGCAGCAGCGCGGCCAGCAGACAAAAGCTCAGTGCAATGCGTTTCTTCATGTGCTTTACTCCTTTCATCCGTCGTTCCGCTTTACACAGAGCGGCTCTGCGCCACTGGGCGGCGCACCGCATTGTCCTGAAAGCGGAAGAAGTTGGGTTGGTGGCGCGACTGTGTGTATTCAAACATCACGCCGTCGCTGTTATATGTCTGGCTGCTGACGACCGCAAGGCAGTTGCAGTCGCCCATGTCCAGATATTGCAGGTCGAGCAGCGTGGCCTTTTCGACCGTCACCACCCGCTTGCTGTTGATAATGGATAAGTGCAGCTCATTCTCCAGATAGCGGTAGATCGACTGCTCGGCGATCTCACGCGTCAGGCCGCGCGCAACGTCCTGCCGGAAATAGCTGTGGTTAAAAATCAGCGGCCGATCGTTGAGATAGTGCAGGCGCTGGATATAATAAAGCGGTGTGCCCTCATCAAAGCCGGTTTTGGCCGCAAGCGCGGCATTGGCCGTCAGTTCGGAAAAAAGCAGAATTTCGCTCGTGCCGCGCCAATGGTTGCGCGCGGCAGACTCGGCGAACGACTCGATCGTACCGAGCGTGAATGTCGCCTGCTGGGCAGGCTCAAAGATATTGCGCACGCCCTTGCCCTGCATGGTCTGCACATAACCGATGCGCACCAGCTCACCGACTGCACGGCGCAGCGTATTGCGCGAGCAGTCCAGTTCGGCAATCAGCGTGTGCTCGGAAGGCAGCAGCGCCTGCGGTGCATATTGGCCGGATTCGATCTTTTCTTTCAGATATTGAAAAATCTGTTCGTATTTTGCCTTCGGCATGACGCTCTCTCCCACAACGAAATGGTTCTTCGCTATGCGTCCCCCCAGAACGCATGATTCTTTTTGATTATACCATGTATGAACAAGTTCGTCCAGAGCAAAACAACTTGTTCAAATAATTCCAGCATAATGTCGAACACCAGAAATGCTATTA
>DXDE01000201.1 GCA_019115615.1 Candidatus Agathobaculum merdavium | reverse complement strand
CTGGATGGTATTTACAAAAAGATCGGCAGAAAAATAGAAAAGAGATAACAAGTGTAGGAATCGTGTATTTACGGTTTTCCTCATAAAAATATAATTGAAATTACGATAAGATGGCGGGACGATCGATGTGCTTCCGATGAGGTGCACAGGATTGTTTGACGGCTTTTCTGATTCGGAAAATGGTTGGAGGCGAAAGGAGTATATTATGAGACGGAAACGGTTGATTGCCTGGTTATTATCCTGTGTGATGTTGCTGACACTGTTCCCCTTTGCAGGAGCAGCGGCATATCAGGATACGGAAGGGCATTGGGCAGAAGACATAATTGATAAGTGGAGCAATTACGGTGTGCTCCAAGGCTCCGACGAGGGATTTGCTCCGGATGAGCCTATTATCCGCGGTGATATGGCCGTGATCATTGATCGGCTGATGGACTATCAAAGCAAAGCGGATAACACTTTTTCTGATTTGGGACAGGCCTATTATACGGACGCAGTACTGCGCGCAGCGCAAGCCGGGGTAATGGAAGGCAGCGATGGCAAGGTTCGTCTGGAAGAGTACATCACCCGCGAAGAAGCGGTTTGCATGCTGGCGCGTGCCATGTCTGTAGCAGGCGGCAACGGCTCGAGTGGGTTTGCTGATGATGCGAGCATTTCTTCCTGGGCAAAGTCGAATGTTATCTCCTTTGCGCAAAAGGGATATATCAACGGCCAGCCGGGCAATTTGTTTGCTCCGCAGGATAATATCACGCGCGCTGAAGTAATACAGGTTTTGGACAATATGATCTCGGATTACATCACCGAGGCCGGTACGGTTACTGAGGTGGGCAACGGCATCGTAATCGTCAAGGCTTCTGGTGTGACACTGGATGGCGTGGAGATCCAAGACAATTTGGTGCTGGGTGGTCTGGCCGGTACGGTCATTGCGAAAAACTGTGACCTTTCGGGCAAAATCGTTTGCATCGCACAGTCCGCGCTCAAAGCTGAGGGCACCACGGGCGGCGGTAGTTCTTCTTCCAAGGTTGCGGCGCCGTATACCTATACCGATTATGACAACTACACCGACCCGTTTTATCCGGACACCCCGGGCACCTTTACTGTGACCCAGTATGTGGCGCTGTTTTCGGATACATCGGGCGCAACCATCAAATATACGCTGGATGGCAGCGATCCCAAGACTTCGGATACGGCCAAGGAATTTGATCAGACCAAGTATAAGGCAGCTTCCGGCATGGGCGGTGCGGAGGTAGACGCGCTTATTACAATCGGCGCGGATACCGGTGATGATTGGGATGGCAGCGCCAAGCAGACCAAGGTGACGCTCAAGGCGTATGCCAGCAAGGCGGGCATGGAGGACAGCGATGTTGTAACCTTCGAGTATACGATCGACCGCATGTCCAAGAACGAGCACAAGAGCCGCCTGCTGTATAATGAGGGCGGTATGAAGGTTTGGCAGGTCATCGATTACGACAGCGACAAGATGTACCTGATTAAGGGCAAAGATCGCGCGCTGCTGATTGACGCAGGTATGGCACCCGGCACGGCAGAAAGCCTGTATGAGTATGCCAAAACGCTGGCAGGCACAGAGGAAGTGGATCTGTATATCTCGCATGGACATCCCGATCACACGACCCAGATCGGTGACTTTGTCGAAGCGGGCCGCAAGATCTACATCCACGAAGAAGATGTGCAAATGGCGCTGGGCTTCATCAATGAAAATGTGGACGAGGATGAGGGCAACAACCTGACAGCGGATATCTTTACCACGATCGATGAGGGCTATCAGTTTGACCTCGGCGGTGTTACGCTGGACAACTACTATGTGCCTGGCCACACCCCCGGCAGCATGCTGCTGCTCGATAAGGCGCACAACATTCTGTATTCGTCTGACGCAGTGGGCTGCAATCGCCGCAGTGTAGCGGATTCGCTGACACTGGCATCCAATGATGTGCGCGTTCTGCTGTCGAGTGTGCAGGTGTTCAAGGACAAGATGCTGGCGCTGGATACGGCAGGTGAAATCGATCTGGACAAGCTTGTCACCTGGACCGGCCATGACGATTACGAGATCAACGATCTGATCGGCCATCTGGATACGGTGATCGAAGCGGCGCAGAACATTGTCGATTACGGCTCCGATGCTGCGATGCGCAAATCAGTGCGTGACACTGGCGGTTCGGACGGTGCATCCATTGCGGGCGACCGTTATGCCAACGACGGCACCGGCCACTTCATCTGCATGAACGGCAAGAAGAGCACGGTGCTGAGTGGTGAGAACTATACCACAGTTGCCGAGCTGGCCAACCTTAAGGTTACGGCAGCGGGCGACACTGACAACCTGATGACCGGCTTCAGTACGACCCATGCGTTCGAAGGTACTACGGTGGGCGATGCCAATGTGCTGGTAGCGGAAGTTGCGAGCGGCACGCAGTCCGTGGATGTTTATCCGACAGCAATGGCAACCAAGGCGACGGTGACGGTAGGCGGACAGACTGTGGCACGCGGCAGCAAAGTAACCATCGCTCTGAATAACGGCTATAAGGAAATCCCGATCGTTGTTACCGCGCCGGACGGCAAGACCACGGCGTCCTATACGCTGACAGTGCGCACCTACATCGACCCGATGAACCCGTATGAGACGCTGTATCCGGGCGAGCATGTGGAAACCATGCATCTCGACAACGGCCAAACCCGCACGTTTACCTCCTATGTGCCGGAAGGCGCGCGTGAATCCAACGCAGGCATTTTTATCCTGCCGGATCAGGGCAAGAACAGCTTTGACGCATGGAAGACGCTGGCAGATGACACGGATACGCAGGCGATCGACGAAGAGTGGACCAAGCAGCAGGAAAAGTTCATCGTTGTCTATCTGGATGGCCTGACATATGGAGAGAGCGAAAAAGAGAGAGAAGCAGACATTGATTATGTCAACAAGGTCTATGCTGCGGCGTCCGGACGCACCATGTACTGCATTCACGAAGCCAAGAACTACATGGTAGGCTATGGCGAGGGCGGCACGATCGCACAGATGGCGGCCATGGACCAGACCGCGGTGTGGGCAGGTCTTGCAACCGTCGGCGCGGGCGATGTGAATGAGGCATGGATCGAGGCCAACGGCAAGGAGATGGCCAGCAGCCTGAACGGGTATAATGACCAGTCGAACAGTACCCGTAAGAGCGAAATTCAGAAGAGCACGCTGCCGCTGCCGGTCTGGATGATCAATGACAACACCAAAACAGACGAGGCAACGCTGCAATATTGGCTGACAGCCAACAAGATTGGCGAGGATGAGCACTCCACTGGTTCAGATGCAGTAACAAAATATGTGCGCACCAAGGATTGGCAGGATAATGCTGATACCGGGGACTATGAAACTAGATACGGTGATAACCGCGATAAGGAAGCGTACCGCGTTTGGGTAAGCGAGCGCCCGTCTGGTAATCTGGAAAGCGCGATTTGGAATGAGTTCCTGTTTGACGTACGGCGCTGGATGGCGGACCCCGGCGGCGATCTACGCATGACAAAAGATCCGATCGAGGATCTGGGCATGGAGCGCCATTATGAAGAAGTTGGCGGCTGGATGCGTGAGTGGTATGTCTATGTGCCGAGCGGCGTCAATGAAAGCACCAAGAATGTGCCGGTTGTATTTGCCAACCATGGTTATACGCTTAATGGCGGCGTTTATGCCGGCCAGACCGACTGGTATAAAGTAGCGGATCAGAACAACTTTATTGTGGTGTTCCCGTCCGCGATCAGCGGCAATATTTCGGACAGCGGAAATGCGCCGTTCCCGGCTTGGAACATTGCGCTTGACCCGACCCGCATGGATGAGATCGAGTTCTTCAAGTACATGCTGGCAGATCTGGATGCAACCTACGATATTGATCTGGGCCGCATGTATGCAACCGGTCACTCTTGGGGCTCCCAGATGACCCATGTACTTGCACTGAACGAACCGGAGATGTTCGCAGCGGTGGCGCCGCTGTCCGGCTTTATCTTCAAGGACTATGTCTTTGACCAGGCAGATGATGCGCAGGAAGCGGTATCCGCGGCCGGTGGCGTACCGGCTTACATGGCGGCAGGCACGGAAGGCGGCACGGAATGGGGCATCTGCCCGGTTCCGCTGACGCAGGATAATTGCTCCGGTCAGACGCTGTCTACATGGTTCGCCCTTAACGGCTGCGATGGCTCGATTGACTGGAGCAAGCTGAACGGCTCGAATGGGACGATCGGCAGTTTGAATTGGCGGAGCGGCGGCGCGTTTACCCAGTCCGGCCGTTGGTACACGAAGACTTACGAGAAGGACGGAGTTCCCATGGTGCAGGTGGAAATCGTGGACTATATGCCGCATGCCACCATGCCGGAACATTCTGAGCGTGTGTGGAACAACTGGTTTGCACATTTCAGCAGAGGTGATAACGGCCAGTTGCAATACAAGAAGTAACCCATCCGTTTCGTTTTATAGCCACGGAAATGTGGCAGGGGCGGCTTCCTGAAAAGGGAAGCCGCCTTTCTCCATATCGGATGGATAAGACAGCAGACAAAACATGTGCTTGATGCTATAATATGATCAGAAATGGCGGGGAGATGAGGATTTGAAAAGGAAAAATGAGGGAAAACCTTCAAACAACAGCTGTTTTTGTATTTTATCCTCTCGTCCGTGTTCATCTGTCTGGTGATGGGGCTGTTCCTGTATGTATCCGAGCAGAAGCTGATCACCGATAATTTGCAGCAGGAAACGCAGACCGCCATGGGGTATGCCGTCGATCAAGCGGAACAAACTGCGCTGCGTGTAGAGGAATTTGCCAACCAGGTTTGCCGCAGCGATGCTGTGATTGATGTGATGCAGCGCACTTCGCCGCAGGTGGACGCGCAGGTGCTCGCCATTGCCGCGGAGCTCAATGAGCAGTTCCAGTTCGTCACAATCACCGAGGAAGTGCTGTCGCTGCTGCTGGTGGGGGAGAACGGGCTGGATCTGCGCTGCGGCAAGGAAGCATCGCTGGTGGATGACGTGGCAGTCAAACAGGCCTTTTGCAAGGCGGACTACTATGGCGACAGTTTGATGCGCTGGGGGGTCTCGCAGAAAAATTTCTGCAAACTGAGCGATTATCCCACTGTGGTGCCATACAGCCGCCGCATTACGGATACTGCCTCCGGGCAGACGCTGGGGTATCTGGTGCTGCTGCTGCGGGATACCGCGTTGATTGATGCCTGCAAGCCGTTTCTCGAACAGGGGGATGAAGCATTCTGCCTGATGGATGAAAACGGTGGGATGATCGTTCAGAACGCGCGGTGGCGGGAGCTGGCCGAACAATACGGCGGCGAAGGCACAATTTTCGACAGCGGCGCACACGAATTTGCCGAAACCGTGCGGCTGGGCGGTGTGCAGTTTCGCTTTTTTCAGACATCTGTACCATCCTATCCGTGGAAATTGGTGGAAGCAGTGCCAATGTATCAATATGCGCAACAGACCCAAATTCTGGGACGGGCTGCCGTGGTGGCGGCCTGTCTGGCGCTGGTATTATCGCTTATATTGGCAACTGTGTTTTCCGGTCAGTTGGTGCGGCCGATCGAGCGTATGGTGGAGGCTGTGCAGGATATTGCGCGCGGCAACTTTTCGCGTCGGCTGGAGCGCAGCAATCGTGTGGAACTAAACACCTTGCAGGACAGTATCGAGAAAATGCAGACTGACCTCAAGCAGCTGCTCGACAACCGCGTGGCGCAGGAACAGGAGAAAAAGACCGCGGAGATCCAAATGCTCAAAGCACAGATCAACCCACATTTCCTGTATAATACGCTTAATTCGATCAAGATGATGGCAGTGATGCAGGGCGCGCGCGGTATTCAGAATATGATCGAAGCGCTCGGCAGCATCCTGCGTGCCAGCCTGAGCAATGCGGAGGAACGCACTACGCTGCGGGATGAGCTGGCGCTGCTGGAACAGTATATTTATATCCAGAATATTCGCTATAAGGGTAATATCGAATACGAAACCGTAGTGCGGGATCAAAGTCTGCTGGATTTTCCCATGCAGCGCTGCCTTCTGCAGCCGCTGCTCGAAAATGCGATTACGCACGGTATCGAGCAGGACAACCGCGGCGGGCGTATCACGCTGACCGTATGGCGCAAGTGGGAAAGTCTGTACATTTCGGTGGAGGATAATGGTGTCGGTATTCCGCCGGAGCGTCTTTCCCGGCTGCAAAACGGTGAGCGGCTGACCAACCACAGCATCGGTGTGTATAACGTCGATCAGCGTCTGCGTATGACCTATGGTGAAGCATATGGTCTGCGTTTTGAAAGCAAGCCCGGCGAATTTACCCGGGTCGTTGCACGTATGAAAATCACAGAGGGGGATTTTGCCCATGAAGAAAACGCGTATACTGATCGTGGATGACGATACCATGGTGCGGATCGGACTGAAAACCGTGATCAACTGGGAAGAAAACGGATTTCTGTTGGTAGGTGAGGCGCAGGACGGGCAGCAGGCGCTGGAATTGGCGGAGCGGTATCAGCCGGATATCATCATCACGGACATTAAAATGCCACGCATGGATGGCCTTGTGTTGATCGAACAGCTGCGGGAGCAGAAAAATCCAGCGGATATTCTGGTGCTGAGCAGCTATGACGAATTTGAACTGGTCAAAAAAGCGCTCAAGCTGGGCGCAAAGGATTATATCCTAAAACTCAATCTGGAACCGGAAGAGCTGCTGCGCTGTCTGCACATGATGGTCGCTTCCCAGACGGATCGGCCGGCATCGTCCGACGTCGCGCCGGAAAGCGAGAAAAGCCGCGCGCTGCTGCGGCAGAATTTCCTGTGGGATGTGGTTTCCGGATTTTATCTGAGTGAGGAAAAGATGGAGCAGACCATGCGGTATCTGGAGATCCGTCTGGACACCCGGCCGATTTACTGCATGATCCTAAAAGCGGGGGAGACTTACCGCTTTGAGGATGCGCCGCCCGAGCAGCTGCAAACGCTGCGCTTTTCCGTCATCAATATTACGGATGAGATCGTTAATGACGTGGCAAACGGGTATTGCTTTTCCGGCCGCACAGGGGAATTCGATGTGCTGCTGACAGGGGTGGAGGATCGTGTGACGCTGACTAAGCTGGCGCAGCGTCTGCGGCGTATGCTGATGGATTACCTAAACTTATCTTGTACGGTTTTGGTTGGCAGCAGCCAGCAGCCTGGCAGTGCGGGCATTCAGGAGGCATTCCGGCAGGCCAATGCGCTGGTTTCGCGGCGGTTCTTTCTGGATCATGACGGCGTGCTGTTCTGGGACGGCGCTATGGAGGAGCACAGCGAAGAGTCTTATAGCTTGTCCGGGGTGCGTGCGGAACTGTCCGATATTCTGGTGACCGGCAGTACCGAGTCACTGGCACGGGTGCTGAACCGGATTGCAGAGGATATGCGGCGCCTTTCGCTGAGCCGTTCGACGATCTGCGGCATTGCACTGGAGCTTTTTTATGTCGTGCAGGAGTATTTTGAAAAAATGCGCTGCCGACCAAACGGTTGCTGCCGCAAAGTTATCGCACATATGAGCAGTTTGTGCATATGGAAAGCCTGCGCGATGTGATTGACTGGCTCGAGCTGCTGCGGCAGGACTTGACTGCTTTCTTTGATCGAGAGAGCGAAAAAGGTTATCCCAAGGTAATCCGGGCGGTGCAGGATTGGATTGCGGCGCATTATCGTGAGAATGCGTCGCTGCAGGAAGCGGCGGCTGCAGTCGGTTTCAACCCGTCGTATCTAAGCACGCTGCTGAAAAAGTATACCGGGAAAAGCTATACCGAATCGCTCGCGGAATACCGGATTGAACAGGCGAAACAGCTGCTGCTGTTGACCAATGAGAAGGTATACGCTGTCGGGCAGATGGTGGGATATGAGGATAAGTATTATTTCAACCGCATTTTTAAGCGGGTGACCGGCATGAGCCCGGGGGAATTCAAAAACCAGAACCGGAAGGAGTGAGCGTAGATGGGGACGCGGCGTGTGACGGCGCTGTGCATGGCGGTGATCTGTATGTTTCTGACTGCCTGTACCGCGGGGGCGCCGGCACAGGAACAGCAGGAAAAGCAGACGCTGACTCTGGTGCTTTGGGATTATGATAAGATTAGCTACGACCGTCGGCTGGTGGAGGCGTTTGAGCAGGTGCATCCGGACGTAGAGATTCAAGTGATCAGCTATCCGGATAATTATTACGATCAGAAGATGGAAGCTTTTCTGCTGGGAGATAAAAACGTCGATGTATTTCTGACACGCACTACGGCATCGCTCAAGCGCATGTGTGAGCATGGCGTGGTGCAGGAGTTGGACGAGATGGTCGAGCAATATGGTTTGGACTTGGCAGAATCCCCGCAGCTTGAGGAAATGCGGTATGATGGGACACTGTATGGCGTGCCATACCGACAGGACCGGTATGTGCTGTTTTACAACTGTGATTTGTTTGATAAAGCCGGTGTACCCTATCCGCAAGAGCGCCTGACTTGGCCGCAGCTGTATGAACTGGCTCAAAAGCTGCAAAGCGGACTGCGGAAGGATGGACAGTATGCGCTGATGGTACTGCCGATGGATATCCAGTGGATTGCTTCGGGTGCTGTGTGGCCGATGCGATATGATGCGGATGACGCAGTTGATCGCTTGCTCCCGATTATGCAGGTGCTATCACAAATGCAGCGCGAAGGCCTTGCACCCTCTTATGCGGACTGTATCGCAAAAGATGTGGCGCAGCAAAGCTTTGAATTGGGGAACTATGCAATGTATGTAGGCGGCAGCTGGTATATAAATTACTTGACGACCGACCAGAAAAACGACAAGTTTGGTTTTTGATGGGGCGTGATGGAATGTCCCTATTGGCCGCAAAGTGAGTTCGAACGTGAAACTACGATTCCTACGGGAATCAGTATGTGCAAGAATAGTGCCAATAAAAAACTGGCATGGGAATTTATACAATTTGCGTCCGGCAAAGAGGGTGCAATGATTATGGCAGAAGAACAGATGTGTCCTGCTTATCGGGATGAAGCGGTTGAGCAGCATTATCTGGACCATTTTGCGGGAGCGTATTTGGACAAAGAAATTTTAAAATATGGGGAAAAGAACCGAGATGGATTGGAAAACGATGTGCAGGCAATGCAGACGGCTTTATGCGATTTGTTTCGGAAATATATGACAGAGCAGATAACGATCGAACAGGCAAAAACATATTTGCAATAAATACTTTAATCTGAATAACAAATATTCTGTGGGCGCCGAGCGGGAAATCCTGTCGTGTTGCTGGCTCTTATCGAGTAATTTTGAAAAGCGAAATAAGCTGTCGATCGGTTTTCTACATGAAGCGGCCCCAAACCTTTGTTTAGCTTGTTTGAACCTCCAATATGGTGTGCGCAGACATATCATATTGGAGGTTTGTTATATGTTCTGAACGGATCGAATTATTTCAATATTAAAAAATCAAGTTCATTTTGAAATGAAAAGAGGAAAGGAAACAACGGACGTGACAGTGAAAATAGGGTAATATGTATAAAGATAAGCGAGGGCTTATCAGCAGCCGCAACAAATTTTTCTGAGAAGAAATAGTTGGC
>DXDE01000200.1 GCA_019115615.1 Candidatus Agathobaculum merdavium | reverse complement strand
ACCAGCACGGCCTGCGCGCCTGCATCAATACCTGCGGAAAAGGGCAGGAAATCCACTTCGCGGAATTGCTCGATTGGCCGGGTATCCTGCGCGATGCCGGTGTGCGTGTCGACGTTGCTGCCGTAACCCGGGAAATGCTTGAGCACCATGCCCATGCCGTCGGTCTTCATCTGCTCGACAACCGTGCGGACATATTCGCTCGTGGCCTGCGCGTCCTGTCCGAATGCGCGGGCGTTGATGAAGTCCGCCGGGTCGGTCGACACATCGCACACGGGCGCGAGATTGACGTTGATGCCGAGCGAGGCGAGCAGCGCGTCCTTTTCTACGGTATCTTCTTCGATGCGCTTGAGACCACCTTCAGCGAACAGCGCTTGCGGCGACTGGAAGCGTCCCGCTGCGCGGAATGCGCTGTATAGGCTGACGCGCGTGACCGTGCCGCCCTCTTCGTCCACGCCGATCAGCATGGGGGTCGCGGCGGCGTCCTGATAGGACTGGATCGTCTGCGTTACGCTTTCCGGTGTCTGCCCCTCAAAGTCGCGGCCAAACAGAATATACCCGCCGATGTCGTACTGCGCAGCGAGGTCGGCCGCATCCACATCCGGACAGCGCGCAAAGAACAGCTGCGCGACCTGCTGCTCGAGCGTCAGGCCGTCGACGTAGACCTCGGCCGGATCGGGTTCCGGGGGCGGTTCAGGTGTGGTCTGGGATGCGAGATCGTCCGAGGCGGTCGGCACGGAGGGTTCTTCCTTGCAGGCGCACAGGCCGAACGGCAGCGCGAGTGTAAGCAGCAGACAAAGCAGGCGTTTTTTCATCGTCAGCACTTCCTTCCTGCCTTTCATTATACAGGAGCGCATGCCCGTTGCAAAGGGAATTGTGGTTGTGGTAAGATAAGGGGACGAAAGGGGAGGGACAGGCATGCAGACCATCGGACGCTTTGCGCCCAGCCCGAGCGGGCGGATGCACCTCGGCAACGTGCTGTGCGCACTGCTGGCATTTTTGAGCGCCAGACGGCAAAACGGGCAGTTTTTGCTGCGCATTGAGGACTTGGACGCGATGCGCTGCCCGCGCAGCTTTGCCGATTTGATTATGGACGATTTGCGCTGGCTGGGGCTGGACTGGGATGGCGATGTGCCGTATCAGTCTGAACGGTCGGACATTTACGCGCAGTATGAGGCGGTTTTGCGGGAAAAGGGACTGCTTTATCCCTGCTTTTGCTCGCGCGCGGCGCTGCATGCGGCATCCGCGCCGCATCTGTCGGATGGGCGCGTGCTGTATGCGGGTACCTGCCGCGATCTCACGCCCGAACAGGTAGCCGAAAAACGCAAGACCCGTGCGCCAGCGACGCGCGTGCGTGTACCGGACGAGGTCGTGCGGTTCACCGACGCGGTTTGGGGCGAATATGCGGAAAACCTTGCGGAGGAGTGCGGGGATTTTATCGTGCGCAGGTCGGACGGCGTGTTTGCCTATCAGCTTGCGGTCGTGGTAGACGATGCGCTGACCGGGGTCAATGAGGTCGTGCGCGGTGCTGACCTGATCTCGAGCACGCCGCGCCAGATCTGGCTGCATCGGCTGTTCGGCTTTGCGCCGCCGCGCTTCGCGCACTTGCCGCTGCTGTGTGACCATGACGGCCGTCGACTGTCCAAACGGGACGAGGACCTCGACCTCGGCCTGCTGCGTGAGCGGTTCACGCCAGAGCAGGTGATCGGTGCGCTGGCCTGCGCCGCCGGTCTGACCGACCGCCCCGAGCCGGTCGCGGCGCGCGAGCTGGTTTCGTCCTTCGATTGGGGTAAGGTTCCGCGGCATGACCTGTATTTGCCGGATATTTTCAGATAAAGCGCCTAAACGGGCGCTTTTCTTTTTGTCAAAAATGCTCTTGACAGCATAGAAGGGCGGTTGTATTATAGTGATATCAAATTGATATGATTGTGAGGGATAGATATGAATGAACAACATGTGGAGTATCAGGAAAAGGTGCTGCGCGCGCCGAACGGTTTGGGGATTTTGCTGCTCAATATTGTGCTGATGTTGGCGGCCGTGGCAGGCATTGTGTTCAGTGCAATGCAGCTGTCAGCAAATGGAAGCAGCGGTGGTATGGTTGCGCTGCTGGTGGTGTGCATCTTTTATTGGTGTCTGCCGTGCTGGCTGCTGTTTGCTGGCATCAAGGTGCTTGGGCCGAACGAGGCGCTCGTGCTGACGCTGTTCGGTACATATGTCGGCACGCTCAAGGGCGAGGGCATCTTTTTTGTCAACCCGTTCTGCAGTTCGGTTAATCCGGCGGCGCAGAGCGCGAGCGAGGCGGCGCTGACCCACCTGTCCAAGGAAGAAAACCCGTCGAGCGGCAAGATCGTCAAGGCAGCGGCCATGAGCAAAAAGCTGTCGCTCAAGACTATGACGCTCAACAACGACAAGCAGAAGATCAACGACCTGCTCGGCAACCCGATCGTCATTGGTATCGCGGTCATCTGGCACATCGAGGACACGGCCAAGGCGGTGTTCGCGGTCGACAACTATCAGGAGTTCCTGTCCATCCAGTCGGACGCGGCGCTGCGCAACACTGTGCGCCTGTATCCCTATGACGTTTCCGAAGCAGGCGACGAAAAAAGCCTGCGCGGCTCGGCACAGGAGATCGCAGGCGTGCTGGCCGAGGAAATTCAAAAGCGTGTTTCCTGTGCCGGCCTGAAGGTCGAGGAAGCCCGTATCACAACGCTCGCCTACGCACCCGAGATTGCGGCGGCGATGCTCCAGCGCCAGCAGGCCAGCGCAGTCGTAGACGCACGCAAGATGATCGTCGAGGGTGCGGTCGGTATGGTCGAGATGGCGCTGGACGAACTCAGCCGTAAGCAGGTTGTCGATCTGGACGACGAGCGCAAGGCACAGATGGTCTCTAACCTGATGGTCGTGCTTTGTGCGGGCAAGGACGCGCAGCCTGTTGTCAATTCCGGCTCGATCTATTAAAATATAGAGGTAGGAAGGGAGGCTGTACGATGCTGCTCGATTTTCTGCTCAGCCTGATGGCGGGCGGTGCGGTAACAGGCGCACAGTCCCGGTGCGTGCCAAAGCCGCTGCGGATCGCATTGGCGGCGGTGATCACGTTGTTTATGCTGACGCTCGGTGTGTTTATGCTGCTCTGTGCAATAGCGATCAACGGCGGCATTGCGGTGCGGCTGGTCTGTGGGGGACTCGCTGCATTGTGTTTGGGATATCTGGTGTTTTTTATTAGCAGGGTATGGCTTAGCATGCGATAAAGGAGCAAAGGAGGTGCAGCCGTGGCGGATAGGGAAAAAGCGAAAAAGCAGGTGCCGCTGCGGCTGTCTGCCTCGCTCTATGACGAGATCGCCCGCTGGGCGGAGGATGAGTTCCGCTCGGTCAACGGGCAGATCGAGTACCTGCTGACCGAGGCGGTGCGCCGCCGGAAAAAGCAGCCGCCGAAGGAATGATTTTCGCGTGCCGGGGTCTGGATTTTTCCGACTGATGTGGTATAATGACTGCACAAACCCCTTGCCGCGGCTGAACAGGCGGCGGCACGCGAAAGGAGCGCGGATATTATGAACAAAAAAGGCAAAGTGTTGGCGGCGGTGATCGTCATTATACTGGTGGTCGTCGCAGCCTGTGTTTTCGGATATGTGAGCGGACGGCAGCCGGATGATACGACCGAGCCTGACCAGACGGTTGAACCGGACGTGACGCCGGATGATACCACCGAGCCAGACGACAAGGAGCAGCCAGAAAACCCGGTGCAGCCCGAGAATCCCAACCCATCGGGCGGGGATTCGGCGGTCGTCTATGTGCCGGATGAGCAGGG
>DXDE01000199.1 GCA_019115615.1 Candidatus Agathobaculum merdavium | reverse complement strand
TAGCAACTATCGTATAACCATCTTCAACATCATTCTTTTCTAAATGTCTAAGTACTTGCACCTTTAAAAAATGCTCTACATCTAAAGTGGTTTTGATAATAAACTTTCGTAAATGGGCATCAAGCGTAGATAACTCTTGTAAATATGCAAACTCTAAATTGACATATTTCCCGGCATTATCCCCATTTTTGTATTTTTCATAGTTCTTCGCATAGGCTTTAATTTTAAAATAATATGTGCTATTAGTCAGGAATTCAATAGCCTGATCTTCAGTAACAATCGAAAATTGTATTCCTTCTTCTTTCATATGTGCAATTTGCTCTGCAACAGATAACTTGGGTTTTCTACACGATTCCACTGATTCACGACAAGGCATCTCTATTCCAAACCTCCTACAATAATAATTACGGTTTAAGGCGCGGCAGCCAGCCGCGTCTTTTTCCATCTCAAAGCTGAAGCTGTTAGAATGAGGGAGTAAGTGGCCTGACAATCGTAACCATGGGCTAGCACGCCCGAAAGGGAGTCCGTCAGCCGCCTCTCTCGTTCGCAGCATTCGATTTGCGCAGGTTGTACCACCGGATTGCGGTGCGTTCGTGTCATTTAGGAGATTGAATAAGCAATGAGAAAAAGGCGGAAAGCCATATTCAACCAGAAGGAGGAATAAAATGAACGCAGTTGGAATTGATGTTTCCAAAGGGAAAAGCATGGTGGCCGCCCTGCGGCCAATGGGTGAAGTGGCATTTCTGCCACGGGAATTTCTCCATACCGAGATTGGTCTGGAGCAGATGGCCTACGCTATCATTGCGCTGGGAAAAGATACCCGCGTTGTCATGGAGGCCACCGGGCGCTACCATGAGCCGGTCGCTGAGGCGCTGCACGAATACGGTATCTATGTCTGCGTCCTCAATCCGCTGCTTATCAAGCAGAGCGGAGGCGGTTCCATCCGCAAGGTCAAGACCGACAGGGCTGACGCCATGAAGATCGCCAAATACGGCCTTGACAACTGGGTGGATCTGCGGGAATATACTCCTATGGATACTGTAAGACAACAACTGAAGCTGTGCAGCCGTCAGTATAACCTTTACATGAAAACGGTGGTATCACTGCAAAACAATCTCATTTCGCTGACCGACAAGACATTCCCCGGCGTGAACGAACTGTTCTCCAGCCCAGAGCGCGCCGACGGCCACCAGAAGTGGGTGGATTTTGTCATGGCCTTTTGGCACTGCGACTGCATCTGCTGTGTCAGCGAGACGGCGTTCACCGAGCGCTACCAGAAGTGGTGCAAGCGCAAGGGCTACCATTTCAGCGCTGAAAAGGCCTTAGACATTTACGACAAGAGCTGTGGTCATTTCACCACTCTGCCGAAAAACAACAACACAAAGCTGCTGATTACGACCGCTGCCCAACAACTGCTTGCTGGCAAGATGACACTGGCCGCTCTGCGCGCCGAGATGACACGACTTGCAAAACAGCTGCCGGAGTATGATACCGTGCATGCCATGTACGGTGTAGGTGAAACAACAGCCGCCCAGCTCATGGCTGAGATTGGCGATGTACGCCGTTTCCCGCGCCGCAGTTCTATCGTTGGATTTGCGGGCGTCGATCCCGGTGTGGATGAGTCCGGCAAATACAGTGCCAAGAGCGTTCCTACAACCAAACGCGGCTCTTCGCACCTGCGGAAAACGCTGTACCAGATCGTTTGCACTTACCTGAAAAAGTCTCCTGCAAATGAGCCGGTGTACCAGTTCCTCGATAAGAAACGCAGCGAGGGCAAGCCGTACTTTGTCTACATGACCGCCGCGCAGAACAAGTTCCTTCGCATCTACTATGCCCGCGTGAAAGAGTGCCTTGAGGCATTCGATGCACAACAAGGCTCTGCGCAGAGTTAAGCTAACTGCCAACTCCATCCCGGCTGGCGATGTAATTCTTCTCCAGTCTGTTTTGTTATGCCCCTTTTTCGGTCTCGCAAATTTTGCCGGGCTTTTTTCATTTCAGCTATTGACTTTTGTTTGCAGGACTCCTTTTACATTATTTACATTATACCAACATGCCGCAAACCTGTAAAGAAATATCTAATTGTGGACAATTTGCTATCCACAACCCATATTGTGAAATCCAAAATTGCTTTAAAGATTTGCAACACATTTGCAACGCATTTTGTCATTTTCCTGCGTTCTCGTCCGTTTTATCCGTTTTATTCCTAAAACGCAAACAATAGTATTGCAGCATCTGTGACAAGCAAACAGTTTAGAAGTTGCCGAAAATACAAAAAAGCCGTCACTTTCGTGACGGCTTTTGCTGGTGGGGTTGGCGGGGCTCGAACCCACGACCTCTCGCGTGTGAGGCGAACGCTCTGACCAGCTGAGCTACAACCCCATTTGTTTGGTCTACCCTATTACTATACCAGAAACAAATGGGGTTTGCAAGTGCTTTTTCAGCCCTGACCGCCCTTGTCCAGGCTGCCAAGGAATTTGACGATCAGCGCGATCACCGCGAGCACAGTGAAGATACCCGCCATGCCCTGTCCGAACAGCTGGATCGCTGTATTTACCGCTTCGTTCATTGTTTTGCGCCCCTTTCGTCACATAAAGAACCCTAAAATCACGCCGCCCGCGACGACCGACGCGATCTGTCCGGCGACATTCGCGCCCGCCGCGTGCATCAGCAGGTGGTTGGTCTTATCCGCCTCGACGCCCAGCTTTTCGACCACGCGCGCGCTCATCGGGAAGGCCGAAATGCCCGCCGCGCCGACCATTGGGTTGACCTTATTTTTGCAGAACAGATTGAGGATTTTTGCGAACACCACGCCGCCGATCGTGTCCAGCGTGAACGCCACCAGACCCAAGCACAGGATGAGCAGCGTTTCCTTGGTCACGAACTGCTCTGCGCGCATCGAGAACGAGATCGTGATGCCGAGCAGCAGGGTGACGAGGTTTGCCAGCTCATGCTGCGCGGTCTTGGACAGGCTTTCGAGCACGCCGCACTCACGGATGAGGTTGCCGAACATCAAAAAGCCGACAAGCGATACCGACGCGGGCGCAACCAGTCCGGCCACGATCGACACGACGATCGGGAACAGGATGCGCGTGCGGCGGCTGACCTGCCCGGCCGCGTACGGCATTTTCATTGCGCGTTCCTTTTTGGTTGTCACCAGCTTGATTGCAAACGGCTGGATGATGGGCACGAGCGCCATATAACTGTACGCGGCGACCGCGATCGCGCCGACGTATTTCGACCCGAGCACCTGCGAGACGAGCAGCGAGGTCGGGCCGTCTGCTGCGCCGATGATGCCGATGGCCGCGGCGTCTACGATATCAAACCCAAAGGCCGCCGCCGCGATGATAGTCAGGAAAATACCGACCTGCGCCGCCGCGCCGAACAAAAACAGCTTCGGACTGGACAGCAGCGGACCGAAGTCGATCATCGCGCCGATGCCGATGAACAGCAAAAGCGGCATGGCCTCGCTCGCTTCGATACCTGTCTCAAACAGCCATTGGATGATGCCGTGCGTCGTGCCCGCGCCCTGCGTGATCTGGTCGATCACGCCCGACATCGGCAGGTTGACCAGAATCGCACCGAAGCCCATTGGCAGCAGCAGCGCCGGCTCATACTGCTTCTGTATCGCCAGCGAGATCAGCAGCCCACCGACACAGTACATCACTACCTGCTGCCATGTCACCGACAGCAAACCTTCGTATAGAAATTCCATACTATCGCCCCCAATTCCTGCTACAAATGATGAACCGCGCGTAAGCGCGATATGATATCGCCGCTCTGCGTCCCCCAGGGGACCTTCTCTTGCGGCTTCGCCGCAATTCACCTTGAGCGGCATTGTGAAATCGAGCTTTGCCCGATTTCATAATACCTCGACCCAGCGGCCCAAGGCCGCGTCATTCGGGTATCGAAAACCGGTTTCTATAACACCGGTTTTCGTATATAGGGGACTTTTGAAGTCCCCTATAATACAAACAGACCTGCGTTTCCCTTTCGGAAAACGCAGGTCTGGTCATTTCAGGCAACAGCCAGAACGGGATCAAGCGCCCCGTCATGCTTGTTGGCGATGCCGCGCGGACAGGCCGCGCCGACTACTCCCCTTTGTTTGGCATCATCTTATCATGGAGAGAGAGCGGTGTCAAGGCCATATTGGTGTTAAGTTTTCGTCAAGTTATGCGCTCAGTAGCCATATGCGCCGTCTTCAAGCACCCACTTGCCGTCCGCATCGCGGTACAGTGTGAACGACCATCCGTCAGCTTCATTGTTCTGCGCGCCGGAAACATGCCGTGCGTCACCCATGACGGTAATCACGTTGTCGATCGTCAGGCCGTCGTTTTCCACATTGTCCTGCAAAACACCGCCGGTCATAATCCCCTGCGAGAAAGTGAAATCATGGCCTGCGTCATAGTGCAGGTTTTCGACCGAAAAACCGTGCCACCACGCATAGCTGTGCACTGCCTGATAGGCCGCTTCGATCTCCTCATCCGAAAACCGCGCGCCGAAAATATCCGGATTTGTCCCCTTGTGGCTTGCCCACAGCTCCTGCACGCCCGTGCCGAAGCCTGCGACCGCGCTTTCGACCGCGTCCGCGTCCTGCTGCCAGCGTTTGTCCAGCTCGGCCAGCACGCCCTCGGCATACGCGCCGTCCGCCCAGCCCATGTCGAGCGCCTGCAGCAGCTCGCCCGTCGTGCGGTACGGATAATAGTCCATCATGCGCGCCAATACGAGCAGATACGGCAGATACTGCGGCTGCCAGCCGTCATAGCCGATGGGCAGCCACAGCACCGGGCTGCTGTCCGACAGCTGCACGCGCTGCATCCGTATCATCATTTCGCCGTCATCCCAGCGGTAGGTCAGACCCATCTCACTATCGTCCTCGCTGCCCGTCCGGCGGGTCCACTCGCCGCCCACAAAATGCAGCACATATTCCGCGCAGGCCTCGGGGGTGGACAGATCGGGATTTTCAAGCGAGGCGGGCTTTGCCGCCATCTCGCTCAAGCTTTCCAGTCCGGCCTCATCAAACACCGGGAAGCCCTGCTCATACGGAAACGCATACCGAAACTCTTCGAGCGACCGCACGCCGCCCGAGGTGTTGACCAGCGCTTCGGTGCGATCAGGCGTAACCGAATCCGTCCCCTCATACCACAGCCGCTGGGCAGTGGTGAAATAATAATCACCTGCTTGCCCCATATACCGGACGACCAGCAGGCACGAGCCGTCGGTCAGGTTAGGCTCGACCGTAACCAGATCGATCGGCAGGCCGCCGCTCAACAGCTGGTTTTCCATATAAGCGTACTGCTCGCCCAGATCATGCAGCACCTGCTGCTGCTCGCGGCCTGCCTGTGCGTCATTTTGTCCGTCAAACGAGATCGCGTCCGCGCCCATCGCATACGCCGCCGCACTCATTTCGGTGTAAGCCGCCGTGATCTCCTCGTCCGACGGGTCATACTGCACATCGGACGCAAACGCCAGATAATAGGTCAGGCCATTCCGCTCGGCAAGTTCTTTGCATGGCACAGGATAACCCGCCTGCCAGTCCTCACCGAACTGTGCTTTGAGCGACGCGGTCGCCTGCACATACAGCCCCATCACTGTGCCGCCGTCGGTCGGGTCATCCGAATAGCCCGGCAGCGCGTTTTGCAGGCCGAACTGCACGGTGCTGTCGCTGGTTTCCTTGGCATAGCCCTGTCCGACAAAGCAGTCCGGCAGCGTCAGCGTGTAGCCGTAGGTGTCGTTGTGATATTCGGTCGAGGTGATAGTGTAATCCACGCTCACCACACCCTCATCCGCCAGCCGGAAGGCAAATGCGGCGGTATAGTCTGTGCCGTTTGCCGTGTAGGTCAGGGTCACGCCGCGGTACACGACTGCGTTCATGGTTCCAGACAGCGCTTCGGCCATCAGGTGCTCGACCGGATAGGTGTACGACATGCTTGCCACATTGCCCGTATAGGAGAACGTGCTGCGCTCGGTGACACCATCGTCATATTGCAGCGTGCCGTCCCGGCGAATAACCGCGTCTTCGATCGTCACCTCACCGTCCGGCGCGGGGTCGAACAGCAGCTCGATCTGGTCGCCCGCGCGCAGCAGCGGCAGCTCGCCCGCGGCGGTCTGCACCGCCTGCTGCACGGTTGTGCCAGTCGGCAGCGCCTCGTCATTCACCGTGGCGGAAAAGCCCTCGGCCGGCTGCCCGGCCAGCCCGACCGGCAGCCAATAACCATCCGTTTTGCGCATGCGCACATCGACCGATGGGCTGTTATCGACAAAGGTCAGCCGTACGACGGCGTCGGTCTCGCCCTCGGAAATAACTTCGCTCTTAAACCAGCTTTCAAGCGTATACAGGTGCTGGTCGCCCTCGATATGCTCGACATTCTCGCCAAAGTAGCCGAACACGGTTTCGACCGCATCCCGCACGCGCGTCAGCGTGTCGAGCGACGCGCCGTTAAAGCTGTCCGCGCCCTCGGGAATGGTCGGCCACGGCAGACCAGAGTCGTAATAAAGTCTAAAAAGATCACTCTTTGTATAATTGCTTACCGCTACCTCGGTAACGCGGTCGATCACCCGGCGGCCGTCGGCCTGCGCCGTGGTGATCAGAAACGCACTGCGCATATCCTCCACACCGCCGCCGTACATCTGGAACACGGCGATATACTCGCCGCCGCTCGTCGGCACGAGCGTATAGCCCCGGTAGGACGGGGACGAGCCGCCGTACTTCCAGCTAAAACCGCCGCCCGGTATCTGCTGCGCGGTGCGGAACTCCTGCTGCTTCTGCGCGGTCAGGATGGGATAGATATACTGCCCGCTCTTGTGTGTCACGCCGCGCGCATACTGCCCCGCAAGGTCGGCCGCGGTGCGCGCGTTTTTGCCGCCGTCATAGGTGAAGTCCTGCGGCAGCCAGCCCGCGTCGAACTGTCTGACCATCGTGATGACCACTTCGCTGTGGTCGTCAAAGATAAACGTGGTATCCACGATATCATCGCCCATGGTACGGTCGGCGGACGAGCCGCCCATCGTGCCGGTAGCCTGCAGGTGCAGCAGGTCGGTCGCCGCGTCCACAGGGTTGCTCCATTTCTGCTGCTGTTCCTCGGTCAGCACCATGTCGCCAGCCGCGATCGGGTCGGGCAGGCCGAGGTCGTTTTCATACAGCAGCCGGAATTCGTCGAGCGTTGTCACACCGTCCGGCGCGACCGTCTCGGCCTTTGCGACCTGCCAGCCGTCCGCGCCCATCTCAAAGACCAGCTTTTCGCCTGTGCGATACGGCACGATCTCGTCCGGCAGGTTGTCGAACTGCACGTCGTACAGCACATAGGTATCCTCGCCGTCGAGCTTTACCGTATAGCCGAGGCTTTCCGTGCGCTGCGCCCACGCCTCGGCAAGCGCACGGCGCGCCTCCTCGTCCGGCTTGCTGTTACTCTCCCCTACCGATACCGCGCAGCCCAGCGTGCCGATCATCACGGCCACCGCCACGACCAGTGCCACGCCGCGCCGTTTGACATTTTTGTCAAATAACCCTTCAAACCGTCGCATAAGCCCCTCCTTATCCCCGGTAAAGCACGACACGAGCGCGCGGCGCTTGACCTGCGCCTCAACCGAGCGCAGGATGGTCTCGCCGTAAGCGCGGCGTGCATCCACGTCCATGCCGCGCACGACCGCGTCGTCGCAGGCCAGCTCGATATCCTCCTGCGCAAACCGCGCCATCAGATGCACGAGCGGATTGAACCAGTGCATCGCCCGCGCCGCAACCAGCGCCAGCTTGAGCCACAGGTCGCCCCGCTTGTAATGCGTCAGTTCATGGCGGAAAATAAATGCCGCGTCGGACGCGTCCAGCGCCTCATCCGGCAGATAAAGCGTCGGTTTGATAAATCCTACCAGCATCGGGCAGTCCGCCGCAGGCGAAACCCGCAGCGGGATGTCCCGGGCAATGCCGAGCGACCGCTTTTGTTCCTCAAAAACCGCGCGCAGCGTATCCCGTTCGACCGGATGGCTGCTGTTTTGCAGCACATAGCGATACGGCACATAGCGGTATATCTGCCAGCAGACAAAGAGCACTGCACCTGCGATCCACAGCAGGCTCAGTATCTGCCCGAAATCAAAAATCGAGAATGACCCCGGGCCGCCGGCAGCCTCCCGCAGCGCCTGTACCTCGTCGTTTGTCACCCAGCGCTGCGTGGTGATCTCACCGTCCCGCTCATACACCGGCAACTCCGCCCGTTCGATCGTTTCCGCGTCCAATGTCACATTGGAAATATAGGTCGTGCGCGGCGTCACCTGCACCGGCGGGTCAGGCAGCGTCAGCTGTACCGGAATGATCAGCCGAATGGCAAGAATCGCCCACACGATGCACACCACCCGCGCAGGATAACGTTTTTTCATCACCTTGCGCAGCAGCAAAAGCACGAGCGCCACCACAGAAGCGGTCAGCCCGGTCTGTATCAGATTGCTCAGCACGTCATTCCATGCAACCTCCACAATATCCAGCATATCCTACCCCTCCTGTCCTTACCGCCCCTGCGCGTCGAGGAAGGCGCGCAGCTCGTCGATGTCGCTTTTGGTCAGCGCGCCCGCGTCCGACAGGCTCGCCACAAGGTTTTTCACCGATCCGCCGCACATCCGCTCGACAAAGCTGCGGCTCTCGCGCTGCAGGTAGTCCTCACGCGTCACGCACGGCGTATACAGGTTCTGCCGGCCTTCTTTTTCGCACGAGAGGAAACCCTTATCGCACAGGCGCGAAAGGAAGGTAAGCACGCTCGTCGCCTTCCAGTCGCTCGGCACCTTGCGCTGCACTTCCGCCGCCGTCACAGGCGCTTCGAGCGACCAAACTGCCTGCATAACCTCCAGTTCGGCATCCGGCAGCCGCTTCATCTTGTCCATGTCCCCGCCCCCTTTTTCTACAAATGTAAAACTATCTTTGTGCTTATATTCTACATCGGTAGAACGTGGAAGTCAAGTCATACTTTGTTTACACTTTGAAAATTGACAAGCGCCCTTCTGATGCGTTATGCTAACAGTGTAAAGTAATCCATCCCCGCAAAGGAGCGAACTATCATGCGGAAATCCTGGGCGCTCGGCCTTGCCATTTGCTGTACACTACTGATTGTACTGTTGTTTGTCGCCGGGCGCATGCTATATATCAAATTCGATCACGAATCCTATGCCGACATCACCGACAAGACCACACAGACCTCGCTCATCCTGACCGAAAACCAGACCGAGCTTGCGACTGTGACCGACCCGGAAACCGTCGAGAGCATCACGGCGCTGCTGAGCAGCTACACCTATACCCAGTACCCGCATTTCTTCAAACCGGGCGAGGAAAAGCTGGGCGGCAACCTGCTGACCGTGACCTTCTCCAACGGTAATTCGATCGGTGTCAACGTCGATGGATATGTATTTGTAAACGGCGATCTGCGCGATATCGAGGGCAGCCGCGGACAGGAATTTTACCACAAGCTGTACCTGCTGTTCTATCCGAACGCGAAGTGACATTCCGTACAATGCAAAAAAAGACGTGCCAAAGGCACGTCTTTTTTCTTATATCCGTTTGCCGTTATACTGCTGCGCCGCGGCCGCGCAGCCCTTTTCGATCACGCAGGCGGCGGCCTCCATCGCGTCGGCGCAGGCCTTATCGATCGCCTGCTGCTCGTCGGCTGTGAACTTGCTGAGCACCCACGCCGCAAGGTCGTAATCCGGGTGCGGCTTTTTGCCTACGCCGATCTTGACGCGCGGGAAATCCTCGCTGCCGAGGTGATAGATGATGTTCTTCAGGCCGTTCTGACCGCCCGCCGAGCCCTTGGGGCGCACGCGCAGCGTGCCGACGTCAAGCGACACATCATCCGACAGGATGAGGATGCGCGCGGGCGGGATTTTATAGAACGCGGCCGCGTCGCGCACGGCCTCGCCAGACAGATTCATAAAGGTCTGCGGCTTCATCAGCAGCACGCGCGCGCCGCCGAGCGTCGCTTCCCCGACCAGCGCCTTGAATTTCATTTTGTCGATGCGGGAGCCGGTGCGCGCGCACCAGCTTTCCAGCGCACGGAAACCCGCGTTGTGGCGGGTGTTGTCGTACTTGCTGCCCGGGTTACCCAGCCCGACGACCAGCCATTCGACCGGCTGCACAGGCTTTGCCGCCTCTGCGGCGCGCTGTGCGTCAAGCTGCTTGAAAATATCGAATACTGACATGGTTCTCTCCGAAACAGTTCGCTTTTTTCGCGGTCACTTTTGCTTTACCGCGCCGTCCTTGATAAGATCCCAGTTTTTGCGCAGGTAGTCGATGCCGGCATACAGCGTCACCAGCGTTACGACCCAAGCCACGATCGTAGGAAGCGGTACGCCAATCCACACCACGATAACCGAAGTCGTGCCATCTGGGCCGCCGATCACGCCGCCCGACGACGGAATAGTGAAACTCGTATCCAGCACGATCATGTACAAAAAGTCGAGGATGATACCAGCGATTTGAACACAGGTTTTGACCTTGCCCGTCCACGTCGCAGCCAGCACGCGTCCCTTCGCGGCCGCCACATTGCGCAGCGAGGTGATGATGAACTCGCGTGCGAGCACAATGAACACCATCCACGCCGGGAAAATGCCCTTTTCGATAAAAATCAGCAGCGCCGCGGTAACAAGCAGCTTGTCCGCCAACGGATCGACAAATTTGCCGAAGTCGGTCACCTGATTATACTTACGGGCGATGTAGCCGTCAAGAAAATCCGTAAAGCTTGCCACGCAGAACAGCACGAGCGCAATGATCAGACTGGTTGCATCATTTTGCAGCGCAAACCAGATGAAAAACGGGATCATACAGATGCGTATCAACGTGATTTTATTGGCTGTTGTCATTTCTTATTCCCCCTTTTGCTGGACGCCGAGCAAGTCGGGCCCGAGGCTTTCGGTAATCAGCACCGGCACAAACGTGCCCTCCTGCGGCTCATCGTCGCTTTCGAAATACACATGGCCGTCGACCTCGACCGAGTCGGCATAGGTGCGGCCAAACCAAAGCTGCTGCTCATCGTCGAAGCCTTCGCACAGAACGTCCATCACCTCGCCGTGGCGGGACGTGTTGTAGTCATCGAGCACACCCGACTGCAGTTCCTCGACGATCAGACGGCGGTTGGCCTTGGTCTCCGCGTCGATCTGGTCAGGCAGTTCGGCGGCTTCCGTCCCCTCCTCGGGCGAAAACTCGAACACGCCGACGCGCTCGATCGCGGTTTCCTGCAGGAAGGTGCAAAGCTCCGCGAACTCCTCCTCGGTCTCGCCCGGCAGACCGACGATCAGGCTGGTACGCAGCACCAGACCCGGAATGCGCACGCGCAACTTTTCGATGAGCGCCGCAAACTCCTCGCCGTCGCCCGGACGGTGCATCGCGCGCAGGATGCGGCGCGACACATGCTGAAGCGGGATGTCGAGGTATTTCACAATTTTCGGCTCTTCCGCGATCACGTCGATCAGCTCGTCCGTGATCTGGTCGGGGTACAGATAGTGCAGACGCACCCAAGTAAAGTCCAGCTCGCACAGCTGCCGCAGCAGTTCGGGCAGCAGGCGCTTGTGCTCGGGCAAGTCCATGCCGTACTTCGTGATGTCCTGGGCAATAACGATCAGTTCCTTGACGCCGGCATCCGCTAACTGACGCGCTTCTTCCAGCAAAGCCGCCATTTCGCGCGAACGGTACGGCCCGCGCAGCTTGGGGATGATGCAGTAGCCGCAGCGGTTGGAGCAGCCTTCTGCGATCTTGAAATACGCCGTGTAGGACGGGGTCAGGCGGCTGCGGTCGCCCTCGAGCGCCGCCGACGCCATATCCGCCATGTACGCGGCCTTCTGGCCGCCGAGCGCGGCATTTGCCGCGTCCACAATGTTCTCATAGCTGCCTGTGCCGCAGATCGCGTCAATTTCCGGCAGCTCCTGCTGCATTTCCTGCGCGTAGCGCTGCACGAGGCAGCCGGTCACGACCAGACCCTTCATACTGCCGGTGTGCTTATACTGCGCGGTCTCCAAAATGGTCTCGATGGCCTCGCTTTTGGCGGCTTCAATAAAACCACAGGTGTTGACCACACCCACGTCGGCCTCGGCCATGTCCTCGGTAATTTCCCAGCCCGCTGCGCGCAGCAGGGCCAGCATGTGCTCGCTGTCCACCAGATTTTTGGCGCAGCCGAGCGAGATCAGCCCGATTTTCGGCATGCGATCTCTCCTCTCTGATTGCTTACCTTATTATATCGAATTATTCCCCGCTTGTCACGCGAGAAGCGCTTCCATTTCCCCGATCAG
Source organism: Candidatus Agathobaculum merdavium (assembly GCA_019115615.1). Lineage (GTDB taxonomy): Bacteria > Bacillota > Clostridia > Oscillospirales > Butyricicoccaceae > Agathobaculum > Agathobaculum merdavium. The sequence continues at coordinate 40,805 of DXDE01000199.1, read as the reverse complement.
CTCGTCGAACAGGCGCGTTGCGTCCTCGACCGGGGCGGGGCTCGCCATGTCGACACCCGCGCTGCGCAGCAGCGTCACCGGGTCGGCCGAGCAGCCGCCCGACAGGAAGCCGATATAGTCACGCACGGCGGATTCGCCCTCGCGCAGGATGCGGCGCGACAGCGCGATCGCCGCGGCGTAGCCGGTGGCGTACTGATAGACGTAGTAATCATAATAGAAATGCGGGATGCGCGCCCACTCGAGCGCGATCTCGTCATCAACGATCATGTCCGGCCCGAAATACTGCACGTTCAGTTCCTTGTACAGTGCGCACAGTGCTTCGGCGGTCGTTCCCTCGCCGCGCTGGGTCATTTCATTGACGCGCAGCTCAAACTCGGCAAACATCGTCTGGCGGTACAGCGTGCCACGGAACTGCTCGAGGAAATGGTTGATGAGATACGCGCGCTGCTTTTTGTCCTCGGTGACCGACAGCAGATATTCCATCAGCAGGGCTTCGTTGCAGGTCGAGGCGACCTCGGCCACGAAGATCACATAGTCCTGATAGGCAGTCGGCTGGTGCTTGTTCGACAGATAGGAGTGGATCGCGTGACCCATCTCGTGCACGAGCGTGAATACATCGTCCAGCGTACCCTTGAAGTTCAGGAGCACATACGGGTGCACGCGCGCGCCCGCCGAGTACGCACCCGAGCGCTTGCCCTCGTTTTCGTATACGTCGATCCAGCCGTTATTGAAGCCCTCTCGCAGCAGGTTCAGGTAGTCCTCACCCAGCGGCGCGAGCGCCTTGAGTGCAATTTCCTTAGCTTCCTCGAAGGTGAATTTCATTTCCACGCCCTCGACCACCGGCACGTACAGGTCGTACATGTGCAGCTGGTTGACGCCGAGCGCACGGCGGCGCAGCGCGACATAACGGTACATCGGCGCGAACGAACGGTGCACCGCGTCGATGAGGTTATGGTAGATCGCGGGGTCGACCTCGGTGCCGTCGAGCGCGGCAGCGAGCGTCGAGGGATACTTTCTTGCGTCCGCGAAGAACTTCAGCTGCTTCATCTGCGCGGACAGGATGGACGCCGCCGTGTTGCGGAACTGTCCGTAAACCGCGTAGAGCGAGTCGAACGCGGACTTGCGCAGTACACGATCATAGGACTGCATCAGCGGGATATAGGTGCCGTGGGTGACCGGGTGCTTGTTACCGTCCTTGTCGACCGCGTCCAGGAACTTGAGGTCGGCGTCGTTGAGCATGGAGAACACATCATCGGGCGCGGCCGCCATCTCGCCCGCGGCGGCGAGCAGCGCCTCTTCCTTGTCGGACAGAACGTGTTCCTTTCGGCGGCGCACACGGTCGATGTTCAGGCGGTAGAGTTCAAGGTCAGGCTCGGCCTGATAGAAGCCCGCGAGCGTATCATCCGCAATGGAAAGCAATTCGGGCGTCTGGAACGCCGCTGCGGACTGCAGCTCGACCGCGAGCCGCGTCACTTGGCTTACCATCTCCTGATAGGCCGCGACGCGGGTGTCCTCGTCGCTGCGGCGCTGCGCGTAGTGCACGAGCGCGTCAAAGGCAAGGCTGATTTCGTCGTCCAGCCGCAGGTAGTCGAGCAGCGTCTGCGCGCTCTCGCCCAGACGGCCGCGGAACGCCTGCACGCGCGGGATATATTCCTTTGCGGCGGCGAGCGCCGCGCGCCAATCGTCGTCGGTCGCGAACAGGTCGTGGATCGCCCATTTATCCTGCGCGGCCACGTCCGCACGCGCGGGAATCTGCATGGTTTGCATGGAAATACTTCCTTTCCGGTATGAATTTCAATACTCTATTATGATACCCCAACCGCATAGAACATGCAAGCAAAGCGCGGTAAAATCGGCGGATTTTCCGAAAAATACAAAAAAGCGTGCATCGCACGCTTTTTTTATTCCATTTCGTCCGGGATGCTCTCGCCGTAGGCCGCGAGCGCATCGCGGATATCCTGCCACAAAAAGCCGCGCCGCTGCAAAAAGGCGACCGCCTTGTCAATCTCCTTGCGGTCGGACACATCGCCGCGCAGGCGTTTGTCCAGCAGCGCGACGAGCTGCGCTTGGCCGGGCGAAAAGCCCGCAAGCGCGGCCTCGACCGTTTCACGGTCGACCCCGCGGCGCGTCAGCTCCTGCCGGATGCGCATTTCGCCATAGCCCTTGCGGGCGCACGAGCGCACGACGCTCTCGGCATACGCTGCATCGTCCAGCAGATGCCGCTCGGTCAGCCACGCGAGCGCGTAATCCGCGGCTTCCTCGTCGTGGCCTTTGTCCAGCAGCTTGTCACGCAGGCCTTTGGCGCTCAGCGCGCGGTAGGACAGCTGCTTGGCGGCCGCGTCCAGCGCCGCACGGTATTTATCCTCGCTCATTCGTCGTCGAGGTCGTCAAAATCGTCCGCGTCGATCGAAACCGCCTTGGCAGCCGACGCCTTGGGGGCGGCGGGCTTGGCCGCAGGCTCAGCCGCGACCGTCGCGGCCTTGGCCGCCTTCATCTGGTGCTCGTTGCGGCGCTCCTCCTCGACCTTGTCCATGATCTGCTTCTGCACATCGTCGGCAACGTCCGGGTGATCCTTAAAATACTGCTTGGCAGCGTCGCGGCCCTGTCCCAGACGGGTCTCACCCATCGAGAACCACGCGCCCGACTTGTTGACGATGCCGTACTTAACGCCGAGGTCGACCAGCTCACTCGTGCGCGAGATGCCCTCGCCGTACATGATGTCAAACTCAGCTTCCTTAAACGGCGGCGCGACCTTGTTCTTGACCACCTTGACGCGCGTGTGGCTGCCGACCAGCTCAGTGCCGTTCTTCAGGTGCTCCATGCGGCGCACGTCCAGACGGACGGACGCATAGAACTTGAGCGCGCGGCCGCCGGTCGTGACCTCGGGGCTGCCGTAGATGACGCCGACCTTTTCGCGCAGCTGGTTGATGAAAATGGCGACGCAGTTAGATTTCGCGATCGAGCCGGCCAGCTTGCGCATCGCCTGGCTCATCATGCGAGCGTGCAGGCCGACGAACGAGTCGCCCATCTCGCCCTCAATTTCGGCACGCGGGGTCAGCGCGGCGACCGAGTCGATGACCACAATGTCAATCGCACCCGAGCGCACGAGCGCCTCGGCGATGTCCAGACCCTGCTCGCCGGTGTCCGGCTGGGAAACCAGCAGGCTGTCGATATCGACGCCCAGCGCCTGCGCGTAGACCGGGTCGAGCGCGTGCTCGGCGTCGATAAACGCGGCGGTGCCGCCCATCTTCTGCGCCTCGGCTACACAGTGCAGCGCAACCGTCGTTTTACCCGAGGACTCCGGCCCGTAGATCTCGACGATACGGCCGCGTGGCAGACCGCCGATGCCGAGCGCAAGGTCAAGGCCGATCGAGCCGGTCGGGATATGCTCGACATTCATGCCTGCGTTCTCGCCCAGACGCATGACCGAGCCCTTGCCGAACTGCTTTTCGATCTGCCCGAGCGCCGCTTCGAGCGCCTTCTTTTTATCGGCCGCCGGCGCGACCGGTTCCAGCTGTTTCTTGGTAGCCATAGAGTGCCTCCTGCTTTGCTTCGATGCGTCCATTATACCAGCATGCGATTTTGATTGCAAGCATTTTATCGAATATTTGTTCGATTATTTTACGCATCAAAAATGCCCACCTGATCGGTGGGCATACGCGCGGATTATTCTAAAGGATCTGCTGGGTCGGTGTTGTAGCCATACACAATGCGCGGCACGCCGGACAAATCCTCGGTGATGCTGATGCCCGCGAAGCGGTTTTCCTCCAGAATCGCGGCAACGTCGGTCGCCTGCTGCCAGCCGCACTCGAACAGGATCACACCGCCCGGCACAAGCAGCGAACCCCAGTTCGCGCAGATCGTGCGGTAGAAATCCAGCCCATCCACGCCACCATAAAGCGCCTCGTGCGGCTCGTAGTTATAGACGCTTTTGTCCAGCTGGTGCATCTCGGCGCGCGTGACATAGGGCGGGTTGGACACGATGATATCGAACCGTCCCATATTGCCGGGCGGCCGTAGCCGCACATCGGCATTGACCGCGACAAAGCGGCTCTGCACGCCCAGCCGCCGCGCGTTTTCACGTGTAACACGCAGCGCGCCCTCGGAATTGTCGACCGCAGCGACATGCGCGTCGTCGACGTGGTACGCCGCGGCGATGCCGATGCAGCCCGAACCGCAGCACAGGTCGAGGATGCGGGGCGAGACCTTTTTCTGCGCCTGTTCGATCACCAGTTCGCACAGCCGCTCGGTGTCTGATCGCGGGATAAGCACATTTTTGTCGACCTGAAAGGTCAGGCCGTAGAAATCCCACTCGCCCAGTAAGTACGCCAGCGGCTCGCCGTCCAGACAACGGTCGCACAGCAGGTGCGCGTAATCGACCGTCGCGTCGTCCAGATAGACATGCCCCCAGTCAGCCGTGTGATCCTTGTCAGCCTTGCAGGCATAGGCGGTCAGCTCACGCGCCGCAAGCGACGGCTGCGGATCGTCCGCCTCCTTGAAGCGGCGGAACAGCTCCATGTACACGTCGTTGATCGTCTTGGTCAATCAGATCCACCTCTTTTTTGTGAAATGAACATGCAGGAGCAAAGTGCACCCCTCCCCTCTGGGGTGGCAACCGTGCGGGTTGTTCTGATCCTGCGAAATGGGCGGCAGACGCAAACAGGAACCCTGCTTTGCGCGCGCAGCGCGCCCTCAAAAAAAGGAAACGGGGTGATTCACAAGAGGGGAGAAACCTGCGGTGTCTCCCCTCTTGTGCGCTCGCCGCGCAGGCGAACGTCCCCGCCGCCCGCAGGCGACACACTCCCCTGCCGAGGGGCAGCCACCCGCCAAACAGACGGATTTCTTTCACTTTAACAAAACAGAAACTCACCAATTATCGGAATTATCGTCCGGGATAACCGCCTGCATGCCCGTGATTGCGACCTCAATCATAGAATCGTCCGGCTCGAACACGGTCAGGTGCTGGATCATCAGCCCCGGCCAACGCAGCGCGCGCGACACAATGCTCTCCGACCGCCCCGCATAGCGGTTGAACTCATAGCTGATGCCGACGACAAGCGGCAGCAGCACCAGATGCGCCAGCATGCGCAAAAACGGGTTGGTGATATCAATGATCGAAAAGACGATCGACGAGACAATCGTCGCAATGATGATGAGCACAAACATGAAGCTTGTGCCGCAGCGCGGGTGGTATTTATTCTGACGGCGTACATTCTCGACCGTCAGTTCCTCCCCCGCCTCATAGCAAAAGATGGTCTTGTGCTCCGCGCCGTGATACTCGAACGTGCGACGGATATCCTTCATGTGCGATACCGACCACATGAAAATCAGGAAGATCACAACGCGCACGCAGCCCTCGAGCACGTTGCGCGCAAGCACGCCCCAGCTTTCGGGCACGAAGCCGCCGAGAAAACTCGGCAGCAGCAGGAACAGCGCGACCGGCAGCGCAATGCCGATCACGGTCGACAGGCCGAGGATGAACTTATCCAACCCTTCCGAGCCGAACTTGTTTTCCAGCCAAGTTTCAAACTTGGATGGCGGCACATCTGCCTCCTCGTCCTCAAAGAACGAGGCCGAATAGTTGATCGCTTGGATGCCGTCCTTCATCGCCATGAACAGGCCGTAAGCGCCGCGCAGGATGGGCAGCTTCCAAACGGCGGACGGCTGGTGCGCGTCCTCCTCCTTGGTCACCAGCTCGCCGTTTGCCTTGCGCACGACCGTGCAGGTCTTTTTCGGGCCTTTCATCACGATGCCCTCGATGATGGCCTGCCCGCCGATCGTGGTTTTCTTTTGGGTTGTCATGTATTGTCTCCTTCAGGGGTATAGGGATTGTCCGGGATTTTGGGGATCGCGCCCGTGATGCCGAGCGCCTCCTCGGCCTCGGCGGCGGGCAGCGTAACGGTCACGGTCGTGCCCGCGCCCAGCGTTGATGCGATATCCAGCGTGCCGCCGTGCAGCGATACGATCTCGTCGGTCACGGCAAGGCCGATGCCGCTGCCGCGCTGTTTGGACGAGCCCTTATAGAATTTCTCTTTGACGAACGGCAGCTCGGCCTCGGGGATACCCTGACCATAGTCGCGCACGCTGGCAACCACCTTGCCGCCGTCGCGCCGCAGGCTGATGTCGATTTTCTGGCCGTCGCCGCCGTACTTGGCCGCGTTGTCGAGGATGTTGAGGAACACCTGCTTCATGCGGTGCCGGTCGCCGTTGATGTAATAGTTGGCGTCCACATCCTCATCGTAATTCAGTTTGATGCCGCTCTTATGCAGCAGGTTTTCGTACATGTAAACCGCTTCGTACAGCTCGATCGACAGGTCGAACAGCTCGACCTCAAGCTTCATGCGGCCGGACTCGATGCGGGCGAAGTCCAGCAGCTCCTCGACCATGCGCGTCAGACGACCCGCCTCCTTCTGGATGATGGTCAGGCCCTGCATGACCTCCTCGGGGTCCTCGCCGCCGCCCGCCATGAGCGTTTCGCTCCAGCCGCCGATCGCGGTCAGCGGGGTGCGCAGCTCATGCGACACGGACGAGATAAAGTCGTTCTTCATGCGCTCGGCGCGGCTGATTTCGTCCGACATGTAGTTGATCGTATCGCACAACTCACCGATTTCATCGTCGTAGGTTTTTTGCAGGCGCACGCCGTAGCGTCCCGCCGCAATTTCCTTGGCAATAGAGTTGATTTTAAGCACCGGGTCGACGATCGACTTGACAAAATAGCTGTTGGACGCGACGACCAGCATCAGGAAGATCAGGCAGGCCAGCAGCGCGATGCCGATGATGATCCAGATCTGCCGCTCGACGATGCGCAGCGAGGTGATGAAGCGCACGCCGCCGATCAGGTCGCCGCTGGAAGACAGCAGGGGCGTGGTCACGCTCATCACACGCTCGTCGGACAGCGGGTCGCGGCCGGTATAAACCGCGGTTTTCTGCGTTGACAGCGCCTGCGTAGCATCCTCGGTCGAGGCCATGCCGCCCGCGGACAGGCCGGAGGTCGAAAGCAGCACGCGGCCGCTCGTATCCAGAAACTGCATCTCCAGCTTGTCCTGCTCCTGGAAGGTGCCGACCGTGTTCTCCGCCTGCGTGTAGAACTGGTCATAGGTATCGGTGAAGTATTTGCGGAAGGTATCCGCGGAAGTGGTCGCGCGGGAGACCAGATTGTCCCGCACGGTGGCATAATAATAGCCCGACACGCCGACCGAGACCAAAATGACCACGGCCGCGAGGATGACGAGCACGAACGAAAGCGAGTTCATCATCCAGCGCCCTTTGATGCCGCCCGGGGAATGCAGCACCTTGGGCGTGGCCGGCTGGGGCGGCTTTTCGGGCTTTTTCTTGTGTCTGTGTTCGTTCATAAACAGGGGGCCTTTCTGCAACTGCCGGTTTTGGGCGAAAAACGCCGTGGGAAGGCCAATCAGCCTTCCCACATATAGCCATAGCCACGCACGGTGACAATGTGCGTCGGCTCGGCCGGATCATCCTCGATCTTGATGCGCAGGCGGCGGATGTTGACGTCGACGATCTTCAGCTCGCCCACATAGTGGTGGCCCCAGACCATCTCCAGCAGCTCGTCGCGCGACAGCGCCTTGCCGATATTCTCCATAAACGCTTTGAGCAGGCCGTACTCGATCTGCGTCAGCTCGATCTTGATGCCGTTCTTGAGCACCTCGCGCGCGCGCAGGTTGAGCTTGAACGGGCCGGACTTGATCACGTCCTCCTCCGAGAAGGGCGAACCGGATACGCGGCGGTAGAGCGCGTCAACGCGCGCGGCCAGCTCGATGACCGAGAACGGCTTTGTGACATAGTCGTCCGCGCCGTTCATCAGGCCGGTGACCTTGTCGGCCTCCTGCGTGCGGGCGGTCAGCATAATGACGCCCGCGGCATAGCCCGCGGCGCGCATCGCGCGGCAGACCTCGTAGCCATCGATGCCGGGCAGCATAACGTCCAGCACTGCGACCGCGATATCCTGATTGGCGTGGTATTTCTCCAGCGCCTGCTCGCCGGTCTCCGCCTCTATTACCTCGTAACCGCTGCGCTTGAGGTTGAGCACCAGAAACGAGCGGATATTCTCCTCATCTTCCAAAACCAGTATTTTACGCTTCATGATGGGCTATATCCTCCTTTGAACTTGCTGTCAGTTATTCCAATCCTGCTTGACCAGCGTAAAGCGGCTCTTGAGCGTCTCGCCGTCGAGTGCCAGCGAGCTCTGCGCCGATTCCTCTGCGATGCGCGCAAAGTAAACCGCCTGCGCCGACTGCCCGAGCTGCACCAGATCGGTGCGGCCGGCATAGTATTCCCGGTTGGAACCGGTTGCACAATAGATCGTGAACAGCGGGATCTGTCCGCCGCTGCCAACATATTCATAAAATGTCACCGCGCTCAGGCCGCTGTCGGCCGCCTTGGTGGCGGTGATCCGGTCGTGCCAGACCGGGTCGATCCACAGGCTCCACGAATCCGAAATATTCTGATAGGTGGTCGTGACCAGCTGGGGCGGTTGGTCGACGCTGTACGCGTACCAATCGAGCATGAACACCGCGTCGGACGCGGCCGCATCGGTATAGCCGGCCATAAGCACCGCGCGCGGCAGCTCGGTCACGCCGTCGCCGTTGATATCTTTGGAATAAACCGAAACCGGGCGGTAGGTACTGCGGCTGATCGAATCCTCGCCGTCCAGTGCGAGATTGAGCAGCGTCTCCTCGTTATATACAAAGATATCGGTCGTAAGACCCACGCCGCTTGCCATTTTTTCCTCCGCAAACACGGCGGCATGCTCGTCCAGCACGCGACCGTTCTGCATGCGCTCGACCGAAACCGTCTCTGCGCTGGTTGCGGCCTCGCCCAGCATGTTCAGTGCGCCCGAGCGGTATTCGTACAGCCGTGCCACGCGCTTGCCATCCGGCGCGGTCGTCATGAGCAGCAGATCCTTCGCGCCGTCGCCGGTCAGGTCGGTCAGCTCAAAGGCCGAATACTCGGTCTCGAGCAGCACGCCCGGCGCATCATTTTCATCAAAATCACAAACCGTCAGCGCACCGGTGCCGTCTCCAGCCAGCTTCCAGCTGATAACCATGCCGCGCCGTCCGTCCGGTGTGATCGCCGGATAGTCGACCGACTGGATCGCCGTACCCTTGCCCGTGACCGAGCCGGTGCAGACGTAGCGGTCGTCCTCTTTGCGGTATACATACACCTCAAAATCATTGCTTGTGGCCGAGGTCGCGCCGCGGAAAAAGACGATCGCTTCTTCCACGCCGTCGCCCGTCAGGTCGACCAGCTGGATCGACGAGCGGTTATCGCCTTCGGCGGGTGCGGTGTAGGAAACGCCGGACGCGATCCGCGCTTCCAGCTCTGCCTGCAGGGTCTGGTAGTTGGTCGACGGCTTGGGAGCCGCGAGCAGATCGTCGCCCGACGGGAACGTGCAGCCGCTGAGCATGAGCAGCGCGGCCAGCACGAGGGTGATTCGTTTCGGTTTCATGGATTTCTCCCGTTCCTGTGACTGCATACATATATACAAATTCAGTATAGCACAAAACACGCGGGGATGGTACTGGAAATTGTATATTTTTTGGCGTTCTTCGGTTGACTTTACATGCGATTGACAAAACCGCGGTAAACGGATATACTGAATAAGACGCGTCAGCGTGGAGGTTGTTCCATTTCGCGGCGCGGCCCACTGCATGCGGATATGGCGGAATTGGCAGACGCGCAGGATTTAGGTTCCTGTGGAGAAATCCGTGTGGGTTCGACCCCCACTATCCGCACCATAAAAAAAGCGACTTGTTTGAACAAGTCGCTTTTTCTTTTGCTTTTATCGGCGGCAGCGCATGACCAGCTCGTACGCACCCGCAGCGTTGACGCGGATCTCCTCCAACACATAAACGCTGTCCGGCGCGATATGCAGCGCATAGCCACCCTCCGCACCAGTCCAGAGTGCATGCGCACCGGCGGGCAGGTGAACAATCATCATGTGCCGCTTTGCCCGTTCGTCCTCCGGCCTGCCTGCGCGCTTTTTGCCCCCGCGGATCTTGCCGAACAATCTGGACAAGCCCGACTGAGGCTCTGCCGACTGCTGATCCGCCTGCACCGCCTCGGCTGCAGCGTGTCTCCGGCTGAGCAATGTCCGCATAGAATCCGGCCTCTGGATCGCAGTACCGATCAGCTTCTGCCGATTTTCCTCCTGCGCGAGCCAATGCGCATCCGGCATGCCGTCCTCCTGTATGATATCAGACTGCTCTTCCAGCGTCAGCTGGTCACAGTTCATGACCAGATCGGCCAAAAATTCACCCTGTACGGTGCGGTAAGTATCCATTGCCATCGGCAGCGTGATTTTCTGGAACGCATCCCGCAGAATTTCCGCCTGATCCGCCGGAATATCCTCACGGCTCATGCTGACCTCACGCAGCACCGCGCGATCTTCCCGACCGATTCCCCGATTGAGCAAATTCGCGATGGTCTGCATGCTGCTTTCATAGGTTTTCGCGCTGCCTATCTGCTGATCGTAGGCATCCCGCTTTGTCAACAAGCCGGCAAACGCTACTCTGCGGATTGCCAACTGTCTTCTTTGCTCCGCCGTCAATTTCTTTCTTGTCCGCACACGCGGCGCAGCCGCACGGCTTTCTACTTCCGGCTGCGGAATGGGTGCGGCGGCTTCTGCCGCACGTTCCTCTTCCACCGGACGCGGCGCGGGCCTGTCCGGCCGCTCGGGAAGTTCTTCCTCCTGCTGCACCGGAGTGGGCGGCAGCGGTCTTTGCCGCTGGCGTTCCAGCAGCGCGGCGGGCGGCGCGCCTGCGGCGACCAGTTCTGCCGGGCGCGGCGCGGGTCTGTCCGGCCGCTCGGGAAGTTCTTCCTCCTGCTGCGCAGCCGCGGCGGGCTGTTCCGCCGGCTGCGGCCATGCGGCCATCGGCCCGGCGACCTTCGCAATGATCTCAATACCCTGAAATGCGCCCGAGCCTTCTTTGCCCTCGGTCTGCTGGTTGGCAAAGCGGCCATGCGTGGTCGGCAGCTGCAGCGCATTCTCCGCACCATGCTGCACCGCGCCCAAAATCATATAGCTTGTGCCGCGTCCGAGCAGCATCTCGCCCTGCGCCATATTGCCGGTCGGCAGCACGGGCGTGCCCTCGTCGCACAGCAGCGTCAGCAGGATCGGCAGATCCGCGCGGGTCTTATCCGCGGCAAAGCTGGTGCGCATGAACCCGCTTTCCATCACGATTTTACCGGCCTGCATATTGATCCGGCGTACTGCGCCCCGGGGCAGCGCTTCCCCGCCCTCTGTCGGGATGCCCAGCGTATTGCTCAGATAGCTGACATTCAGCATGCGGTGCAGACGCGCTTTGCCCGGCAAACGGACAGCATCCGCCATGCGCTCCCACTGATCGGCTGTCTGCATCGCCTGCCGGTACATCGCATCGCTGAATTGGAACGGCGCGGCGGGCGACGCGCCCGCCCCTTGCAGGCGGCGCTGCTGCATGCGCAGCATCCGGTTTGTCTCATTGATCTGCCCCTGACCGATCAAGGTCTGTTCCCGGCCGGACGGCAGCTGCCCTGCGTCCGACGCTTCCGCTGCGCGCACCATCATCTGCCGCACGGTGTCGGCAGGCAGATGCAGGTATTCCGGAAACGCATTCTGGGCGGCTTCGTCGCCCCCGAACGCGCGGCTAGACAGCGTCATGCTGCTTTCATACGCTTCGTCCTCGCCGCTGCCCTGCAAACCGTTTTCCTGCTTGAACGCCCGGCAGGACTGCGCCAGCAGTCCCAGCGTGCTGTCCTGCGGTGCGTCGCCGCACAGCTCAGTGACCCGGTCGAGCAGGTCGGCGGCAAGCGCCTGCTCGCCGCGCACAACCGAACGGTCGATCTGCTCGAGCAGGATCTGAATAGTCGCGCTCTGATCCTTGTCGAGGGAGGCGTCCTGCCGCAGCTCGCGGCGGCGCATGCGCAGATGTGCCAGTGTACCCTCGACCAGCCCGGCTGCCGGACGCGCATCGGACGGATTTGCCTCCCCGGCGTGTTCCGGTTCAACCCCATCCGTCAAGCGCTGCATTGACCCCTCGGGCGCTTGTTCGGGGCTGTGCGCGCTGTCCGCACTTTCTGCCGCGGCACTCTCTACGGCACCCGCTTCCGCACCCGTTCCGGCGCTTGCCGCTTGCTCTTCCTCCTCCTGATAGGAGCTGGGCAGGCTGAAATCGCGCGCCCGCGCGATGATGGGATTGAGCGGCTGCGCGCCGGTCAACATACTGCGCAGCGTTTTGCCCTCGCCCTCGGCAGGTATCTCGTCCAGCCCGTTCTGCAGCATCAGGGCTTCGTCCTCGATTTTCTGCCGCAAATCCTGCACCAGCTGCTGCCGCTTCCGCCCCTGCGCGGTGAAGCGGCGGCCGCTGCGTTTTTTCAGATATTCATCGCAAAAATACAGCATCATGCTGTAATTCTGCAGCATGCCCTGCTGGATCGCCTCCAAATTCTCAAAGGTGACGGTTTCATCCATATAATCGTCCATTTTTTCCAGCATGGACACGATCCGCTGGTATGCCGCCGAAGCGCCACCCGGCTCGGTCTGCCCATCCGACCAGATTTTGCTCAGAAACTCGTCCTTGGCAGTACGGCCGGTGCGGCGCAGGTGCTCGCTGTGCCGCGCAATGGCTTCATTTCGCTCGCCGCGCTCCCGCAGATAAATACTGTTCTGATAATCCTCCATCTCTCTGCTGCCGATGAGCGTACTTGTATCGAACGGCATCCTGTTCCCTTCTTTCCTGCGCCTGTCTGTGTGGATTTTCAGCTGTTTTTCCTGTTTCCTATCTCGATTATACACGACGGCACAGGATTTGGAAACAGCAAACCCGGCCTGCCGTCCATTTTTTAGAAAGGCTTAAGAATCCTGTACCCGCCTGCCGTTGCGCGGCGGCGCAGCGCTTGCTATAATGAAACCAATCCATCATGCTTGCTGCAAAGGGGGAAAAACCATGACCGAACCGCGTGACGACCTGTTTTCTCTGCTGGCGGACGCGTGCCCGTCCGACATGCCCTATCCGGACGCGCAGGCACTGGCCGACGATCTGCTCCGCCTGACCGGCATCCTTTGTCTGGTCTATACCGAGCTGCGCGAGAGCATCGATACGCCCTACGCGCTGCGCGGCATGACCGTCCCTGCGGGGGATATCCTTGCCGCGCTGCAGGCGCGCAGCGCGCCGCCGATGCCGATTGAGCCGATGCCCGAAGCCGTACAGGCCGCGGCGCATATCCGCGCACGCACACGGGCGTCGCGGAACGCGGGCATTTCGCTGCCCTTTGCCGCGATCGCCGAGCGGTTTGCTCTAAGTGATTTCGAGGCCTTCTGTCTGCTGCTCGCGCTCTGCCCCGACCTCGACCGCCGCTTTGAGCAGGTCTTCGCCGCATTGCAGGGCGACCCGCAGGCGGCGCGCGCCACGCTCGGCCTTGCAGCCGACCTGTTTTCGCTGCTCGCGCCGGTTGGGCAGGACGAGATTTACGGCATGCTCGACCGGCAGCGCCCGGTCAATGCGCTGCTGCTGACCGACTGGCAGGAGGATGCGTCGCGCTCGGCGCTGGCGCGGCCGCTCGCCGTGCCCCGGCAGCTGCTCTATGAGCTGACCGGCGTACGGGACGCGGGCATCGACGATCTGGACGGCCAGACGCGCGTGCTGTCCGACGGGGATGCGCCTGTCCTCTGGCACGAGCGCCAGATCGACGCGGGCGCGGCCTTTCTGGACGATGCGTTGCAGCCGCAGGACGGCGCGCACACCGGTGTGCTGCTGCTGTTTGGCCCGTCCGGCTGCGGCAGGAGCTTTGCGTTGGCGCAAATGGCGCGGCAGGCCGACCTGCGCGCCTGCGAAATCGATATCGAAGCGCTTTCCGGCGATACGTCGGGCGAACTGCTGCGCCGCTTTGCACTGCGCTGCCTGCTCGACGGCTGTATCCCTTGCCTGAACCATATCCCGGTTGACGACGCGGCAGGTCGTGCGCTGGCGCTGCGTGCGCTGCGGCAGTTGCAGCCGTTTTTCCCGCTGGTTGTACTCAGCGCAGATAAGCCGTGGGATTTGCCGCACGAATCCGGCACCGACTTCCAATCGGTCGAGCTGCCGCTGCCCGATGTGCGCGAGCGGCATGCGCTCTGGGACTATTTTGGCCACGAAGCGGGCATTGCCTTCTCTGAAAACGACCTTGACGCGCTCGCCGGGCGCTACCGCCTGAGCGCGGCGGAAATCCGCACGCTTTCACGCACGATTGCGCGCGACGCGGCGCATCACGACGGCACGCCGCCCTTGCTGCAGCTGGTCGCGGACGCACTGCGCCAGCAGGCGCGCAGCCGTCTGGGCGGGTTGGCGCAGCATCTGCGCTCCCCCTTCACGTGGGACGACCTGCAGGTGCCGGACGAAGCCGCCCACATGCTGCGCAGCGCGTGCACACGCATCCAGTACCTCTATCAGGTAAACGAAAGCTGGGGTTTTTCCCGCCGCCTGCCCTATGGGCAGGGCATTTCCGTGCTGCTCTATGGCCCGCCCGGCACGGGCAAGAGCATGGCCGCGCAAGTGCTCGCGCGCGAGGTCGGCATCGACCTGTTCCGCGTCGACCTGTCGCAGATTGTCGACAAGTACATCGGTGAGACTGAAAAGAACCTCGGCCGCCTGTTCGACACGGCTGACGGCGTCAACTGCATCCTGTTCTTTGATGAGGCCGACGCGCTCTTTTCCAAGCGCACCGAGGTCGGCGACAGCAAGGACAAATACGCCAACGTCGAAACCGCCTACCTGCTGCAGCGCATCGAGCAGTTCCCGGGCATCACCATTCTTGCGACCAACAACGCCCGCAATTTTGACGAGGCGTTCCGCCGCCGCATGACCTATTACATCAACATCCCCATGCCCGACCGTGACACACGCGAACGCATCTGGCGCAGCGTGTTCCCGCCCGAGCTGCCGGTCGACCGGGGCGTGAACTTTGCGGAGCTTGCCGACAAATTCGAGTTCGCAGGCAGCAACATCAAATCGGTCGCGATTTCGGCGGCCTATGCCGCGGCTGCGGCGGGCACGCCGGTCACGCGGCGCTGCATCCAGCAGGCGCTGCAAATCGAATACCTCAAAACCGGCAAGCTGCTTGCATTGAGCGACTATCCGGGTTAAACCACGGCTTTTGTTTGTGTTTTGCCGCCGGATGCGCTATACTGTTAGCAAATGACCGCGGGGCGTCCGTCCCGCAGGGGAGGACATAAGTATGCACATCGGGGAGTATCTGCCCTTTTGGAATAAGCTGACCGCTGCGGAGCGCGTGCAGCTGGAAAACGCGGCTGTCCTGCACCGCTTTGCGCGCGGGGCGATGCTGCACGAAGGCGGCACATGCACCGGCCTGATCGTGGTCGTTTCCGGCCGCGTGCGCGCCTATATGCTGTCGGCTGACGGACGCGAACTGACGCTGTACCGCCTGCTCGAGCGCGACGTGTGCCTGCTTTCCGCATCGTGCGCGCTGCGCGGGCTGGATTTTGACGTGATGCTCGCCGCCGAGACCGACTGCGAGGTTTTCGTCATTCCGGCGGATGTGTACCAGACCGTGATGCAGCAGTCCCCTGCTGTATCGGCGTTCACCAACGAACTGATGGCCGCGCGGTTTTCCGACGTGATGTGGCTGATGGATCAGCTGCTGTATCATAAGCTGGACTGCCGTCTGGCGGCGTTTCTGATCGAGGAGCGCGGACTGGGCGACAGCGACACGCTGCATCTGACGCACGAGCGCATCGCCGCTTACCTCGGCAGCGCGCGCGAGGTGGTCACGCGGCTGCTCAAGTATTTCCAAAGCGAGGGGCTGGTCAAGCTTGGGCGCGGCAGCGTCACCCTGCTGGACGAAGACCGTCTGCGCGCGCTTGCGGGCGACAGTCTGCGATGATTGAACCGAAAAAAAAGGACGGCTTTTCGCCGTCCTTTTTTGTTGTGCTTTTCCAATTACTTTTCCGTCTTTTCCGCCGCCAACGCCCACAGATAGAGTGAGGCAACCGTACCATAAGGCGAGAACCGCGCGCGGCAGTCCTCGAACTGTTCCCGCGTGACCTCGTCCCAGCCGTACAGGCGGCACAGCCCCTTGCGGATGCCGAAATCATCAAAAGCGAGCACGTCCGGCCGCTGCAGGGAGAAGATCAGCAGCATTTCCGCTGTCCACCGCCCCACACCCGGCAAAGCGACCAGTGTTTGAATGACCTCCGTATCGGTTTTATCCACAAGGCTGTGGATATTGAGCGTGCCGTCCTGCACAGCGCGCGCCGCCGCCAGCATATAACCCGCCTTGCGGCCGGATAGACCGCAGGCGCGCAGACCATCCTCCCCTGCCGCAAGCACGCTGTCCGGCGTGATTTCCCCCAGCCGGTCACACAGCCGCGCCCAAACGGTTGCAAGTGCCTTGCCCGAGATCTGCTGTCCGGCGATCGAGTTGATCAAAGCGGTAAACAGGTTGGGGATAACTTCACGGTCGATATGCCCGATGCGCGCGATCACCGCGCCGAGCGCCGGGTCACGTGCGGACAGATAATCGGTCTCAACCGTTGAATAAGAAAAATACGTCATCGCATTGCTCACTGGTGCGCCTGCCACTGGCAAGGCCCAAACGATATATCGGAGAACCGCGCTTCAAAGGAGGACTGCTCCGGACTGCATGCGTACAGACCAATCTGGATTTCCCCCGCGCCGGCGAACAGGTGCGCAATGCGCATCTGACGAAAATGCACGCCGTCCTCTGCGCACTCGACACAGAAGTCGCTTTCCCGGCGGCTCAGACGGTAATACATAAAACGCTGCGCGGCCGGGATGTCCGTGGTCGCCCAATCCGAAAAGCCATTGTTGGTGACCACGCTGCCCAGACGCTGAAACTGTTCGTTTTCGTATTCGATCGATGCTTTGAGCCAGTTATCGCTGTCCTGATACACGATCACGCCGCACTGGTCAAAGCGGCGCTTGCTGTCAAAGTCAGTGCGCACGGTCAGAGAAAAGTACGGCTCCGCGGTACGGGTGAGCAGCATGGGTGCATTGTCGTTGCGGAACCCGTAATAGGTGCGCTGCCACAGGTCGGTGCCCGGCTGGGTCGTCATGCGCAGACCGTCCGCGTCAAATTCGTATGCCTCCGGCTGATTGATCCAGAATGTTGTTTCCTTATCAAAATTCGGGTACATATCCATCCTCCTAATACAGCAAAAGGGCAGAAATATCTGCCCTTTTATCCGTTTTCAGTTATGCGTTTTTCTTGGACTGCGCCTTGGCTTCAAAGCGTTCCTTGGCAACGATGGCGCGCTGGTGCGTGCCCTCGCCGATAAGGCCGGCTTCGTCGTAGGCCGCGACCTTGAAGGTCAGCATCTTGCCGTTGGGCGCGATTTCCACCAACTCGGTCTCGACGCGCACCTCCATGCCCTCGGGCGTGGCGGCGACATGGCTAACATTCACGAGCGTGCCGACGGTGGTCTTGCCCTCTTCCAGATAGGGCGCGACGCTGCCCGCTGCGGTGTTCTCGATCGCCGCAATCATCATCGGGGTCGCGTACACGGCCACCAGACCGCTGCCGACCTGATTGGCCAGCTTATCCGCGGTTACGACAAACTTCTGCTCGCCTTTGATTCCAATTTCCATACTCTTACTTTTCCTTTCTGCGGATCTCGGTCATGCCACCCATATACGGCTGCAGCGGCTTCGGGATCGCGACCGAACCGTCCGCGCGCAGGTTGTTCTCAAGGAACGCGATCAGCATGCGCGGGGGCGCAACAACGGTGTTGTTCAGCGTGTGCGCGAAGTACAGCTCCTTGCTGTCCTTCGGACGGACGCGGATACCCAGACGGCGCGCCTGTGCGTCGCCGAGGTTGGAGCAGGAACCGACCTCGAAGTACTTCTTCTGGCGCGGCGACCATGCCTCAACGTCGCAGGACTTGACCTTCAGGTCAGCCAGGTCGCCCGAGCAGCACTCCAGCGTGCGCACCGGGATATCCAGCGTACGGAAGAAGTCAACCGTGTTCTGCCAGAGCTTGTCGTACCACATCGGGGACTCTTCCGGCTTGCAGACGACGACCATTTCCTGCTTCTCGAACTGGTGGATGCGGTATACGCCGCGCTCCTCGATGCCGTGCGCACCGACTTCCTTACGGAAGCAGGGCGAGTAGCTGGTCAGGGTCTGCGGCAGGGTAGCTTCGTCGTTGATGGTGTCGATGAACTTGCCGATCATCGAGTGCTCAGAGGTACCGATCAGGTACAGATCCTCGCCCTCGATCTTGTACATCATGTTCTCCATTTCCTTGAAGGACATAACGCCCTTAACCACATCGCCGTGGATCATGAACGGCGGGATATAGTAAGTGAAGCCGCGGTCAATCATAAAGTCGCGCGCGTAGGACAGGATGGACGAGTGCAGGCGTGCGATATCGCCCTTGAGGTAATAGAAGCCGTTGCCCGAGGTGCGGCGCGCAGCATCGAGGTCGATGCCGTCAAAGGATTCCATGATGTCGACATGGTACGGGATCTCATAGTCCGGCACAACCGGATCGCCGAACTTCTCGATCTCGACGTTCTCGGAATCGTCCTTGCCGATCGGCACAGACGGGTCAATGATGTTCGGAATGACCATCATGCGGTTCTTGACTTCCTCGGCAAAGGTCTTTTCATCCTCTTCGAGCTTGGCCATCTCGTCGGCCATCGCCTTGACCTCGGCCTTTACCTTCTCGGCCTCATCCTTCTGACCCTTGGCCATCAGGCCGCCGATCTCCTTTGACTTCTTGTTGCGCATGGCGCGCAGTTCGTCGCAGCGGGTCTTGGCCGCACGGAACTTGGCGTCAAACTCGATGACCTCGTCTACCAGCGGCAGCTTTTCGTCCTGGAACTTCTTTTTGATGTTCTCCTTGACTGCGTCCGGGTTCTGTCGGACAAATTTGATATCCAGCATGTTTCTTCTAACTCCTTTTATTTTAAATCCTTTGGTTTACTCATCTGTTTCCGAGCTGCTGTCCGGAAAATGCTTTTGCACCGCTTCAAACAGCTTATTGATATCGGAATCAAAGCTATCCTCGGTGTTGCCAAGCAGTCGGTCTTCTCCGTACTGATCCACCAGCTGCTGATAGGCCTGCTTTGCTTCTGTTTGGTTATCCGCCAGAAGCTGTGCGTTGATTTGTGCGAGCAGCGCGTATACCTCGCGCTCTTCCATCCGCTGCTTGACCGCCGATACCACATCGGTTTCGGCCAGTTCGCAATCGAGGGACGTGCGTACTTCGTCAAGCGCGCTGTTAATCGCGTCGAACTGCTTCTGCAAATCTTCCATTTTCTGGGTCGCCCCCTGTGCGACCGTCTGCTGCTCGGTCAGCTGGTCGCTCAGCGAATCTAGCTGCTTGTCAGCACGTGCCTGCGCGACATAACTGATCAGAATCAGTGCAATCGCCACCGAGAACAGGCCGACGATATAAAACGTCAGCGTCGTACGGCTGAGCTTTTTCTCTGGCTTCGGCTGTTCGGGCTTTTTCTTTTCGTCCATGGCCGTTCCTCCTTATACGCGCAGGCCGCGCAACGCTTCGATCAGACGTTCGAGATCGTCCGCGCCGTAATATTCCAGCGACAGTGTGCCGCTGTTTTTGCCTTGTTCAATGCTGACCTTGCGTCCCAGCACGCTTTCCAGTTCCTTTTCCACCTCAGCAACATAGTCGACTGAGAATCCCTCTGGCTGCGGCTTGGGTGCAGGCTTTTTATTCAGGCGCTTGGCAAGCGATTCCGCCTGCCGCACGCTCAGACCGACCATCTGCTTGGCAGCTTCGACGCGCTTATCCTCCTCGCTGACAGACAGCACCGCACGCGCATGTCCGCCGGACAGCTTGCCGTCTGCGACCATCGTGCGCACCTCGTCAGGCAATGCAAGCAAACGCAGGGCATTGGCCACCGCCGGACGGGATTTGACCACGCGCCGCGCGACCTCCTCCTGCGTCAGTCCGAAACGCTGCATCAGCAGCTCATAGCCTTCCGCCTCTTCGATCGGGTTTAAGTCCTGACGCTGCAGGTTTTCGATCAGCGCCAGCTCCATAACCTCGCTCTCGTGCGCTTCCAGCACCATTGCAGGGATTTCCTGCAAACCAGCCAGCCGTGCGGCACGCCACCGGCGCTCGCCTGCAATGATCTGATAATAGCCCGGCTTATCCCCCGGCCGTACCGTGATCGGAGTGATCACGCCGTGCAGACGGATGCTTTCGGCCAGTTCCTCCAGCGCTTGCTGATCGAACTTTTTACGCGGCTGGTTTGGATTGGGTTCGATTTTGGACAGGGTCAGCTGCGAGACACTGTCGGCTGCGCCTGTGCTGCTCAGATCGGATGTATCCGTCCCGAACAGGTTGGACAAGCCGCCGCCCAGCCCCTTTTTTGCTGTTGCCATGCTCAGCTTCTCCCCTTCCTCTCTGATTTTTTCAGGATTTCATCCGCCAGCGCAAGATATGCCTCTGCGCCGCGGCACATACGGTCATAATCCGTGATCGGTTTACCGTGGCTGGGCGCTTCACTCAGGCGCACATTGCGCGGCACAACGGACGAAAACACCTCGCCCGGGAAGTGCTTTTTGACTTCCTCAACCACCTGAATGGACAGGTTCGTGCGGCCGTCAAACATCGTCAGCAGTACGCCTTCAAGCGTAAGCGACGGATTCATCGACTTCTTCACCATGCGGACGGTTGTCATCAGCTGGCTCAGGCCTTCCAGCGCATAGTATTCGCACTGCAGCGGCACAAGGAAGCTGTCAGCTGCGCACAGACAGTTAAGCGTCAGCAGGCCGAGCGACGGCGGACAGTCGATAAAGATATAGTCGTAATCGTCGCGCACGCGGTCAAGCACGCTTTTCAGCCGGTTCTCACGGCCTTCCATCGCGATCAGGTCAAGCTCTGCGCCCGCCAGATTGACGTTCGCACCGATCAGATCGACCCACTTGGTCGAGACGATCGCGCTTTTGACATCCGGTTCCTCCGCCACGATCAGATCGTAGATCGAGATTTGCAGCGTGCGTGGGTCAACGCCAAAACCGGAGGTTGCGTTGCCCTGCGGATCGAAGTCGCACAGCAGCATCCGCTTACCGCGCTCATAGAGCGCCGCCGCCAGATTGATCGCCGTGGTGGTCTTGCCTACGCCGCCCTTTTGATTGGCGAATGCAATGATTTTACCCATAACGGTTTCCCTCTTATCTTTTGGATTTTCCTACGGGTTTCATTATAGCACACCTGTGTGTGATTGCAAAGAATATCCGCGAAATTTTCACTAATGTTTCACGTGAAACAATAAAAGAGCCGCCATAAAGGCGACTCTCAAAGAGGAAAATGTTTCACGTGAAACAAAGGGCATAGGAGGGTCAACAACTCTCCCCCATCACGCACGGGCATGCGGGATTTGGATGGTAAGCGTCAGGCAGTCCTCGCTCTCACTCTGGTCTACCGTCGCACCAATACCCGCATCAACCATGACCCCGACAGCCCGGTTGAGCGTGTTCAGGAAAAAGCGCACGTCCTTGATTAGCCTCACGACTTTGCGCTCACCCACAACCGGCGTCTGCTTCTCCGTCAAAAGCGCATCTATGTACTGCTCCGAACGGCTGACATTCAGGTCATGTTCAATGATGTAATTCGTTGCGTTGATGCGGTCAGCTTCATCATCCAGCCGCAGCAGACAGCGCGCATGGCGCTCGGTCAAATTCGCGCTGCGAATCAGCTCCATGTTCTGCGGGCTAAGACGCAGCAGGCGCAGCTTGTTGGCAACCGCTGACTGCGTCTTGCCGACCTTGCGCGCAGCTTCCTCCTGTGTCAAGCCATACTGGTCAATCAGCCGACGGAAGCCCTCCGCTTCCTCAAAGAAATCTAAGTCACGGCGCTGCAGGTTTTCCACCAACGCAATCGCGGACGAATCCTGATTGTCCGCCGCGATCACCAGACAGGGCACATCATTCAACCCCGCTACGCGCGCCGCGCGCAGCCGTCTCTCCCCTGCCACCAGCTCATAGCCGCCGCCCGGCGCACGGCGTACGGTCAAGGGGTTGAGCACACCATACTGCCGGATGCTCTCCGCCAGCTGCGCGATCGCCTCCGGATCGAAATACTTGCGCGGCTGATTGGGATTGCGCACAATATCACTCACCCGTACGCGCCGCAATGTCCTGTCCTCTTTGCCTGTTACCAACGTCAAAACCGACATCATGTCATCTCCTCCTTGTGCTGTCAAACCGCCGGAACACCGTGTCGGTTCGTCCTTCGGTAATAGATTACCATATTATTACATTTTGGCAAGCAAAATCGACCGCAAAACCTGCCTGTTTCGACAAGTATTTGTCATTTCTTTCCAGAGATCACACATTTCCACGCATTTTCGGACAAAAAATAACCCTCCGTAATTTTCATACGGAGGGTAAACAATTTGTAATTACAGCGGATTTGTCTGGATCTTCTTAAACCGGCGCGGATATTTGTCCGGCGTATCCGCCGTCTTTTGCAGGCGCACCAGCACACGCTCGACCCCGTCGTGCGGCACGGTGTACCGTAGCAGCTCGGCTGCCGGCGCGCCGAGAATGGCAAACGCCTGCGATGCCGAACCGACTTCGTCCTCACAGTCAGCTGCTTTCATGGCATAGAACGCGCCGCCCTTTTTGACCATAGGCAGCGCCAGCTCGCACAGCACGCGCAGCTCCGCAACCGCACGCGAGGTTGCAAGGTCGAACGACGCACGGTGCGCGGCAGCAAACTCCTCAGCGCGCGCGTGCACCGGTGTGACGTTTGCCAGCCCCAGCATCGCCGCAACCTCGGTAAGGAAGTCAATGCGCTTGCTCTGCGCGTCCAGCAGCGTGAACTGCGCACCCGGACAAAGGATGGCAAGCGGCATGCCGGGGAAGCCCGCGCCCGTACCGACATCCAGCACAGTCTGCCCTTCCTTTATATAAGGGACGAGCGCCGCGCAGTCGAGGAAATGCCGCGTGACGACCTCCTGCGGGTCAGTGACCGCGGTCAGGTTCATCACCTTGTTCTTTTCCAGCAGATAGTCGGAAAAGCGCAGCAATTTGTCCACAGCCTGTGGATCGACCGGCAAATCGAGTTGTTCCAACCCGGATACCAACAGTTGATACGCGGTCATGCCTTCCCCTCCTTCCAACGGGTTTCGATAAAGATCATCAGCGCGGTAATATCGGCGGGCGACACGCCCGAAATGCGCGCAGCCTGTCCGAAGTTCAGGGGCTTGACCTGATTCAGCTTTTGCCGCGCTTCCAGCCGCAGCGAATCGACCTGCTCATAGTCAAGGTCGGCGGGCAGCGGCCGCGACTGCAATTTACGGTACTGCTCGACGTCGCGCTGCTGGCGGTCGATATAGCCCGCGTACTTGACACGGATCTCGACCTGCTCGCGGATGACCGCGGGCAGCGCCGGACGGTCGGGGTCGAAACGCGCGAGATCTGCATAGCTGAGTTCCGGACGGCGCAGCAGGTCGATCAGCTTGCAGCCCGCCTTGACCGGCGAGCTGTTCTTGCCCGCAAGGAAGCCGTTCAGCGCGTCACTCGGCGCAACGCCAACCGCCGCGACGCGATCGATCTCCTGCTGCACCTGCTCGTACTTATGGCGCACCTTTTCGCCGCGCGCGGGCGGGTTCAGCCCAATGCGTACGCCGATCGGCACAAGACGTTCATCCGCGTTGTCCTGCCGCAGCAGCAGGCGGTACTCCGAGCGCGAGGTCATCATGCGGTACGGCTCATTCGTGCCGCGCGTCACCAGATCGTCGATCAGCGTGCCGATGTAGCCGTCCGCACGGTCAAGGATGAGTGGGTCTTCCCCCTTCAGCGCGAGCGCCGCGTTGACACCCGCGACAAGTCCTTGGGCCGCGGCCTCCTCATAGCCGGACGAGCCGCAGAACTGTCCCGCGCCGTACAAGCCCTTAACCTTTTTGGTTTCGAGCGTCGGCTTCAGCTCCAGAGGGTCGACGCAGTCATATTCGATCGCGTAGGCTGGGCGCATGATCTCGGCATGCTCCAAACCCTTGACCGTGTGCAGCATATCGCGCTGCACGTCAAACGGCATGGATGACGAAAAGCCTTGCACATACATTTCCTCGGTGTCCAGCCCCATCGGTTCGAGGAACAGCTGATGGCGCGGCTTGTCGGCAAAACGTACGACCTTATCCTCGATTGACGGACAGTAGCGCGGGCCGATGCCGTCGATCTTGCCGCCGTAAAGCGGCGAACGGTCGAGATTCGCGCGGATAAGGTCATGCGTCTCGGCGGTTGTATAGGTCAGATAGCACACCGCGCGGTTTTCAGGCGGGCGTTCGGTCTCGAACGAAAACGGGATGATCTCGTCCTCGCCTTCCTGCAGCTCCATCCCGGCAAAGTCGATCGAACGGCGATGGATACGCGGCGGCGTGCCGGTTTTGAACCGCTGCAAGCGCAGACCAAGCGCGCGCAGCGAATCGGTCAGCGGCTTCGCCGCCGCCATGCCGTCCGGCCCGCTTTCGCAGGCATAGTCGCCGATGATGATGCGTCCGCCGAGGAAGGTGCCCGACGCAATGATGACTGCCTTGACCGAATGGCGCACGCCGATCGCAGTCACGACCGCGGACACCGCACCGTTTTCGGTCTCGACCGAGACGATCTCATCCTGTTTCAAAAACAGGTTTTCCTGCCGTTCGAGCGCGTGCTTCATATAGGTGCGGTAGGCGACGCGGTCGGCCTGCGCACGCAGCGAATGCACAGCCGGGCCTTTGCCGCGGTTGAGCATACGGTACTGGATGCAGGCCGCGTCAGCCGCGCGCGCCATCTCGCCGCCCAGCGCGTCGATCTCACGCACCAGGTGTCCCTTGGCCGTGCCGCCGATCGCAGGGTTGCAGGGCATATTGCCAACCGCGTCCAGATTGATTGTAAAACAGGCGGTTTTCATCCCGAGCCGCGCGGCAGCCAGCGCGGCTTCAATGCCCGCGTGACCCGCACCTACTACTGCAATATCATAGCTTTCGGCTGCAAAACCCCTCATGGCTCCGCCCTCCCTTCGGAAAATGCTCTTGCTAATTTATACAAAGGACTTGACACGCTTCCCTTTGTGCACACCTGTTGATAACTCTGTGTAAACTTTGGATAACTTGCACTTTTGCGCAAAAGATTGATTACCATATAAAAATATAAACCAGTAATATTACAATTAGTATATAACTAATCCCATGGAAAAGGGCCGCTGCGCGCGGCAGGCGGCCCTTTGGCATCGTTCGGTCAAATTTACTTGCCGACGCAGAAATCGCTGAAAATGCGGGTGACGACCGCTTCGGTCACGGTTTCGCCCGTGATCTCGCCAAGCGCGGCGATCGCGCCCTCGGCATCCATGACGACCGCATCCGGCGTCATGCCGGACTGCGCCGCATACAGCGCGGCCTCGCACCGCTCGGCGGCGCGGGCAAGCGCAGCGGCCTGCCGGGCGTTTGTGATGAGCGCACCGTCAAACGCGCCATCGCCCAGCCCAACCGTACGCGGAATCAGCGAAAGCAGTTTGTCCATCCCCTCGCCGGTCTTGGCGGACAGGGGGACAATATGCAGGAAATGCTTTTTGAGCAGCTTTTCATCCAGCTGCTGCGGCAGATCGACCTTATTGAGCACGGCGATCGCGCGATGCCCCGCCGCGCGGGCGAGCACCAGCATGTCCTCGTCGCCAAGCGGCTTGGAGCCGTCAAACACAGCAAGGATGAGCGCAGAGGCCGACGCTTCGGCCATTGCACGGTCGATACCCGCCTGTTCGATCGGGTCGGTCGTGTCGCGCAGGCCCGCGGTGTCAGTTACGCGCAGCAGCAGCTGCCCGACCTTGACGTTTTCCTCGATCAGGTCGCGGGTCGTGCCCGGAATATCGGTCACGATCGCGCGTTCGCGGCCAAGCAGCGCATTGAGCAGCGTACTCTTGCCCGCGTTCGGCCGTCCAAGGATGACGCAGGGCACGCCTTCGCGCAGGATGCGGCCGCGCTCGTAGCTTTCAGCCATCGCGTACAGGCGGCTGGTCGTGCGGTGCAGCAGCGCGGCTGCGTCGTCAAACAGCACAGGATCGATATCCTCGTCCGGAAAATCGACAACCGCATGGAAGTGCGCGACCATGCCGATCAGCTCCTCGCGCATTTCATGCACGGGCGAACCGATCGCGCCCATGACCTGCGCCGCAGCGTTCTGCGCAGCCTCGGCTGTACGGGCGGTAATCAGATCGTGCACGGCCTCGGCTTCACTCAGGCCGAGCTTGCCGTTGAGAAATGCCCGACGGGTGAACTCACCCGCCTCGGCCTGCCGCACGCCCTGCCGGAACAGTGCGTCCAGACCCTGCTGCAAGACCGCGGTCGAACCGTGGCACTGCAGCTCGGCCATCGGCTCGCCGGTATAGGTATGGGGTGGGTGGAACGCGACCGCATAGCAGCAGTCGACCACCTTACCGCTCTCACCCTGCAGCGTGCCGTAAACCAGCTTCTGCGCGGGGGCATCCAGCATCCGCTTGCCATTTTTCGCACGAAAAACCGCATCTACGGCTTCAATCGCGCGCGGCCCGGACACCCGGATCAGACCGATCGGCCCGCCGGCGGAAGAAATGGCGGCAATCGTATCATTCATAGGAGTTCCCCCGTATTCAGTTGCGGGTGCGGAAGCTGTTGTCCGGCGCGATAACGACACGGCGGCCCGGCTCGGTGCCGGTCGAATAGGTCGTTACGCCGTTGAAATCCTGCAGCGCGGCATGGATGATGCGGCGTTCATAGGGGTTCATCGGCTCGAGCGTCATCGAGCGGTGGGACTTGACCACCTTCATCGCCATCTTGCGGGCAAGGCGCTCAAGGCTCTCGGCGCGCTTTTCGCGATAGTTCTCGGTGTTGACCGACAGACGGACGTGCTCATCGAGCGCATTGTTCAGGATCAGCGAGCCAAGGTACTGGATGGCATCCAGCGTATCGCCGCGGCGGCCAATGATCGGGCCCATATCTGGGCCGGAGATCTCCAGACGCAGCTGGTCGCACTCAACCTGCGGCAGGGTCTTGACTTCGCCCTCGACGCCCATCTTTTCCAGCAGACCGGTGATAAAATCGGTCGCCAGCTTTTCCGCCTGACGCATGCCGGCCTCGGAAACCGGGATCAGCTCGCGTTCCTTGGGTACGGACGGGGTGATCGGACGCTCCTCACGCGGGCGGCGGTCACGACGGCCGCCGCGCTCACGGCGCGGACGCTCCCGACGCGGCGGGCGCTCGACCTCGAGCTTTTCCGGTACAAAATCCGCGGGCGCTGCCTTGACCAGACGCGGCGTATCGTCCTCATCGGTGATGGACAGCTTCTGCGGCTTGGGCTTGTCTGCCTTGGGTGCAGCAGGCTTGTCCGCATGACGCGGCTTCGCCGGCTTTTCTGCCTTCTCGATCTTTTCCACAGGGATGTGGACAGGTTCGGCCTTCACCGGCTCGTCCGGCACTTCATAGGTTACGCGAACGCGCGCGGGCGTCGCACCGATGCCGAGAAAGCCCTTCTTGCCGTTGTCGAGCACCTCAACCGAAACATCGTCGCGATCCATGCCGAGCTGTGCAAGCGCAGCGGCGATCGCGGCGTCACGGTTTTCGCCCGTGGTTTCAATATACTTCTGCATGGCTCACTTTGCCCCCTTCTTCTTCTTGGCGGCCTTTTCCTTGCCTGCCTCGGACGCGGCCGCGGCGGCGCGCGCCTTTTCCGTCTGCTCGATCTGCGCAGCCTTGTGCGCGGCGCGCTTGGCCTCCTTGTCGGCCTCGACGCGGGCAGTCTCTTCCGCTTCCTTGCGCTCCTTCTTACCGCGCAGGTACTTGGTCAGGATAATTTCCTGTACGCATGCGAAAATGTTGTTGAAAATCCAGTAGATACCGATCGCGCCCGGCAGAATAAAGCCGAAGTACAGCGACATAAGCGGCATCATAATGTTGAGCATCTTCATCTGGCCCGCGGCAGCGCTGTTCTGCGTGCCCTGCATCTTCTGCATGACATAGCTCGACAGGAACGCGGTCGCGCCCGACAGGATCGGGATGATCCAAATGATGCTCGGGTTCGTAATCGACGGCGTCTGCGCCAGGTTCAGGCCAAGGAAGCTGAAATCGATATTGAGCAGCTCGCCCGACTGCGCCGCGGACGTGATCGCCGTGACCGAATCCGGCCAAACGCCGCCGTTCTGCGTGAACATATCGCCCAGCTTTTCCGCGATCGAGATCTCCGCATAGTAGCCGGCGGATTCCATGTTGACGCCGACCAGCGTACCGAGCTGGTTGATGACGTCGTCCGAGAAGCCCATCATGAACTTGAGCGGCTGCTGTACCGCGTAGTACAGGCCCATCATGATCGGCAGCGGGATGAACTGCGGCAGACAGCCCGACATCGGATTGACGCCGTGCTTGTCATACAGCTTCTGCATCTCTTCGTTGAGCTTGACGCGGTTGTTGGCGTACTTCTTCTGCAGCTGCTGCAGCTCCGCGTTGAGCGAAGTCATCGCAAGCATGCTCTTCTTGCCCTTGATCGCCAGCGGAATACAGATCAGCTTAACCGCGAGCGCAAACAGGATGACTGCAAGGCCGTAGGAGCCTACCGCCTTAAAGATTGCCAGCAGGATCAAACCAAGCGGTCTGACGATGACAAGTCCGAAAATTTCTCCCATATAAACCTCCGTAGGGTTGTTTTTTCACTGATAAATACCGGAAACCGGTCGCTTTGCCCATTTTACGGCACAGGGTCGTACGGCCCGCGTTTGGAAAACGGGTGGCAGCGGCAAATGCGCTTAAACGCCAGCCAGCCGCCCTTAAGCGCGCCATATTTCTCGATCGCCTCGAGCGCATACTGCGAGCAGGTCGGGATATAACGGCAGCAGGGTGGTTTGGTCGGCGAGATATGCCGGCGGTAAAACCGGATCGCCGCCAGCAAAAAGCGCTTCATGGCTGCGCCGCCGCGATTTTGTTCTCTTTCAGAGCGCGCAGCAGCGAAGTTTCGATGTCCCGGTAGGTTGCGCCCACCGCGCGGCTGCGCGCGACGAGCACCAGATCCACGCCGGTTGCGAATTCGTCCTCGTGCAGACGATAGGCTTCGCGGAACAGGCGTTTGACGCGGTTCCTCTGCACCGCGCCGGCCAGCTTGGCGCTGACCGTCAGCCCCAGGCGGTTATACCCCAGCCGGTTCTTCCGGCAGTACAGCACCAAATGCCGCCCCGCCGTGGAAGTCCCGCGGTGATACAGTCGCCGGAACTCGTGGTTTTCCTTTAAGGATATGGTGTGTTTCATCTGTGTCCCCTCGTTTTTCCGATGCCCATGAAAAAACGAACGGGAAACCGCCCCAGATACGGGCGCCTTCCCTTTTTTCTTTGCAGCTAAGTAATTTGCAAAGCTGACCGGACCGCTTTTTTCCCGGCGGGTCCGGCCCAAATCATCATGCCGGGGCTGCGTTTGCAGCCTTGTACGCGTGCGGCAAAGAAAAAACGAGCCGCTTGCTCTGCGGCTCGTTGCAGTTCCCTTCGCGCCGCCGGCGCGTATATTAGTGGGTCAGGCGTGCGCGGCCCTTGGCGCGGCGACGGGCCAGCACCTTGCGGCCATTGGTCGTGCGCATACGCTTGCGGAAGCCATGCTCCTTGGAGCGCTGGCGCTTCTTCGGCTGATACGTTCTCTTCATTTCCTCGTGCACCTCCCTGTTTTCTGGATTTACGGATGGGCACCGGCATAGGTCCGGCGCAGAACGCGGGGCACATGCCGCTGCCTGTCCGCAGAATATGAGACAATAAATATTATCCTATAAAAGCACCCAAATGTCAAGATTTTTTTGTATTTTCAACATCTAGGGGCGGGGTTTCAAAAACCTACCACGGATTGCGTTTTTCGGCCGCATTTTTTTTGAGTTATCCCCATGCTGTGTACAAACCCTTGCAGTTGAAAACGCGGCGAAATTATGCTATTATGATAGTATCTCGGAACTTCTATCGACAGGAGGCGCCTCATGGCAAACAACATACTCGAAATGGCGCTCGAACGTCTGGAACGCGATTTCCCGCCGTCCAGCCTTTCGGCGTGGTTTGATGATGCAACGGTTGTTTCCTTTGCGGACAACCGTTTGATTTTGCACTCACCCGTGCAGTTCAAAAAGGAATTTATCGAAAAAAAATTCATCGACCCCCTGCAAAACGCGCTGGCTGAGCTGACCGGCGACCCGATCACGGTCGTCGTGGTGACCGGCGAATACTCCGCCCCGCAGACCAGCTCGTCGCCCTATGATGACTACACCTTCGAGCGGTTCATCGTCGGCTCGTCGAACAAGTTCGCGCACGCGGCAGCGCTTGCGGTTGCGCAGCGCCCGGCGGCGGAAAACAACCCGCTGTTTATCTACGGCAACTCCGGTCTCGGCAAAACGCACCTGATGTATGCGATTGCAAATGTGCTGCGCCGCACGCATCCCGAGTTCCGTATCATCTACGTCAAGGGCGAGGACTTCACCAATGAGCTGATCACTGCGATCCAAGAGGGCAACGTGCAGGCTTTCCGCAACAAATACCGCATGGTCGACCTGCTTCTGCTGGACGACGTGCAGTTCATCGCGGGCAAGGAGCGCACGCAGGAGGAATTTTTCCATACCTTCAACGCGCTGTACGAAGCGAAAAAGCAGATCGTGCTCACCTCCGACCGGCCGCCCAAGGAAATCAACACGCTGGAAGACCGCATGAAGACCCGTTTCGAGTGGGGCCTGCTGGCCGATATCCAGCCGCCTGATTTTGAAACCCGCATTGCGATCCTGCGTGAAAAGTCCACCAAGATGGACGTCAGCCTGCCTGACGATGTATCGACCTACATCGCGCAGAACATTCAGGCCAACATCCGCCAGCTGGAGGGTGCAGTCAAAAAGATCAAGGCTATGCACGAACTGATGGGCGAACGCATTACGGTAAACCTCGCGGAAAACGCGATCGACGCGCTGCGTATCGAAAACCCCGGCCTCAACCCGACGCCCGAACGCATCATGGAGGCCGTCGCCAACTATTTCTACATCCCGGTCGAGCAAATGATCTCGCAGAACCGCTCCAAGGACGTCGCCTACCCGCGGCAGATGGCCATGTACATGATCCGGCAGGAGCTGGAATATTCCTTCCCGGATATCGCGAAGATTTTCAAGCGCGACCACACCACCGTCATGCACGCCTGCAACAAAATCGAGGAAGAGCGCAAAGGCTCGCGCGAAACCGAAGAGGTCATCAAAAAGCTGCATAACAACATCCGCGGGGAATAAAAAACTGTCCACAGTTTGCTGTGAATTGCACAAGGCCTGCCCTGTGGATAACCAGACCTATCCAAAACGCCTGTGGAAACAGAAAAGCCCGTCCACAAATCGCTGTGTACGACATTTCCCGCACCACGTCTTGGTTTTTTCCGCTTTTCCCCAATTTCCACAAGTACTACTACGACTATAATATCCTATTCTTTTTATTTCTTACGTTTTCGCCAGAAAGAGGTTCTGCCATGAAATTCTCCTGTGAAAAAGAAACGCTGCTCAGCCTGATCGGCACAGCTTCCCGTGCGGTCACCGGCCGAAGCGCGATGCCACTGCTGGAAGGTCTGCTGGTCACCGCTGAAGTGGACAGCCTGACCCTGACCGGCTACGACCTGTCCATGGGCATCCGCACAACCGCCGAAGCCGATGTTGTCGAACCGGGCAGCATCGTTTTAAACGCCAAGCTGTTTTACGATATTGTGCGCAAGCTGCCGCAGGATGTCGTTTATCTGGAAACCGACGACAAGCTGCTGACCACCATCAAATGCGGCCGCGCGGTATTCAACCTGATCGCTACCGAAGCTGACGAATATCCGGCACTGGCCGAGGTTTCTGCCGAAACCGGCCTTTCCCTGCCGCAGGCCATGCTGAAAAGCATGATTGCACAGACCATTTTCTCGGTTTCTGACAACGAAAGCAAGCCAATCCACACCGGCTGCCTGTTTGAGCTGGAAGGAAACCGCCTCAACGTCGTCGCGGTTGACGGCTACCGCCTGTCTGTGCGCCGCGAAACCGTCGAAGGTATGTCCGGGGACATGAAATTCGTTGTACCCGGCTCGTCGCTGCGCGAAATCGAGCGTATTTTGACCGAAGAGGACGGCGATGTCGAGATTTTCCCCGACCGCAAGAACATTCTGTTCCGTATCGGCAGCACAACGCTGATTACCCGCCTGATCGACGGCGAATTTTTGAACTACCGCGCCGCTATCCCGGCGGAGTTTGAGCACACCGTCACCGCTGACCGGCACGAGCTGATCACCTGCATCGAGCGCGTGTCGCTGATCGTGTCCGAAAAGCTGAAAAACCCGGTGCGCATGCACTTTGACGGCTCTTATGTCCAGATGTCGTGCATCACGGCGGTCGGCAAAAGCTATGACGAATGTGCGTTCGACGGCTCGATCGAAGACCTCGAAATCGGTTTTAATAACCGCTATCTGCTCGACGCGCTGCGCGCTGCGGGCGATGACAAGGTGAAGGTGCAGCTCAAAGGCTCGCTCAATCCGATCGTTATTGAACCGCTGGAAGGCGACAAATATACCTATCTGGTGCTGCCGGTGAGGTTGAAGGCCAATGACTGAAATCAAAATTGACACCGAATTTATCAAGCTGGATGCACTGTTAAAATTTGCCAATCTCGTTTCGTCCGGCGGCGAGGCCAAGATCCGCATTGCCGAGGGCGAAGTGCTGGTAAACGGCGAGGCCTGCACGATGCGCGGCAAAAAGCTGCGCCCGGGCGACACCGTGACACTGGACGGCGAAACCGTCAAAATCGTATGAATATCCGTTCTATCGAACTGGAACAGTTCCGAAATTATGAAAAAGCGCGGTTTGACCTCGACCCCGCGGTCAACCTGATCTGCGGGGAAAACGGGCAGGGAAAAACCAACCTGCTCGAAGCCGCGGCAGCCTGTTCGACCATGCGTTTATTCCGCACGGCGCAGAAAAAAGAGGGTCTGCGCTTCGGTCAGGATCACGCGCGGATTCTGGCGGATTTTCAGGCGCAGGGGCGCGATTTTTCGCTGGAACTTCGCTTTTCCCGCCTGAAAAGTATGGAAATCTACAAAAACGGCGTGCGTCAGAAACGGCAGGCCGATGCGCAGGGAATCTTGAAAACCGTTCTGTTTTGTCCGGAGGATCTGATGCTCGTGCGGCAGGGTGCGGCCGCGCGGCGGCGCTTCCTCGACACCGCGCTGTGCCAGCTGCGGCCGAACTATGCGCGCTATCTGGAGGAATACAACCGCCTGCACGACCACAAGACCCGTATTCTGCGCGACAGCGAGGAAAAGCCCTCGCTTTTGTCCATGTGGGAGGATTTTTCGCTGCGCATGGCGCACATCGGCGCGCAGATCATCCGCTACCGCGCCTATTATTGCCGCAAGCTGCTGGACGCTGCCGCCGGGGTCTATGCCGATATTGCGCCGCATGAGGCGCTCGGCGGTGCATACCGGACGGTGTCCAGCGTAACCGACCCGTTCGCCTCTGCCCAGCAGATCGAAAAGGAACTCATCGACCATGTGTTCCGGCACAAATCTGCCGAAATTGCGGCGAAAAGCTGCCTGTCCGGCCCGCATAAGGACGATTTCGAGCTGCTGCTCGACGGCCGCAGCGCCGCGTCCTACGGCTCGCAGGGGCAGGTGCGCACGTGCACGCTGTCCTTAAAGCTTGCCGAGCGCGAGCTGTTTTTCAGCGAGGACGGCGAGTACCCGGTTTTGCTGCTCGACGACGTGCTTTCCGAGCTGGATCGCCGCCGGCAGGACTTCGTTTTGAACCGGATTTCGGCCGGACAGGTCATCATCACCTGCTGCGAGGACGGTATTTCCGACAAGCTGCGCGCAGGCGCGGTGTTCCAGATACAAAATGGCAAAATTATTTAAGTTTCTCCGCTTTTTTGATACACAAAGCCTGAAAAAAGTGGTATAATTACAGTGGGTAACCAGACCGGTGAGGCGCACCCGTGCGGCAGCGTTCCACGGTCTGTTCTGATGTCTGTTTTGCGGCGGAAACGGAGGAAAACCTATGTATCTGCACCTCGGACAGGACTATATCGTGCCGCTGCAAAGCGTGGTCGCCGTGTTCGACATGGACACCGCGACGGCCTCCAAGCGCACCGCCCGGCTGATCGAGCGGCTGCAGGACGAGGGGCGCATCATCGAGCTGTATGACGACCTGCCGCGCGCGGCTGTTTTGTGCGACACCGCGCTGGGCGAAACGCTGTATCTGACCGGCGTATCGTCGCAGGCGCTGCAGCGAAGGGCGGAAAAGAAGTACGCCGTGTAGTTATGTTATCGCAATTTCTCGAAAGGAAATCTGGAATATGAGTGAAGAACTGGAAATCAAGGACGAGATGCTCGACCTGAAGGTGACCGAGACCTACGACGAAAGCCAGATCCAGGTGCTCGAAGGGCTGGAAGCCGTCCGCAAGCGCCCGGGTATGTACATCGGCTCGACCTCGGCGCGTGGCCTGCACCATCTGGTGTATGAGATCGTCGACAACTCGATCGACGAGGCGCTCGCGGGCTACTGTACGCACATCGAGGTCACGATCGAAAAGGGCGACATTATCCGCGTGGCGGACAACGGCCGCGGCATCCCCTGCGGCATCCATCCGCAGATGGGTATCCCGACGCTCGAAGTCGTTCTGACCGTGCTGCACGCAGGCGGTAAGTTCGACGGCTCGGGCTATAAGGTGTCGGGCGGCCTGCACGGCGTCGGCTCGTCTGTCGTTAACGCCCTGTCCGACTGGCTCGAAGCCGAGGTGCGCGACGGTCACACCAAGCACTATATGCGCTTTGAGCGCGGCGTGACGCAGGTCAAGATGCGCGACACGCCCTGCGAGAGCGAAACCGGCACGACCATCCGCTTCCACGCCGATCCGGAGATCTTCGAGACGACGGTTTACGATTTCGACGTGCTGGAAAAGCGGCTGCGCGAGCAGGCGTTCCTGAACGCCGGTCTGAAAATCACGCTGCGCGATGAGCGCGACGATGAGCCGGTCGAGGAGATCATGCACTACGAGGGCGGTATCCGCCAGTTTGTGCAGCACCTCAACCGTACCAAGAACCCGCTGCATGAGCAGGTTATCTACATGGAGGGCAGCCGCGATACCTCGATGGCCGAGGTCGCGATGCAGTATACCGACAGCTATAACGAGCTGCTGCTCTCCTTTGCCAATAACATCAACACGACCGAGGGCGGCACGCACGAGACCGGCTTTAAGGCGGCGCTCACCCGTGTGCTCAACGAATACGGCCGCAAATATAAGCTTTTGAAGGACGATGAATCCTTTAAGGGTGAGGACGCGCGCGAGGGTCTGACCGCGATCATTTCGGTCAAATTGCAGGAAGCGCAGTTCGAGGGCCAGACCAAGACCAAGCTGGGCAACAGCGATATGCGCACGCTGGTCGATGCGATGGTGTCCGAAAAGCTGATGACCTTCTTTGAGGAGAACCCGCAGGTCGCGCGCACGATCATCGACAAGGCGCAGACCGCTGCCCGCGCCCGCGAGGCAGCGAAAAAGGCGCGCGAAATGACGCGCCGCAAGTCCGCGCTCGATTCGGCAAGCCTTCCCGGCAAGCTGGCCGACTGCATCGAAAAAGACCCGACTTACACCGAAATCTACATCGTCGAGGGTGATTCCGCGGGCGGCTCTGCCAAGGAAGGCCGCGACCGCCGCCATCAGGCGATCCTGCCGCTTTGGGGCAAGATGCTGAACGTCGAAAAGGCGCGCCTCGATCGCGTCTACGGCAACGACAAGCTGACCCCGATGATCACCGCGTTCGGCGCGGGCTTTGGCGACGATTTCGATATCTCCAAGCTGCGGTACGGCAAGATCATCCTGATGGCCGATGCCGACGTTGACGGCAGCCATATCCGCACGCTGCTGCTGACCTTCTTCTTCCGCTTTATGCGCCCGCTCATTGAGCACGGGCATGTCTATATCGCGCAGCCGCCGCTTTTCAAGAACGAAAAGGGCAAGGACGTGCGCTATACCTACACCGATGAGCAGCAGCGCGAATGTATCGCCGAAATGGGCGACGGCGTGCGCGTGCAGCGGTATAAAGGTCTGGGCGAGATGGACCCGCAGCAGCTGTGGGAGACCACGATGGACCCGGCAAACCGCACGCTTTTGCAGGTGACGATGGATGACGCGGCGGCGGCAGACGAGACCTTTGCGCTGCTGATGGGCGAAAAGGTCGAGCCGCGGCGCGAGTTTATCGAGAAAAACGCCAAGTACGTTATGAATCTGGACGTTTAAGCGCGCCCGGCAAGCAGAACGCTACCGTTTCGGAGGCATAGAATGAGTCAAGAATACGAAAATCAGAATATTAAGCAGGTCGATCTCGAAAAAGAGATGAAAAAGAGCTACATCGACTATGCGATGAGCGTTATTGTCGGCCGCGCGCTGCCTGATGTGCGCGACGGCCTAAAGCCCGTACACCGCCGTATCCTGTACGCGATGTACGAGGACGGCCTGACCTCGGATAAGCCTTACCGTAAGTCGGCAACGACCGTCGGTAATGTGCTCGGCCGCTACCATCCGCACGGCGACGCATCGGTATACGATGCCCTCGTCCGTCTGGCGCAGCCCTTTTCGCTGCACTATCCGCTGATCGACGGCCACGGCAACTTCGGTTCGGTCGACGGCGACCCCCCGGCGGCTTACCGTTACACCGAGGCCCGCATGGCCAAGATCGCAAACCACATGCTGGCCGATATCAAGAAGGACACGGTCGACTTCCAGCCGAACTTTGACGAAGAGCTCAAAGAGCCGGTCGTGCTGCCCTCCCGTTTCCCGAACCTGCTGGTCAATGGCTCGTCGGGCATCGCGGTCGGCATGGCGACCAACATCCCGCCGCATAACCTGACCGAGGTCATTGACGGCATCTGCTACGTGATCGACCATCCGGAAGCCGAGATGGACGAGATCTGCCAGTTCATCAAGGGGCCGGACTTCCCGACCGGCGGCGTGATCATGGGCCGCAGCGGCATCCGCGCGGCTTATGCAACCGGCCGCGGCAAGATCAAGGTGCGCGCCAAGGCGGAGATTGTCGATCTGCCGAACGGCAAGAGCCAGATCCTGATCACTGAGATCCCATACATGGTCAATAAGGCGCGTCTGGTTGAATCCATGGCCAACCTCGTCAAGGACAAGCGCGTCGACGGCATCACCAACATTCAGGACCATTCCTCGCGCGAGGGCATGCAGATCGTGGTCGATATCCGCCGCGACGCCAACGCGCAGGTCATTTTGAACCAGCTGTTCACCTACACCCAGCTGGAGGACACGATTTCGATGATTCATATTGCGCTCGTGCCGGGCGCAAATGGCAAGCTGCAGCCGCGCGTGCTGACGCTGCGCCAGATCATCGACCAGTATGTCGGCTTCCAGAAGGACGTCGTGGCACGCCGCACGCGCTTTGACCTGAAAAAAGCGCGCGACCGCGCGCACATCCTCGAGGGCCTCAAGGTCGCGACCGACAATATCGACCGCATTATCGCCATCATCCGCGCATCCAAGAACGAAGCCGAAGCCAAGGAAAACCTGATGGCTGAGCCGTTCTGGATCGACCAGATCGCGCTGCTCGGCATCGTGGACGGTTCGGAGCACTTTGAGTTCCACCTCGACGAGCCGCAGGCGCAGGCGATCGTCGATATGCGTCTGGGCCGTCTGTCCGGTCTCGAGCAGGAGAAAATCAACGACGAATACAAGGAACTCGAAAACAAGATCGCAAACTTCGAGGAGATTTTGTCGTGCGATGCGAATATCCTTGCGGTCGTCAAGGCTGAGCTGCAGGAGATCAAGCAGAAGTACGGCGACGAGCGCCATACCGAGATTGCCAACGTCGCGGACGAGATCGACATCGAGGATCTGATCGAAGAGCAGACCTGCGCTTACACGCTGACCCACTTCGGCTACATCAAGCGCCAGCCGACCTCGGTTTACCGTGCGCAGAAGCGCGGCGGCCGCGGTGTGTCCGCGATGAGCACCCGTGAAGAGGACTTTGCAAAGGACATCTTCACTGCCTCTACGCATGACACCATCCTGTTCTTCTCCGACCGCGGCAAGGTTTACAAGCTCAAGGGCTACCAGATTCCGGAGACCGGCCGCTCGGCCAAGGGCATGAACATCGTAAACCTCTTGGAGCTGGAAAGCGGCGAAAAAATCACCGCGATGTTTGCCATCAAGGAGTTTGCGGACGACAAGTTCCTGTTCTTTGTCACCAAGCAGG
Source organism: Candidatus Agathobaculum merdavium (assembly GCA_019115615.1). Lineage (GTDB taxonomy): Bacteria > Bacillota > Clostridia > Oscillospirales > Butyricicoccaceae > Agathobaculum > Agathobaculum merdavium. The sequence goes on along the minus strand of DXDE01000199.1, from coordinate 2,592 downwards.
GCGTTGCCAAGCGCGTCGTGCTGTCTGATTTGCAGAACATCCGCCGCGCCGGCCTGCGCGCGCTTAACCTCAACGAGGACGACGCGCTGGTTGACGTGCGCCTGACCGACGGCGAGCAGAACATCCTGATTGCGACGCACGAAGGCCGTGCGATCTGCTTCGACGAGAACGAAGTCCGCGCAATGGGCCGTACGGCTACTGGCGTGCGCGGCATCCGTCTGGGCAACGGCGACTATGTTGTCGGCGCGGCGCGCGCACGCAAGGGCGCGTATGTGCTGACCGTCACCGAAAACGGCTACGGCAAGCGTACCCCGGTTGAAGAGTTCACCATCCATCATCGCGGCGGCGGCGGCATGATGCTGCACAACCTGACGCAAAAGACCGGTCTGGTTGCGGGCGTTGCGGTTGTCGACAGCGACAATGATATCATGATTATCACGGACGATGGTGTCATCATCCGCACGGGCTGTGAGGAGATCCGCGAATGCGGACGCGGCAGTCAGGGCGTTATCGTGATGCGCACGAGCGAGGACGTCAAGGTCATTTCGATCGCACGCACGGATAAGCAGGAGGAAGACGAAACCGCTGAGGACAGCGAATCGACCGAATCCGCAGAGACCACCGAAGAATAAATGAAAAGGACGCACGAAAGTGCGTCCTTTTTTTACCCATGTGCAGCGCTTGGGATTTTCCACAAAGCTGTGGAGAAATCTATTGACAGACTAACCTTCACGTGATATATTTATCACACAAAGAGACAAATAGATCACATGTTGGAGGGATCGTTATGTCGCTGACCCGTGCAAAAATGCTCCACGCCGCCGCGTGGGGGGTACTCGTCGTGCTGTGGGTGTTTGCCAAAAGCTATGGCCCGATCAAAGGCCAGCCGTGGCAGGGCATTGCCATCGCGCTGTGCGTGGTGTTGTTGATTGGTCTGGTTCTGCTGGAAACCGGTTTGGGCGTGGAAAAGCCGGATGAGCGCGCCAATGCCAACGGTTATAAGGCCAATTCCCTGCTGTTCAATGTGCTCAACGGCGCGCTGGTGCTCTATATCCTTTTTGGCAAGGAAATGCCGCTCACCATCTCCTATGAGTATGCCCTGTTGCTTATGGCGCTGCTCAATGTGTTTCAGGATGTGGCGTTTTTGTACTATGAACGCCGCGCAGAGTGACCGCCATGCTGAAAACACGCATCAAGGAGCTGCGCGCCGCGCGCGGCATGGATCAGGCGCAGCTGGCCGAGCTGGTCGGTGTGCGCCGCGAGACGATCGGACGGCTGGAAAACGGGCAGTATAACCCCTCGCTCAAGCTGGCGATGGATATTGCAAAGGTGTTCGGCCTGACCGTCGAGGAAGTTTTCACCTTCACCGAGGATTGAGAACAAAAAGCAAAAGAAAAGACCGTTTCCCATCGGAAAACAGTCTTTTTGTATCCTTTATGAATGAAAAACGAATTACTCCGCGGTGTAGGGCAGCAGAGCAATGTGACGGGCGCGCTTGATCGCCTCGGTCAGCTGGCGCTGGTGATGCGCGCAGGTGCCGGTCATACGGCGGGGCAGGATCTTGCCGCGCTCAGACATATACTTGCGCAGCTTGCCAGCATCCTTATAATCAACGTGCTCGATCTTATCGACACAGAACGCGCAAACCTTGCGGCGGCGACGGCCGCGCTGCGGGCGCTCCGCACGTTCCGGACGGGGGGTAAATTCCTTCTTGGTCTCTTCCATTGTCGCGTAACCTCCTTCAGTTTAGAATGGGACATCGCCGTCGTCATCAGCCAGCTCCTGAAAATCCGAACCGCCCGAGGGCAGATCAAACGCGGGAGCAACCTGGGACGCGGCAGGCTCGGGCCGCATCTGCGATCCGTTATCGTAGCCATAACCGCCGCCTGCGTAGCCGCCGTTGGCTTCGCGGGACTTCTTGGTCTCACCAAAGGAGACCTCATCGCAATTTACTTCAATCGCGGTGCGGTTGTTGCCGTTCTGGTCCTGCCACTGGCGGGACTGGACACGGCCGACGACGATCGCCATCACGCCTTTTGCAAACCACTGTGCGACAAACTCCGCCTGACGGCCCCATGCGACACAGTCGATGAAGTCGGTCTGGCGTTCGCCGTTCGGGCCCTTGCGGTCGCGGTCGATCGCAAGACGGAACGAGCACACAGCCATGTTCGATTGCGTATGACGCAATTCGGGATCACGGGTCAATCGACCCATCAGAATCGCCTTGTTGAGCATGCTTAGTTCACCGCCTTAGTCGTCCAGGCAGACGATCAGCGAACGCATGATGCCGTCCGTGATCTTGTAGATACGGTCCAGCTCAGCCGGGAACTCCGGCTTGGACTCGAAACGAACCAGGGTGTAGATGCCCTCGTTCTGGTCCTCGATCGGGTACGCCAGACGACGCTTGCCCCAATCCTCAACCTCTACGTTCGTGCCGTTCTCCTCGATCAGAGACTTGAACTTGTCCGCGACAGCGGTAGCCGCTGCCTCTTCCAGCGTGGGGTTGACAATGAAGATCGTTTCGTACTTGCCAGAAATCTTTGCCATTTTCTTAGCACCTCCTTTTGGACTTTTGGCCCACATCCCATGATG
>DXDE01000198.1 GCA_019115615.1 Candidatus Agathobaculum merdavium | reverse complement strand
GCTTAATCGACCGCAGGCTCGCCAAATTCCTGCTCGTCGGCGTGATCAATACGCTGGTCGGTACGGCGATCATGTTCGGGCTGTATAATCTCGCGCATTGCAGCTACTGGGTGTCGAGCGCGGCAAACTATATCCTGACCAGCATTTTGAGCTTTTTTCTGAACAAATATTTCACCTTCGGCAGTCGGGAGAAGAGCATGCGCGAAGCCGTGCGCTTTGCGGTTAACATTGCTGTGTGCTACCTGCTGGCCTACGGTATGGCGAAGCCGCTGTGCATTGCGGTGCTGGCAGGCGTGTCGCCCGTTGTGAGGGACAATATCTCGATGTTCGTCGGCATGTTCTTATTCACCGGCTTTAACTACCTTGGACAACGCTTTTTTGCGTTTCGCGTAAAATAATTCTAATATCAGCCTTAACGGTATGGATTGCTTGCGAAGCCATACCGCTAAGGCTGATTTGATATTGTATCCGGCAAGGTGTGCGGGAAAAAAGCTGGGGATAAAGCTTTGTTTTAAGTTGAAAAAACTGTCTGACACTTGCAAAAAACGGAAAGATGGTATAAAATAAGACATGTTATGAGGAAGGGCAAAACCGCTGAAAAGCGGTGACGCAAAGCTGTGAGTCTACGGCGGTGATACTGCTATGATCGTCAGGCTGCAAAAAACGGATGGATTTGGCATCTGTTTTTTGCGGCCTTTTTTCTGTTTACGGGGGAATGAAGCATGAACGAGGTTTGTCGGCAGGAGAAAAAATACTGGATGAACCTTGCTGAGATGAAACGGTTGGCCGGCGCGCTGGCACCGGTTATGCTGCAGGATAAGCACAACGGTGCGCAGGGATATCGCATCCGCTCACTGTATTTCGACACGGTTAACGAGCGGGATTATGAGGAAAAGCTCAATGGGATCGAGATGCGGCGTAAGCTCCGGCTGCGGCTGTACGATCCGGCGGCGGATTTTGCTATGCTGGAGATCAAACAGAAGCAGGGACCGTACCAGAAAAAACGGTCGCTCCGGCTGGAGCGGGCGGATGCGGAGCAGCTTGCGCGCGGACGGTACGACAGTTTGCTGCGCTATGCTGAACCGGTGGCTGCCGAGATATATGCGCTTTTGCAAATGTATTGTTACCGTCCCAAGACCATTGTCGAGTATCGCCGGTTCGCCTTTATTGCCCGGGAAAACCAGATTCGGGTAACCTTTGACCATGATATCCGCTCGACGGAGGCTCATCTGGACCTGTTTGATCCGATGCTGGACCTTTATCCGGTGGTCGATCCGTTTAACGGCGTGCTTGAGGTCAAGTATAATGGGTTCCTGCTGGGATATATCAAGGAACAGGTCAACCGGGCGAACCGGTCTGAACTGATGGTCAGTAAATACTGTTTGGCACGCAGTGCCGGATTGCGATTTGGTATTTGAAGGGGGAAGGGAAATGAAAAAACTACTGCTTGAAATGCTGGAAGGTTCAGGAGAGCTGGACCTGCAAAGCATTGTGCTGCGGCTTGTCGCGGCGACGCTGATCGCCGTGTTTATCTACATTTCGTATATGCTTTCCCATGAAGGCAGTATTTACAGCAAAAAATTCAATGTCTCGCTCATGGCGCTGACCGTGATTACGACCTCGGTCATGATCGTCATTGGCAATAACATTGCCATGTCTCTTGGTATGGTTGGCGCATTGTCCATTGTCCGTTTCCGTACTGCGATCAAGGATTCGCGGGACACGGTTTACATCTTCTGGGCGATTGTGGCCGGCATCTGCTGCGGCGCAGGCGATTATCAGGTCGCGGCGATCGGCAGTGCGTTCACTTTCGTACTCTTGCTGCTGTTCGGACGTATCAAAAATGACAACCGTATGCTGCTGATTATCCGTGCTGCCCGTATCAATGAGGAGCGGATAGAGGCGGTTGTTTTCCAGTATTTTGCGAGCAAGACAACCCTGCGCGTTAAAAATACGACAGAATCGAGTGTGGAATTCATTTATGAGATCAGCCGCCGTCAGTTGGAACGCGCGGAAAAGGCGCAGCGTACCCGTGCAGCGGGCAGGCATATCGCGGACGCAATCTATGAGGTTGGCAGCGTGGAATACTGTAATCTGGTTATGCAGAACGATGAAATCAGCGGTTGATCCATTGTATCCGGCGCACGGAGGGAACACATTATGAAATACCGGATTATCAGCGTGTGTGCCATGCTGCTCCTGATTGGCGGCGCGATGGCTATCGGTTCGCTCGATGCGGAGGGTGGGGAGCCGCGCGTGCACCAGCATCTGACCTCCCGCGGACCGGACGAAAGCTGTGACTGCGATGGCAGCGAGCTGTGCACACATTTGCCGCTGGTCATTCTGGATACAGGGGGACAGAAAATTCCGGGCGAACCTATTATAGACAGCGCCAATAATGAGATCGGCTATACGACGACAGCGGAGGGTGAAGCGATGCTGTCTGCGCATATTTCGATTATAAGCGATGAGACGCGCAACCACCATCCGTCAGACGAACCTGATCTGGAAAGTGATACCCTAATCCGTATTCGCGGAAACTCCACGCGGCATTTCGATAAAAAAAGCTACCTGCTGCGTCTGACAGATGAAGACGGTTCCTATCGGCATGAAGAGGTCATGGGGATGGATGCGCACTATGAGTGGGCGCTCTATGGTCCCTATCTGGATAAATCCCTGATGCGGAATTACATGTGGTACAACATTGCCGGCGAAATTATGGATTATGCGCCCAATGTCCGTTTTTGCGAGGTTATCCTCAACGGGACATATCAGGGACTGTATGTGATGGTCGAGACCATCACCAATGGCAAGGACTGTCGCCTGAACATTTCTGAGCCGGTGGACGGCACGACATCCACCGGATACCTGCTCCGCCTGGACCGCGGCACGGACGATGAGATGAAGGATATTGAAACCTTCACCGAGTACACCTATCGCAACCTACAGGAACTGGATATCAAATATCCGCGCTCCGGTTCGCTTACGCCGGAGATGATCCGCGCGATTGCACAGGAGTTTTCTGATTTTGAAAAAAGCCTGTATTCCTATGATTACGATACCGATGACTACGGTTATTACTACGATATCGACGTTGGCTCCTTTATTGATTATTTTATCATCAATGAGTTCACTACCAATTATGATGCGGGGCATTTGTCTACCTATATTTACAAGGATATCGGCGGGCGGTATAAAATGGTCGTTTGGGATTTCAACTCTGCCTGCGATAATTATGTCGAGTCAACCCTTACGCCGCGGCGTTTTGAGATGCAGGTGAACGTGTGGTTTTATATGCTCATGAAGGATGAGTACTTTGTCGAGCGCTTGATCGATCGTTATCATGAACTGCGCGAAAGCTATCTGAGCGGTGACTATTTAGCCGGCTATATCAATGATGTTGTGGACTATCTCGGCCCAGCGATTGACCGGAATTTTGAGGTATGGGGCTATACATTTGAAGAATTCCGGCCGCTTCAACCGGATGAGCGCAACCCTGCGGACTTCGAAAAAGCGGTACGGCAGATGAAGGAATTTATTTATGACCGCAGCGCTTGGATGGACGAACATATCGACTCCCTGCTGCAATTCAGCCACGAATCCAAAAACAAGAAATTTAACCATTGACCGGTAAGGAGGGGAACCGTGAAAAAGTTTATCATCGGCGCGCTTATCACGGTGGTGCTCCTGTTTGCCTGCAATTACGCTTACTACCATCTGGGTATTTATATTGATCTGCATCCGGACGTGCCCGTCACCGCTTTTATGACGACTGACGAGGACACGATCTATATGGAACGGGATGGAGAAACTGTGCCGTTTGAAATCCGCGGGGTCAACATGGGCGTAGGCTTGCCGGGCGAGTGGGCGACTGACTATGCGATCGACAAAGAGACCTATCTGCGCTGGTTTGGTTACATACAGGAGATGGGCGCGAATACCATCCGTATTTATACCATCCTGCAGGATGATTTTTATAACGCCTTCTATGAATACAACACAGCGCGGGAATCCGCAGGGGAGGAGCCGCTGTGGCTGATCCATGGTGTTTGGGTCAATGATTATGTGCAGAACTCGCACCGTGATGCCTATGACGATGACTTCCGGGGGACATTCCTCGAGGACTGCCGCACAGTGGTCGATATCCTGCACGGCAAAAAGAGCCTTGTGCTGGCTGAGGGTACCGGTTCGGGCACCTATCGCAAGGATGTATCCCAATGGGTGCTTGGCTACATTCTCGGCATCGAATGGGAGGATGTGACCGTTGTTTATACCGACCGCAAATATCCGGAGCGCAACCAGTATCAAGGGACATATCTGTATACCAGCCCGGACGCAAGTCCGTTTGAGGCTATGCTGTGCGAGGTGGGCGACAAGATTATCGAATATGAGAGCGAGCGCTATAAGCAGCAGCGTTTGATCGCGTTTTCCAACTGGCCGACTACCGATCCCTTTGAATATCCGGATAACATCACCCGTTTCTTTATGAAGTGTGCCAGCGTACATGTGGAGCACATCCTTTCGACGGATGCGTTCCTATCTGGCCAGTTTGCGTCCTATCATGTATACCCGTATTATCCGGACTACCTAAACTATATGTATCGCCCGGTTGAATTGGAAGGGACACAGCCGCCGATGATCCAGCAGCGAACCGTGGACGAAAGCATGCGCATCGAACATTATCTGCCGGCGACTTATACGGACAGCAGCGGCAGGGTCAACACCTACTATACATATCTCTGTGCGCTGACCAATTATCATACCATGCCGGTTGTGATCTCGGAGTACGGCGTATCGACCGGGCGCGGCATGGCGCAGCGTGACTACAATACGAACCGCAACCAAGGCAATATGTCCGAGCAGGAGCAGGGCGAAGCCATTATTGCATGCTATGAGGATATCATGGCTGCGGGCTGCGCGGGCAGCTGCGTGTTCACTTGGCAGGACGAGTGGTTCAAACGAACCTGGAACACCATGCATGCGGTCGATCTGGATAATACGCCGTATTGGAGCGACTATCAGACCAATGAACAGTACTTTGGCTTGCTGACATTTGATCCGGGCGAGGAGCAAAGCGTGTGTTATGTCGATGGTGATCTGTCCGACTGGGAGGGGATCGAACCGGTAATCGAGCATGACGGCCTGTCCGTTTCCATGCAGTATGACGAGAAATTCCTCTATTTCCGCGTGCATAAGCCGGACTACGATCCGGAAACAGATACAATTTATCTGCCGATCGATTTAACGCCAAAAACCGGCAGCACCTATTGCGAAAACTACAACCTGACCTTTGAACGGCCATGTGATTTTGTGATCGTGCTGGATGGGCAGGAGAACAGCCGTGTGATGGTGCAGGAGCGGTACGAGGTGCTGCACGCCATGTTCCTGCGCGAAACAGAGAATATTGACGCGTATCTTGACCCGCCGGACGAGGACACTCCGCTGTTCAAGGATATCCGGCTGATGCTGCAGACTGCGACACCGCTCCTGACCGGCAACTGGGAGGCATCGGCCGAGACATACGAGACGGGTCTGCTCGAATATGGCAACGCCAATCCGGAAGATGCGGAGTTTAACTCTTTGGCGGACTTTATTTTCGCGGGCGATGATATTGAGATTCGGCTGCCTTGGCAGCTGCTCAACTTTGCCAACCCTTCGGAAATGAAGATACATGACGATTATTACCTGCATTATGGTGTGGAATATATCGAAATCGATGAAATGTATATTGGCGTGAGCGACGGCACGAACGCTCTGGAACGTATCCCGTTGGAGCCTTTTCCGCTGGAAGGATGGGGCAAAAAGGTAACTTATCATGAGCGCCTGAAAGAATCCTATTACGCGCTGCAGACATACTGGACACAAACCCAGTGATCTGGCTGCGGCGGGACGGAAGGGGGCTGGACAGCTTTGAGCGCGCAAACCTTTCTTTACGTGTATGGTGCGGTCTGCCTGAGCATGATTGTATTCAATATCGTATATGGACTGCTGCTGCGTGGCAGCGAAACACGCATGGAAAAACGCTGCCAGCACATGCGGGAGATAGTCGAGCAGCAGCTGGGCCTGATCCGGCAAAGCTATACGGTTTCCGACCGGCATTTGGAGAGATTGCAGCGGCGGCTGCGCCATGTCAACGATCTGATCGCGTTTGACCGTGTGCTCGCCCCGTTATGTTCGGATACGGAGGACACGGCGGTGCGGGATTATCTGCAGCAGATTCAACCGGTTATTTTGTTTCTCGCGGTGCACTATTTGCGGCGGGACAATGTGCAAGCCGGCTATTTTTCCTATTTTCTGTCCCGATATATGAGTAAGCGCCGCCTGCCGGTCGACTCTATGCAGGATCTGCTGCTGGAATACATACACAAGGACAACCTGTACTGCCGTGTCAATGCGCTGCAGGCGATGCTCAATGGCGGCAACGAGGAGCATATTTTTGCGGCGCTGCAAATTCAGGATGACGGACGCGTATTTGTGCATGAAAAGGTGCTGACGGAGAGCCTTCTTGCTTACACAGGCGATAGTGAGGCGCTGATCCGCCAGCTGTGGGAGCATTTCAACGCTTTTTCTGACCATACCAGACTGGCAATTTTAAATTTCATCCGTTTTCGTTCAGGCAGATGGCATGCGCAGATGTTTGGTGTGATGCAGGACGTGACACGGGATAAGGAGCTGCGGCTGGCGGCAATCCGCTATTTTGGACGTTATCCTTACGAACCGGCGCTTGAGCCGTTGCTTGCCTTTGCGTCCGACAGCGATCCGACGCATTGGGAATATGTCAATGTGGCGGTTTCGGCGCTGGCGCAATATGAGGGCGCACGGGTGATCGATACGCTCAAAGCGGCGCTGCACAGCGAAAACTGGTATGTGCGTTACGCGGCGGCATCCAGTCTGGACGCACACAAGGTGAATTATGCTGATCTGATGGATATTGTTATGGGCGGAGACCGCTATGCGCGTGAAATGATGACGTATCGTCTGGAGTCGAGAAAAATGCAGGAGGCAGGGGAGTGATGCGGATATGACAGATGCGTTCAAAACATTTTTCGAGTATGTCGGCATATTCTTTCTGGTTTACCTGATCGGCTATGCCAGCTTCCTGTTTCTGTCGGTAACGGTCGGCTCTTCTACTCTGTATCAGCTCAAACGTCGCAGCAGATTGAAAAATGAACTGCAGCAGGCATACTATGTCCCGGTTTCGATCCTGGTTCCTGCCTATAATGAAGAGGTTACGATTGAGGAAAGCATCCGTTCCCTGCTGGCGCTGGAGTATAAGCTTTATGAAATTGTTGTGGTGGACGACGGCTCCAAAGATCATACGGCCGAAGTGCTGCGTCAGGCATTCCATATGCGGAAGGTTAATCAGCTGATCCAGCGGCGCTTGCCCTGCCAGCCGGAGCTTGTGGTGTATGAAAGCCATGCGTATAAGGTGCCGATCACGCTGATCTGCAAGAAAAACGGCGGAAAGGCGGATGCACTGAATATGGGTATCAACGCTTCCCGGTATCCTTATTTCGTGTGCATGGATGCGGACTCCATGCTGCAATATGATTCGCTCGAGAAAATCGTCCGTCCGGTGCTGGAGGAAGGCAGTGTGGTTGCAGTCGGCGGTGCAGTGCGTCCGTGCAACGGCGCAAATATCAAAAATGGGCGGGTTGTGTCGTTCCGGCTGCCGAACCGTATTTTGCCTTGCATGCAGGTGCTGGAGTATGACCGATCCTTTCTCGCCGCGCGCATCCTGCTGGACAAGTTTAACGGCAGTATCATCATTTCCGGCGCGTTTGGCCTGTTCAAAAAAAGTGCGGTGATCGACGCGGGCGGTTATGATACATCCACGATGGGTGAGGATATGGAATTGGTCGTCAAGCTGCATGTGTTCTGCCGGGAGCACAATATACCGTATCGAATTCGCTATGCTACGGATGCAATCTGCTGGACGCAGGCACCGGAAAAGCTGCGTGACCTGTGTAAGCAGCGGAGGCGCTGGCATATTGGGCTGTTTCAGGCCATGATGCGCCATCGCCGCATGCTGGCCAATCCTAAATACGGGCTGGTAGGTGCAATCTCCTATGCGTATTTTCTGATTTACGAGCTGTTTTCACCCTATATCGAGATCTTCGGTTTGCTGACGGTTGCGCTGGCCTTTATTGTTGACCTGATTAATGTGCCGTTTATGGTGCTGTTCTTTTTGATTTATATTGCATATTCCGCCATCTTGTCCATTACGGCGTTTTTCGCGCGTATTCATACGATTGACCTGAAGCTGACAGCGATGGATGTGCTGAAGGCGGTTGGCCTGTGTGCGGTCGAGGTCGGCGGGCTTCGGCTGATTTTAGCATGGGTGCGGGCAACGGCGTTGATCGGCTATAAACGGAGAAAGCATGTATGGGACTCGATTGAGCGGCAGAAAATGAATTAAAAAGCGGAGAGCGGAGGATTTGGCATGACGTTGGATTCGTTGGAAACAGCAATGTTTGGGTATAAAAAATCAAGTGTTTTTCGCTATATCACCGAGACAGAGCAGGCGTTTTCGGCAAGATTACTGGCGCAGGAGCAGAGTGCCCAAAAAAAAGAAGCGCAGTTGCAGGCACGTATTCAGCAGCTGGAAGAGGAATGTGATGTGCTGCACCGTCAGCTTGCTGCGCAGCAGGATAGCAGCGCCAAGTTATCAGGGCTGTTGGCCGATGCAGAGCAGCTGGCGGAAAAGGTGCAGACGGAAAGCCTTTCGCGCGAGCAGGCGATCCGGCGGATGCTGGATGAGGAACAGGCGATGCGGCAGCAGGTGTTGGAACAATATCTTACACAGCTGCGCGATGTGTGTGCGCCGCAGTCCGACGAAGATACCGCTATGACTGCGACAGAGCAGGAAAACGGGATGGAAGATCCGATGCAGGAACCCGAAACCTCTGAACAAAAGACCGAGACGCCATGTACAGTGCTGGAAACGGCCGAACACGAGCCGGAAACATCGTGCGCCGCGTCGCAAGTGCCTGCTGTGGAGCAGGAAGAGACGGCCGAAGAGCCGAATGAGGACGAAACGGCAGTCCCCACACAGGACGGGGCGCGCAGCGTGCGCGTTGGCGGCACAGCAGAGGTGTATCAGGCGGATGTGGAGCGGAATATGTCGCTTTTCCAGCGCAGGGTATATCCTGCAGACTGATGGACGGGAGGAAAACGTGGAGGGAAAAACGGTTATTTATATTGCAGGAAATCCCGACCTGTATCCGCTGGAATACTACGATGCGGAGACGGAATCCTATCAAGGCGTGCTGCCGCAGCTGTATGCGCAGTTTTCTGCACACAGCGGGTATGAACTGATTTATTATCCAACCGATGGGGAGGACCGACGGGAGGCTCTGGCGGAGAACCGGCAGGTGGATATTCTTTCCGGCTATGCGCCGGGTGACGAGATACCCGAAGGGGTGCAGGCAGAAACCGTGCTGCGCGTGACAGGGGACGGGGAGACAGATGTCTATACCCTGGGATTTACCTCTGTTGCACCGGAAGGGCTGCAGGAGGAATTGACCGAATACCTGCAAAGTGTTTCGCAGGAGAGCATCAGCGGACTTTTATTGGCGCAGGCGCAGCAGATGAGGTCTGCATCCGTGCCGCTCGCTGTGACTGCCGCACTGGGTGTGTTGGCCGCATTGCTTGCTGTGACGGTTATGGTGCTGGTGCGGCGATACCGCGCAAAACTCCGTCTGGCATATGCCGCGCTGGAGCGCGACAGCCTGACTGGACTTGGCAATGGGACCTATCTGGAACGGCAATATCGCCGGCGTGTCACAGGGAAAAACCGTATCCTTTATCAGCTGATTTATTTTTTGGTGGATATCGACCGCTTGCGTCATATGGGAACGGGACAGGAAACCGAGGATTTTCTGCAATTTGCCGCGCATGTATTGCAGGAAAATACATCAGCAAACGATGTGCTGGCACGGGTATCCGATCAGGGGTTTGCCATGCTGCGGCTGGTTCCTGCGAGCGGAGGCGCGGACGACTGGATACAGCCGCTGCTCGAACGGTTGCGGAACTATGCGCCGGAGCATGGAAAACCGTATAACATCAGCGTAACGGCTGCGATTTATCCCTTGCAGCCAACAGACACCGATCCCAAAGAGATTCTGTCGAACGCCAATCAGATCGCGCACATGGCTGCGCGAGA
>DXDE01000197.1 GCA_019115615.1 Candidatus Agathobaculum merdavium | reverse complement strand
CCCCAGCGTCTGCTTTGCCATGCCTTTTTCCTTCCCCAAACGCTTGTTTTTCCACAACCTATCGGCTACATACTCCTTTGGACGGCGCATAAAAGGGCGCGCTGCAGATTTCATTTCTGCAACGCGCCCTTGTAGATAGGGGGTATTGGATACCCCCTATCAGCCTTTTACTCTGCGACAGCAAAGGACAGGAAGTTGTCCGCGTAGTAGTCGCCGTTTACGTCATCCAGCACGACGCAGATCAGGTTGCCGTTGCTCTCCACGCGTACCTTATCCGGGTCAACGCCAACGCATACCCACTTGAACGGGTCAACGCTCTCCGCGATCTTCGCCTTCGCAGCCTCCATATCCGCGCCTTCCGGCATACGGAGCAGCACGATCGAATGTGCCTGCGAAGTGATCATCGACTCCGAAGCAAGGCCTGCCTCGAACTGCACATCGTCTGTGCCGAGGAACCAAGTCAGCGGCTGGGTCGTGCCATCCGCGCCCATGCCATTGTACAGCACGGTCTGGCCAACCATACCGGCGTCCTTATCGCCATAGATCTTATCCATCAGCGCAACCAGTGCAGCATCAGCCTCAGGTGCTTCCGGCTCGGTGGGCTGCTCCGGCTCTTCCGCCTTCTTATAGCCCCATTCAGCTTCGCCGTACTGCTTCATAAACAGATCGTAGTGTTCGCCATAACGGTCCTCATACACGCTTTCGATCTGCGGATCGAAGGTATATGCCACGCCGTCAATCGTGATCTCGGTCCACGCATGGACGGACTCGCTGCCCTTGGGGCTGACGCCCGTGCCGACAAACGCCTGCGCGTTATAGCCTACCTGACGGGCCAGATAGGTAAATACGCTCGACCAGGAATAGCAGTTGCCGCGCTTGTTGGTCAGCATGTTGATTGCCTGCTCGATCTCCCAGCCTTCCTTGGAGGTATCGACCTCGCCGATGCCCAAGTAGCCGAAGGTCTCCTTGGCATAATCATAAACCGCGCGCAGCTTTTCCAACTGGGTCATCTTATCATTGACCACGCTTGCAACCGCCTGCGTGAGCAGCTTGTCCAGTTCGGCAGAGCCGGTGGTGTAACGGCCGTTGCGATCCAGTTCCAGACCGTCAACCGTCGTATTATAGTCGAACTGCTGGTCGGCATTTACATGGAACAGCAGACCGTTGATATTATGCCAGCCCTGTGCCAGCGCCGTGGTTTCCTTATCGTAGGAAGTCCACGTCTCACCAGCTTCGGTCTTTTCATACTCGTGGTCGGTCGTCGCCTCGAGCATCGCCAGATACGCCCAGTGCGTGTCCGGTACGTCCGGCATCACACGGATGCCTTCGCCGGTGGACGCCATCACCGCGTCGCCCGTACGGCCAAGGATGCGGTTGAGCACCGTCACGACCTCCGCGCGGGTGATCGGGTCATCCGGACGGAACAGGCCGTTCGAGTCGCCCTCGACCCAGCCCTGCGCCTGCGCGGTCTGCACCGCCTCGAACGCCCAATGGGTCTTGGGTACATCGGAGAACGTTTTGTCCGTGCCGATATCGTCATGCGGGATACGGGACAGGATGGTCACGAACTCCGCACGCGTGATTTTCGCATCCGGGCGGAAGGAACCGTCCTCATAGCCGCTGACCAGCGAGTATCCGATCATTTCGTTCACTGCCTCGGCATACCATGCGTCCTGCGGCACATCGGCAAACTGGTAATCGCCGCCGCCCGAGGACTCGGTCAGCAGGGAGGCGATCAGCTTGCTGGCCTCTGCGCGGGTGATCGAAGCATCCGGACGGAAGGTACCGTCCTCATAGCCGTCCATATACTGCATGTGGTCGGTCGTATTGAGCACCGGCGACTTAACCGGCGCCTCGTCTGTCACAGTGGCCGCACAGGCCGATACCGGCAATGCTGCAACTGCCATCAAAGCGGCGAGGGACGCCGCGGTCACTTGCTTTTTCATGAAAAACTACTCCTTTTCGTCGTTCTGAGCAGTTAGACGGGACACTTCGCCGTTTGGTTCCCCATCTGCGGAATTTTCTTTTTCCTTTTCTTCCGACGGGTCAAGCACGATCGGGATCAGCGACGCGGCGAGTTTCCCCTTACCGCGGGTCTTGACATAGAAAAAGCCAATCACCGAGAACACGACCGCGCCGATAAAATTGACCATCAGATCCTTCATCGTATCGATCAAACCGATATCGATATAACCGCCGGGGAATTGCATCCAGTCCTGTCCGTTGACGACCAAGCTCTCAACCGGCAGATGCACAACGCTATTCAGCCCATCCGGATTGAGCGTCACCGAGTTGATCGCGGATACCAGAAAATCCTTCTGCATGTCAGTACCAAAGAACTGGTCCATGCCGAACTCGAAAAACTCCCACAAAACGCCCACGGTCATGGAAAAACAGAACGCCACGATCGCCAAAAAGAGCGGTGACAACTTAAAGGAGAACCGCTCGCTTCGGTTGAACAAGTCAACCAGCGAAAAGCCGACCGCCGCAACCAAAAAACCGTTCATGGTGTGCAGCATGGTGTCCCAGCCCGGGATGAGTGTATAAAACGAATTGATTTCGCCAAGGATTTCCGCGGCAAAGATGAAACAGTAGATGATGCCTTCCATCACCGGCGGGATGTCGATATCCAGACTGCGCTCGATCAGCATCGGCACGCAGAACAGCACCAGCGACAAGACGCAGACGAAAATATTCTCAAACTGCCGGGTGAACGCCGCACGGATCAGGGTCAGCAAAATGAAAAAGGAAAGAACGCCGCGGATGGTCAAACGGCGCCGGACACGACGGCTCTGTTCCGGTGAACGCACAGCAGCATGCTTGCCCTTTGGCTTTTCTTTTTTGGGCATAATGAATTCCTCCGATCTTTCTTTGGGATGAGTATAGCACAGCCGCAGGCAAAAGAAAAGGGCGAAAGCGCCCGACCGCTTCCCCCTATCGATGCTTGACAAAACGCCCACCTGCCGGTATACTATTACTGTTATCGTCTCCTGCGGGTGTAGTTCATCGGTAGAACGGCAGCTTCCCAAGCTGCATAGGTGGGTTCGACTCCCATCATCCGCTCCAAGTCAAAAGCCCGGACAGCTGTCCGGGCTTTTTTTATTCTTATTCGATGCCGAACAGTCGCTTGCCGTTCTCGGTCGTCACGCGCTCGACCTCGGAAACGTCAACGCCCTTGATCTCGGCGATCGTCTCGGCCATGCGGTGTACATAAAGCGACGAGTTGCGCCGCCCGCGGTACGGTTCGGGCGCCATATAGGGCGAATCGGTCTCGACCATCAGCCGATCGAGCGGCACCTCCCGGATCACCTCGATTGCGCGGCGCGCGTTCTTGAAGGTAATCACACCAGTGAAAGACAGGTGATAACCGAGCGCAAGCAACTCACGCGCCATCTCGACGCTGCCCGCAAAGCAGTGGAACACGCCGGGCACGCCCTGATACCGCCGCGCAATCTCAAGGCAGTCGGCATGTGCATCACGGTCATGCACAATGACCGGCTTGCCCAGTTCGCGTGCCAGTTCCATCTGTCTGGCAAACACGACCTGCTGGCGCGCACGGGCGCGCTCGTCCTTTTCCCAATAGTAGTCCAGCCCGATCTCGCCGATCGCACGCACACGCGGCTCGGTCTCAGCCAGTTCTTTGATGACCGCAAGGTCATTATTCCAGTTTTCGTTGATATTTTCCGGATGGATGCCAACAGCCGCGTATACAAACGGGTATTTTTGTGCGTAGCTGACCGCCTTGCGCGAGGTCTCCACATCGCAGCCCGGATTGAGGATCAGGCCGACATTATGCGCGGGCATGGAGGAAAGCAGCTCGTCCCGGTCGCTGTCAAAGCGTTCATCATCATAGTGTGCGTGGGTATCAAATAACATAGCGTTCTCCTTTTACAGCCAGCCAAAATGCGCGCAGGCATTCCACAGGCCATCCTGATCGACCGGGTCGGTCACATAGTCGGCCATGCGCTTGAGCGCGTCGCGCGCATTACCCATGGCGATGGAAAACCAGCCCTGCCCGAACATGCACACGTCGTTCGTGCCGTCGCCAAAGATGACAACATCCTCGTCCGGGATGCCCAGCCGCTCCACCATACGGCGGATGCCGTTCTGCTTTTCGGTCGGCTCAATCAGCAGGATATCGTGGTTATAGCGTACGGTCGGCAGCGTGCCGAAGTCGATTGCCCCCTCCTGCTCCGCCGTGCAGGCGACGTTGACCTTGTAAAGCACGTCCAGTGCGCGGTAGTCGAAGGCCGGGTCATACGTCGTCGGGAAATACTCAGGCGGCGCAAACGGCAGATAGCGCTCGTCGCTCGTCACGCAGATTCGCTCATTTACCGGCGTCACCGCCCACGGGATGCCCGCGGCACGCAGCCGGTCGATCAGCGCGATGCAATCCGCGACCGGCAGGCTCTTCATCTCAGCAATCTCGCCGCCGAGCGTCAGACTGTATCCCCCGTCCGCGACAAAATCGGTAAACCCGTGCTGCACGGCAAAGCCCGCCGCTGACGCCTGCAGGCGTCCGGTGGCGAGCGCCGTAAAATGTCCGTTCCCGCGCAGTTTGTCCAAACAGCGCACTGCGCTTTCGGGCATGACCATGGTCTGTCCAATACTCAGCGTGCCGTCGATATCGAAAAAGAAATATTTTTTCTGCATGGTTGTTCCTTATGTTGTGATTTTCTTGCGGGACACGTCAGTTAGTGTCCACTGTGCGCGTCACATCGACCACGCCCTTGATCGAACGCATACGGCTGATCAGGTTGTCGAGCTGATGCAGGCCTGCGACATCTACCATCGCGTTGATCACGCCGTAGCCGTCATTGAGGTCACGCGCCGAGATCTCGTGCACGTTGATCTTGCAGGCGGCAAGCACCGCGGTCACATCGCTCAGCACGCCAATGCGGCTGCGCGTCGAGATCTGCAGGCCGGTCGAGAAGCGGTTGGAGCGGTCGGACATGGCCAGATCCTCGTCCCACCACGCGCGCACCCAGCGGTCCGGGTCCTCGTGCATATGGACGTTGACGCAGTCGCGCCGATGGATGGACACGCCATAGCCGCGCGTGACAAAGCCGACGATCTCGTCGCCTGGGATCGGCGTACAGCAGCGCGCAAACTTGACCAGACAGTTCTCGATGCCCTCGACCACCACGCCGGTCGTCGACCGGGTTACACGCTTGGGTTGCTGCTCGGGCTGCGGATGCTCAGCGCGCTCGGCCAGTTCACGCTGGCGGCGCAGTTTGCCGACATCGTCCTTGACCTTGTTGATGACCTTGGTCAGCGTGATGCCGCCGTAGCCGATGGCGGCGTACAGCTCATCGAGCGAGTTAAACGAGAACTTGTTGAGCGTATTTTTGCGCACTTCCTCGTTCTCATAGAAGCCGTTGTACAACAGGTTGGCACGCAGCTCGCGGTCGAGGTCCTCGCGGCCGTTGACGATATTCTCCTCGCGGCACTCCTTCTTGAACCACTGCTTGATCTTGTTGCGCGCCTCGGTGGTCTTGACGATCTTGACCCAGTCGCGCGACGGGCCGTGCGCCTCCTTGGAGGTCAGAATCTCGACGATATCGCCATTTTTGAGCTGGCTGTCAATCGGCGCAATGCGGCCGTTGACCTTACAGCCGGTCATACGGTTGCCGACCGCCGAGTGGATGGCGTAAGCAAGG
Organism: Candidatus Agathobaculum merdavium; assembly: GCA_019115615.1. Taxonomy (GTDB): domain Bacteria; phylum Bacillota; class Clostridia; order Oscillospirales; family Butyricicoccaceae; genus Agathobaculum; species Agathobaculum merdavium. The sequence goes on along the minus strand of DXDE01000197.1, from coordinate 18,403 downwards.
TCGATCGGGGTCGCGCCCGCAGGCATGTTGACCACGTCGCCCTTGGGCGTAAAGACGAACACCTCGTCGGCAAACAGGTCGACCTTGATGTTCTTGATGAAATCCTCGGCCTCAGTGTCCTGCTGTGCCTCCAAAAGCTGACGAATCCACGCAAAGGCTTCCTCGTTGCCCTTTTTGGTCAGCCCCTGCTTATATTTCCAGTGCGCGGCAACACCGTATTCGGCCATCTTGTGCATCTCGGTCGTGCGGATCTGGATCTCGAACGGCACGCCCGCGCGGCCGATAACCGTCGTGTGCAGCGACTGGTAGCCGTTGGGCTTGGGGGTCGAGATATAGTCCTTGAAACGCCCGGGGATGGGCTTATAGAGGTCGTGCACATAGCCGAGCACGTTGTAGCAGTCGGCAACCGTGTCGACGATCACACGCACCGCGCAGATGTCGTAAATTTCGTCCATCGTCTTATGCTGGGCGTACATCTTGCGGTAGATCGAGTAGATGTGCTTGACGCGTGCCGAAATCGTATTCTTGATGCCCGCCTCGGCCAGCTTGGCACTGATGCGGCCCTGAATACGTTTGAGGAACACTTCCTGCTGCTCGCTCTGCTTTTTCAGGCCCTCGACGATCTCATTATAGCCGATCGGATCGAGGATTTTGAGCGACAGGTCTTCCAGCTCCCACTTGATGCGGCTCATGCCCAGACGGTGCGCGATCGGCGCGTAGATCTCCATGGTTTCGAGCGCCTTGTCGCGCTGCTTGCGCTCCGGGAGGTACTGGAAGGTGCGCGCGTTATGCAGGCGGTCAGCCAGCTTGATGAGGATGACGCGGATATCCTTTGCCATCGCGAGGAACATCTTGCGCAGGTCCTCGAACTGCTCCTGTTCCTTGGAGTAGCGCAGCATGCCCAGACGGGTAACGCCGTCGACCAGCTCGGCGACCGGCGTGCCGAACTTGTTTTCTATTTCCTTGTAACCAAAATTGGTGTCTTCGATGCAATCGTGCAGCAGCGCAGCGCAGATCGAATCGGTATCCAAACCCATCTCGACCACGATTTCCGCGACCGAAACCGGATGGATGATATAGGGCTCGCCGTTCTTGCGCTTCTGACCCTCGTGTGCGGCAGCCGCGCACTCATAGGCCGCGCGAATCTTGCGGATATTGGCCTGCGGGTTTTGCTTCTGCACACGCTCCAGCAAAAAATCCAATTTATTCTGCATACTTCGTTCCCCCATTCTTCAGCCCGCCATGCTCTGCAGCGTCGCCAGCACGACCGAGCCGGAAATGTCCGCCTTACCCTCATAAGGCTTGAGCAGGATGTTGACCATCCCCTCCTTGAAGTGATAGCTGATCAGGCCGGACTCGGAAAATACGTCCAGACACACGAACAGCTTGCCGATATTGATATCACGGCGGCTCTCCCACGCGACGCGGCGCGACAGTGCGCCGTCCGGCACGGACAGCCGTCCGTCCTCCGCGCGGCAGGTGATATGCCGCCACACGGCAACAAGGTCGCCGCGGTCGGGCAGCAGCAGACGCGCCTCAGCGGCGGTCAGCGGCCCGTCAGACATATAGGTATTATATACGTTGAGCAGCTTCTGGTCGGCCAGATGCTCGCAATCGCTCAGCTGCGCGTCGCACAGCGTCAGCTGCACCGTGCGGCGGCCGCGGAATTCGTTGATCTCCAGATGGAAGGCCGCGTCGACATAGTTGCCCTCGACAAAGCCCAGTCCGCCCGCGCCCGTGCCGAACCAGATCGCGGAAAAGCGCACGCCGTCCTTGATGAGCGTCATGCGTACATGCCGGTCGCTGGAGATCGGCGTAATGTCCTCCACAACCATGTCCTTCATGCAGAACACCGGCTCAGGATTGCGCATGCCGTACGGCTCAAGCACAGAAAGCGCCTCGATGTTTTCCATTGTCAGCCATTCCGGGCGCACCATACAGTCGATATGCAGCTGCGGCACGAGTTCGGCCATCGTGACATGGCTCTCAGCATAAGCGCGCAGACGCTCGCGCAGCGCGTCGATATTGTCCGCGTCGACCGTCAAGCCGGCGGCGAGCGCATGCCCGCCGTAGCGCTCGAGCAGGTCCTCGCACGAGGTCAGCGCGTCGAACAGGTTAAAGCCGCCGATCGAGCGCCCCGAGCCCTTGCCCGTGCCGTCCTTGTCGAGCGCGATCAGTACCACCGGGCAGCCGTACCGGTCGCACAGGCGCGAGCACACGATGCCGATGACGCCGTGGTGCCAGCCCTCGCCCGCCAGCACGATGATCTTATCCTCCAGCGGGTTATATTCGGTGCGCAGGCGCACCAGCGCCTGCTCCAAAATCTGATTTTCCTCGTTCTGCCGCAGCTTGTTCTGCTCACACAGCTGCGCGGCAAGCGCCTGCGCGCGCACGGGGTCGTGCGTCAGGAACAGCTCGGCCGCCAGCTCGGCACGTCCCATACGGCCAGCCGCGTTGATGCGCGGCGCGAGCACAAAGCTGATCGTCGACGAGGTCAGGCGCTTGTGCTTCATGCCCGCCTCGCGCAGCAGCATTTCCAGACCGACGTTGCCGGTCGCGGCCAGTTTTTTCAGACCAGCGGCAACGATGATGCGGTTTTCGCCCACGATCGGCATGACGTCCGCCACCGTGCCCAGCGCAACCAGATCGGCGTACCGGTCAAGCACGCGCTGTGCGTCGCCCTCGAGCGCGCAGATCAGCTTGAACGCCACGCCCACACCCGCAAGGCTTTCAAACGGATAGGGGCAATCCGGCCGCTTGCAGTCGACGACCGCATCGGCCGCGGGCAGCGTGTCGTGGCACTCGTGGTGGTCGGTGATGACCACCTGCATGCCCAGCTCGCGCGCCACCGCGATCTCCTCGTCGGCTGTGATGCCCGAGTCGACCGTAACGAGCAGGCGCGTGCCCTTCTCATACAGCTCCTGCATCGCCGCGCGCGACAGGCCGTAGCCCTCGCGCAGACGGTTGGGGATATAATAATCACATTCCGCGCCGCGGCCGCGCAGATAGTCGACCAGTATGCAGGTCGCGGTCACGCCGTCGACGTCATAGTCGCCATAGACCACGATGCGCTCCCGGCGCTCAAGCGCGCCTTCGATCACCGCGACCGCCTTATCCATGTCGGCCAGCAGCATCGGGTCGTGCAGCCCGGCGATGTCGCAGCTGAGGTACGCGGCGGCCGCCGCAGGCGTGTCGATGCCGCGCGCGGAAAGCACCGCCGCAGCCAGCGGGCCATAACCGCCATCTGCGGTCAGCGCACGCACGCGGGTCTCGTCAGGCGCGGCGATCACCCAGCGTTTTGTTTTCATAAGACTCCCTCATTTATTTTTTATTACCATTATTATACCAAGACGCGCCACAAAGCTCAACATTTTTATGCAGATTGTCAAAAAGCGGACATTCCTTTCGGAACTGTCCGCTTTTTTGCATCCGTTACCCGGTTATTCTTCGGTTTTTCCTGCGTTTTGCCGCGCAAGTACGCGGCTGAGGTACTGTCCCGTATAGGAATCCGGGCAGGCGGCAACCTCCTCCGGCGTGCCGCAGGCGACCAGCCGGCCGCCGCCGTCGCCACCCTCGGGGCCGAGGTCAAGGATATAGTCCGCCGTTTTGATCACATCCAGATTATGCTCGATAACGACCACGGTGTTTCCTGCATCCACCAACTTATGCAGCACATCCACCAGCTTATGCACGTCCGCGACATGCAGGCCGGTGGTCGGCTCGTCGAGGATATAGATGGTCTTGCCGGTCGAGCGCTTGGAAAGCTCGGTGGCGAGCTTGGCGCGCTGCGCCTCGCCGCCGGACAGCGTCGTGGACGACTGTCCGAGTTTCACGTATCCCAGACCAACCTCGCGGATGGTCTCCAGCCGGCGGGCGATCTTGGGCACGTTCGCAAAAAACTCGCACGCCTCGTCGACCGTCATGTCGAGCACTTCGTAGATATTCTTGCCCTTGTAGCGCACCTCGAGCGTTTCCTTGTTGTACCGCTTGCCCTTGCACACGTCGCAGGGCACATACACGTCGGGCAGGAAGTGCATTTCGATTTTGAGTAAGCCGTCGCCCGCGCAGGCCTCGCATCGGCCGCCCTTGACGTTGAAGGAAAACCGGCTCGGCCCGTAGCCGCGCGCCTTGGCGTCCGCCGTCTTGGCGAACAGGTCGCGGATGTCGTTGAATACGCCCGTGTAGGTCGCGGGGTTGGAGCGCGGCGTGCGCCCGATGGGCGACTGGTCGATGTCAATGACCTTGTCCAGATAGGGCAGGCCGGTGATCTTGTCGTGCGCGCCCGCGCGCGTCTTAGCACCGTTCAGCTCGGCGGCCAGCTTTTTGTACAAAATCTCGTTAACAAACGAGGATTTGCCCGAGCCGGACACGCCGGTCACGCAGGTGAACGTGCCCAGCGGGATAGTAAAATCGGTATGCTTTAAGTTGTTGACCGCGCAGCCCTTGACCGTCAGCTTTTTGCCATTGCCTTTGCGGCGCACCGCAGGCACCGGAATGCACTTACGGCCGGACAGGTACTGCCCGGTGATCGAGGTTTCGCTTTTCAGCAGGTCGTCCACCGTGCCCTCAAACACGACCTCGCCGCCGTTACGGCCCGCGCCCGGGCCGATGTCGACGATATGGTCGGCCGCAAACATGGTATCCTCGTCGTGCTCGACCACGATCAGCGTGTTGCCAAGGTCGCGCAGGCGCCCCAGCGTTGCGAGCAGCTTGTCGTTATCGCGCTGGTGCAGGCCGATGGACGGCTCGTCGAGGATATACAGCACCCCCATGAGCGATGAACCAATTTGCGTCGCGAGCCGGATGCGCTGGCTCTCGCCGCCCGACAGTGTGCCGGACGAACGCGACAGCGTCAGATATTCCAGACCGACCGACTGCAAAAAGCCCAGACGATCCATGATTTCCTTAATCACGCGGTCACCGATCTTGTGCTGCATCTCGGTCAGCTTGACCGTGTGCAAAAACTCCATCGCCTTAACGACCGACTTTTCCGCGAATTCCGCAATGTTCAGCCCACCAATCGTCACCGCCAGCACCTCGGGGCGCAGGCGGCGGCCATGGCACGCGGGACAAGGGATCTCGCTCATGCACTCCTCGATCTCGGCGCGCGCGTAGTCGCTCGAGGTCTCCTTGTAGCGGCGCTCGAGGTTCACGACAATGCCCTCAAACGGCTGGCGCATCACGCCGCCCGACACACGGCTGACCGAGAGCTCGAGCGGCTCGTCGCCCGTGCCGTAGAGCAGCTCGTGCAGCGCGTCCTGGCTCAGCTCCTCGATGGGGGTGTCGAGTGTAAAGCCGTGCTTTTTGCCCAAGGCAGTAAAGTACATGCCCGCGATCGTGCCCGGTTCGGCGCTGCCCCAGCCGGACGCGCGGATCGCGCCCTGCCGAATGGAGAGCTTTTTATTCGGGATAATGCGGTCAGGGTCGACGCGCATCTGCATGCCAAGGCCGGTGCAGACTGGACATGCACCATAGGGGTTGTTAAACGAGAACATGCGCGGGGTCAGCTCTTCAATCGAGATGCCACAGTCCTCACAAGCGTAGTTCTGAGAAAACAGGATCGGCTCACCGCCGACCACATCCGCGATCACCAGCCCGCCCGACAGCGCCGCCGCGGTCTCTACCGAATCGGTCAGGCGGCTGCGGATATCCGCGCGGATCGCGATGCGGTCGACGACAATCTCGATGTTGTGCTTGTGGGTCTTGGCGAGCTTGATCTCCTCGGACAGGTCGCGCATTTCGCCGTCGACGCGAACGCGGACATAGCCCTGCCGTCTGGCGTCCTCAAACACCTTGACGTGCTCGCCCTTTTTGCCGCGGATAACCGGCGCAAGGATTTGCACACGCATCTTTTCCTCCAAGGCCATCAGCCGGTCGATAATCTGGTCGATTGTCTGCTGATGGATCTCCTTGCCGCACTTGGGACAGTGCGGTGTGCCGATGCGCGCCCACAATAGACGCATGTAGTCGTAGATCTCGGTGACGGTACCGACCGTCGAACGCGGGTTCTGCGAGGTGGTTTTCTGGTCGATCGAGATCGCAGGCGACAGGCCGTCGATGTAGTCCACATCCGGCTTGTCCATCTGCCCCAAAAACTGCCGCGCGTAGCTGGACAGCGACTCGACATAGCGGCGCTGGCCCTCGGCGTAGATCGTATCGAACGCCAGAGACGACTTGCCCGAGCCGGACAGGCCGGTCAGCACGACCAGCTTGTCACGCGGGATCTTGATATCAATGTTTTTCAGGTTGTGCTCACGCGCACCCTTGACATGAATGTATTCCTGCATAATGTGTGGTACTCCAACCTCATTTCGTTCTGTTCTCTATCCTTAGCTTCTCTCTTTTATACCTCAATAATACTGCCCGCCGCGAGGAACGTGATGCGCTCCCCCAGCGTTTCCCGCAGCACGTCGAAGGCATGTGGGCCAGTGCAGTGGCAGGTATAATAGCGGCTGTCCGTTTGTGCCAATCGCTCCGCAACCGCGCGGATATTCTCGTCCGGCTCGCTTTTGCCGGTGGATGGGCTGAACAGGTGCATCCCGCCGACCACCACATCCGGGTCGCGGCCGAGCAGCTCCTTCGCCCGTGCGCAGATGTTGACCACACCTCGATGCGCGCAGCCGGTAAACAATACGGCCTTATCACCTTCACGCACCAGCAGACTTTGCTCGTGGGTGAAACGGTCGGGGACGTACTCCCCGTTTTCCCGCTCGTACAGCGTGCGGTTGCCCTGCGGGACGCAGTTCGCACCTGTGATATCGGAAAACAAGGTCAGACCACCGCCCACCTCGGTCACGCCGGACACGCGCCGCAGGCGCGGGTTTTCGGCAAGCGCCGCGTCCAGACCGATATTCTTGATGCCCTCGGGCTTGTGCGAAAAGTGCGGCTCAAACGCCTGCGCGTGCACATATACCGGCGCATGGTCGTTGATTTTGAGAAACGCCGCCAGTCCGCCGCCGTGGTCATAGTGCCCGTGCGAGACAAAGGCCGTGTCGACCTTGGACAGGTCAACGCCGCACGCGGCAGCGTTTTTCAGAAACAAATCGGTCTGTCCCATGTCGAACAGCAGCTTGCGGCCGTCCGTTTCGATATAAAAGCTCAGGCCGTGCTCGCAGGCAAAATCCGGCGCGCACGCGGTATCCTCCATCAGCGTTACGATTTTCATTTGCCTTCCTCCAGCGCCTTGATCTGGTCGCGCAGCTGGGCGGCGATCTCGAACTCGAGCATCTTGGCCGCCTCCTTCATCTGCTTGGTCAGGCGGGCAATCTCGCGCTCGCGCTCGCCCTTGGTGCGCAGCTTCTTCTTGCTGCTCGACGGCACGTTGGACGTGATTTCAATGACGTCCTGCACCTTTTTATGCACCGACTTGGGCACAATACCATGCTTCTTATTAAACGCGTCCTGCAGGGCGCGGCGGCGCTCGGTCTCATCCATCGCGCGGCGCATCGAAGGCGTGATGCTGTCCGCGTACAGCACGACCATGCCGTGCTCGTTACGCGCGGCGCGGCCAATGGTCTGGATGAGCGAGGTCTCGGAGCGCAAAAAGCCCTCCTTATCCGCGTCGAGGATGGCGACGAGCGACACCTCGGGGATATCCAGACCCTCACGCAGCAGGTTGATGCCGATCAGCACGTCGAACACACCCAGACGCAGGTCGCGCACCAGCTCCTGCCGCTCGATGGTCTTGACGTCGTGGTGCATATAGCGCACCTTGATGCCCGCGGTTTCGAGGTACGCGGTCAGGTCTTCCGCCATCTTTTTGGTCAGCGTGGTGACCAGCACGCGCTCACCCTTAGCGGTGCGCGCATTGATCTCACCGATCAGGTCGTCGATCTGCCCCTCGACCGGGCGCACGACTACCTCGGGGTCGAGCAAGCCGGTCGGACGGATGACCTGCTCGACCACCTGTCCCGAGCGCGACAACTCGTACTCGCCGGGCGTTGCAGAAACGTATACAATTTGGTTCAAGCGCTCGTTGAACTCATCAAAGTTCAGCGGACGGTTATCATACGCCGAGGGCAGGCGGAAGCCGTTTTCCACCAGACTTTCCTTACGGGCGCGATCGCCGTGGTACATGGCGCGCACCTGCGGCAGCGTGACATGGCTCTCGTCCACGATCAGCAGGAAGTCCTCCGGGAAGTAGTCGATCAGAGTAAACGGCGCGCTGCCTGGCTCCCGGCGCGACAGCACGCGCGAATAGTTCTCAATGCCGCTGCAAAAGCCGATCTCCTGCAGCATTTCGATGTCGTACCGCGTACGCTGGCCGATGCGCTGCGCTTCGATCAGCTTGCCGTTCTGCTCGAAATACTGGATACGCTGCTCCAGTTCCTCCTCCAAATCCTGAATAGCAGCCTGCAATTTATCTTTTGGGGTGACGTAATGGCTCGCCGGGAAAATCGCCGTATGCCCCAGCTCGCCCAGCACCACGCCGGTGAGCGGGTTAATCCGGCTGATGCGGTCGACCTCGTCCCCGAAGAACTCGATGCGCACGACGTCCTCGTCCGAGTAAACCGGCCAGATCTCGACCGTGTCGCCGCGCACGCGGAAGCGGTTACGCTCAAACGCGATATCGTTGCGCTCATACTGAATATCGATCAGACGATGGATCAGCGTTTCGCGGCTGATCTCCATGCCGGGACGCAGCGAAATGACCATCTTCTTATAGTCGATCGGGTCACCCAGCGAATAGATGCAGGAAACCGACGAGACAATGATAACATCCCGCCGCTCAGACAGCGCCGAGGTCGCGGAGTGGCGCAGACGGTCGATCTCGTCGTTGATCGCAGAATCCTTTTCAATATAGGTGTCGGTCGAGGCGATATAGGCCTCGGGCTGATAATAGTCATAGTAAGAAACAAAATACTCGACCGCGTTATTCGGGAAGAACTCCCGCAGCTCGGTACACAGCTGCGCGGCGAGCGTTTTGTTATGCGCGAGCACCAGCGTCGGCCGCTGGGTCTGCTCGATGATATTCGCCATGGTGAAGGTCTTGCCTGAGCCGGTCACGCCCATCAGGGTCTGCTCGGTCAGGCCATTATTGATGCCCTCGACCAGCTTTGCGACCGCCTCCGGCTGGTCGCCTGCCATTTTATAAGGGCTTACGATATGAAAATCCGGCATATCCTACCTCCTTTTCCCCATCAGGCCGCGGCGCAGCTGACAGATGGATGCATATTTGCCGCGTGCAACCACGCAATGGTCGACCAGCTCCACACCTAGCCCGGCCAACACCTGCTCGAGCCGCCGCGTGACGGTCATATCCTCTTCCGATGGCGTCGCCGTGCCGTCCGGATGGTTATGCGCAAGCGCAACGCCCTTTGCGCCGCACAGCAGCGCGGTTCGGGCAATTTTATACGGGTCGGCCGACACCTGTGCATGCCCACCGCGAGCGACCTCCTCGCATTTGATCACGCGCCCCGCGCCGTCCAGATAGGCCGCAAGCAGCACCTCTTCCCGCTCGTCTGCAAACTGCGGCACGAAATACTCGCCGATGCGTTCATAGGTGTTCAGCTTAGCGCTGGCCAGATCGGTAAACGCCACATCACGCCGGTACCGCGCGCCCAGCAGGAACGCCAGCTTGATCAGGTCAGCCGAACGCGGCCCGATACCCTCCACCTCACACAGCTGCTCGGCCGGCGCTTCGAGCACCGCGTGCAGCGAACCGAAACGCGCCATCAGCCGGTGTGCGATCGGGTTGGTATCCACCCGCGGGATCGCGAAAAACAGCAGCAGCTCCAGCACTTCATGGTCGGCAAATGTATCCAGACCGAAGCGGCGGAACTTTTCCAGCACGCGCTCCCGATGGTTTTTATGCAGTTGCTCCGCCACGCAGCCGCCCTCCTTTGGTCGTTTTGTCTTTTCTTACAAATGCACCCGCTGCTCGGCCTGCCGCAGCGCACGCGCGACAAGCGGGCTGTCCTTGATCTCGGGGAACGGCACGGTCGGCTGCGGTTCGCCCTCATGCGGGCGCAGGCTCTTGCCCATCCACAACACATCGCGCCACTGACCAAACTTATACATGCTCTCCTGATACGCGCCCGAGATAATAAAGCCCATCGCCTTGTGGAACTTCATCGAGCGCTCATTGGGCGAGGTGATGCCGACGTAGATGTTATAGTATCCCTGCATGGCGAGCAGCTCAAACAGCGCGGCATAAATCGCACCCGCGATGCCGTGCCGGTGCCACTCCTGCGCAACGTAGATCGAGGTTTCGACCGACCACTGGTAGGCCGCGCGTGTGCGGTGCGGGGACGCGTAGCCATAGCCAACCACTTCCCCATCCACCGTGCAAACCAACCACGGCAAGCGCTCGCCATAGGTGCGCATACGCCCAAGGAACTCGTCCAGCGTAGGCGGCTCGTATTCGCTCGATACCGTGGTCTGGATCACATAGGGCGCGTACAGCGCCAGCATCTCCGCCGCGTCACTTTCCTTTGCGACGCGCAAAACAACTTCCGGCATGTGTTTTCTCTCCCATTTCGGATATTTTCCATCTTCTAATTATACCGCGCACCCCTTTGATGTTCAACCGGTTTTTGCCCGTCCGTCCGCCAAAAATCGTACATTCGTTCGCCTGTTCTTTGTGCGCTTTTCCAGCCATATCCGACAAAAATTTGCCCGTCCGGCGCATGCAGCCTTGTCCGCACCGCCGATTGCTTTTTGCCTGCTTTTTGTGGTATACTACTCTATACCAAATCCGGCATACAAAGGAGGCCCGCATGATGGTTCGACACGGCTTTATCCATTCCAAGGAGGACATCAAATTCCTTGTCCTGTTCGCCATGGACCTGCTGCCCTTTCCGGTCAGCTTCAGTACGATTATCGACCTGACGACCTGGTGCGACGAGGGCTTCGGTTATTTTGAACTCAGCGAGGCATTCTATGAAATGATGCCCACCGGCCATATCGAGGAATGTCCGGGCGATCCCGAGCCGACCTACCAGATCACGGCCAAGGGCCGCGAAGCGACGCGTGTGTTTGAAAAGCAGCTGCCCTATCCGGTGCGCGAGGCTGCGCAGCGCTCGGCGCTGCGGGTCGTGCGTCAGATCCGGCGCGATGCGGCCATCCACACGGCGGTCACCGAGCGCGCCGCGAACGACCTGACTGTGCGCATGGAGATGGAGCAGGTGTTCGCGATTGAGATGGACGTGGTCAGCCGCGCGCAGGCCGCCATGCTTGAGCGCACCTTCAAAAACAACGCGGAGGCGATTTACCAGACCCTTCTGGGCGCCATGACCGCAGACTACGAAACCGAGAAAGAAGACGAAACCCCTTGAACTATCTCAAACAACTGGGCGTGCTGCTTGCCTGCTGCGTGGCGGGCGACGCGCTCTCCATCCTGCTGCACGGCGCGCTGCCCGGCAATGTGCTCGGACTGACGCTGCTGCTCGTGCTGCTGGTATGTACCCCGCTGCGGCTGGGGCATGTCGAGCAGACAGCCGATTATCTGCTGCAAAACATGGCATTTTTCTTCCTGCCCGCCTGTCTGGGCGTGCTTGAGATTTTCGCGCAAATCAAAAGCGAGATCCTCGCGATCCTCGCCGTGTGTGTGCTGACCACACTTTGCACCGCAGCAGCGACGGCATTCACCGTGCACATTGTGTTCCGCCTGCAGAACCGCCAGAGCGAGGAGGCGTTCGACCATGACTGAGCTGCTGTCCTCCTCCACCCTTTGGCTGGCTGTTTCGATCGGCTGCTATGCGCTCGGCGCTAAGATCCAGCAGAAAACCGGCTCAGCGCTATGCAACCCGCTGCTTCTGTCGTCTATCATGGTGGGTGTGCTGCTGGTCGTGACCGGCACCAGCTACCAGACCTATGAAAGCGCCGGACAGCTGATTTCGTTCTTCCTGACCCCGGCGACCGTCGCGCTTGCCGTACCGATTTACCGCAAGCTGGACGTACTGAAAAAGAACCTCGCGCCCATTCTGGCGGGCGCACTGGTCGGCTCGCTGACCTCGATCGCGAGCGTACTGCTGTTCAGCCGTCTGTTTGGCCTGTCTGGTCAGACGACGCGCTCGCTTGTACCGAAATCGGTCACGACGCCGATCGCCGTTGCGTTGTCCGATATGATGGATGGCCTCGCGCCAGTGACCGCGATCGTGGTCGTGTTCACCGGCATCGTCGGCGCGATTTTGCTGCCGACCTTCCTCAAGTGCATCGGCGTGCGCAACCCGGTGCAGATGGGCCTGTCGATCGGCACAGCCGCGCACGCGGTCGGCACCTCGCGCGCAATCGAGTTGGGCGAGACCGAGGGCGCGATGAGCGGCCTCGCAATCGGCGTAGCCGGCCTGCTGACCGCCATTCTGGTATCGGTTGGCTCAATCCTGTTCGGATAAACCCAAAGCGGCCCTGCGGGGTCGCTTTTTTGCGCCCAAAGGCAGCAAAAAGGGAACCGGCATACCGGTTCCCTTCGTATGTTTCGGATATGGACTTAGCCGAAGTAACGCTGCAGCAGGCCCTCGAAAGCCTTGCCGTGACGGGCCTCGTCGCGAGCCATCTCGTGAACGGTGTCGTGGATCGCATCGAGGTTGTGCTGCTTAGCCAGCTTAGCCAACTCGAACTTACCAGCGGTAGCGCCGTTCTCAGCGTCAACACGCATCTCGAGGTTCTTCTTGGTGGAGTCGGTCAGGACTTCGCCCAGCAGCTCAGCGAACTTAGCAGCGTGCTCTGCTTCCTCGTAAGCAGCCTTCTCCCAGTACAGGCCGATCTCCGGGTAGCCCTCGCGGTGCGCAACGCGCGCCATCGCCAGGTACATACCAACCTCAGAGCACTCGCCCTGGAAGTTCTCGCGCAGACCCTGCAGGATCTCTTCCGGTGCACCCTGCGCTACGCCGACAACGTGCTCAGCCGCCCAGGTCTTCTCGCCGGACTGCTCCTTGAACTTCTCAGCCGGAGCGTGGCAGATCGGGCACTCAGCCGGAGCCGCGTCGCCTTCGTGAACATAACCGCAAACGGTGCAAACAAACTTCTTCATGATTTTTCCTCCTAAATATCCTTTTTTGTTGTTATTTTGGGGACGGAAGGAAGCGATCCATCGTAATGGAACAGAGCTGCTCCCGCAGAGACCGATTGATCTCGGAGAACACACGGTGGAAATCGCATTCTTTCCGGTTGCCTACACGGGTACATTGGAATTCGTTGGCCAGACAGTGGTTGATCGCAATCGGGCCATCAATACATTCAATGATCTCGCCGAGTGTGATTTCGGAAGGCGAACGGTTGAGCTCATACCCTCCTGCCACGCCTTTGTAAGACTTGGTGATACCGGACTGGGTCAGCTTGCGCAGGATTTTGAGCGCAAAACGGAGCGTCACGCCCGCTGTTTCCGCAATATCCTTTGCACACTGCTTGCCACCCGCAAGTGCCAGACAGTAGGTCACACGAATTGCATAATCCGCTTCATGTGTGATTCTCAAGTCGTTCCTTCCTTTCTCTTATCGGAACAACATCAGTATAATATTGTTCCGAGCAAATGTCAATAGCTAATTATCAGAAATAAGTAAAAATTTTTATTTGATATCTTTTATCAATAAGTTCCATTCTCTCCAAGTATATTAACTCTACTTGATAGGGTCATTATAACATAATCCCTGCGAAATGTCCATGTATTTTACAGTTGTGCTCAAATACGAAAACCTCTGGAATGATTTGGAACGCTGGAGAAAATAATCCTGCTCTGCAAACCAAACCTTGCTTTTGTCCGTCTAATGAACGAAAGCATCCGCCGGGACGGCCGTCCACATCCGCTTTCAGAAAGGAACACCGCCATGATGGATAAAACCGAATTCACTGCCGCTGTGCTCGCCGCCGAGCCGACAATGTACCGCGTGGCCAAGTCCATGCTGCAAAATGAACAGGACTGCGCGGACGCGGCACAACAGGCGATTCTGCATGCGTGGGAACGGCTGAACACGCTGCGCCGCCCGCAGTATTTCAAAACCTGGCTCATCCGTATCCTGATCAACGAATGTACCACCCTGCTGCGGCAGAGCCAGCGCCAGGCGCCGTATGAGCCGGCGCTCGCCGAGGCCATCCCGGCCGCCTCCCCTGCCGACCACAGCGACCTGTACGACGCGCTCATGGCGCTCGACGAAACGCTGCGCCTGCCCGTTGTACTGCACTATCTCGAGGGCTTCAAAACGCGCGAGGTCGCGCAGATGCTGAACATCCCGGAAGGGACGGTCAAAACCCGCCTGCGTGCCGCCCGCGCGCAGCTCCGCAAGGATTTGGAAGGAGCGTGCTTTGCATGATGCACCCGAATGATTTCCCCCAAATGCCCGACACATTCGACCGCCGCGTGCGTGAAACGCTGGAAACCCTGCCCGAACAGCCGCGCAAAACGCGGCACGCACCGCTCCGGCGCATCGTGTCGATCGGCCTTGCCGCCGCACTGTGCATCGGCGGCACCGCCTTTGCCGCGGGTATCAGCGGCGGCTTCCCACTGTTCTTTCCGGGCGGTACAGACGCCCCCATCACGGAATATGTCACCACGCCCGCACCGGGTACGGTGGTGGACGAAAACGAAAAATACCGGATGACGGTCGAATCCGTGCTGTTTGACGAAAGCGCAGGCGCAGGTCTGGTCAGCCTGCATCTGGAAAACAAATCGGGGGACGGCGTGATGCCATTCGGCATCTTGGAACTGAATCCGCAGTACCAGAACCTGCCCGATATGGCATGGAGCAATCTGTCTCAATGCGGCAGCAGCGAAGATGGACAGTATAATTTCAACGTGATGTACGATGAATACGGCTTCTGCGGCAGTGCATTTTATCTGGATACCAGCCGCTCGACCGAAAACGACTATTATATAGAGGGTGCGTTCATTCCGAGCGGCGACTATACGCCGGACACCCCCCTGCGCTTTGTCGCGCAGGAGGTCGGCAAAACGCAAACGGTTTCCAGCGGCGGCATCATCGGCTATATCACGCTCGAGGTGTCCATGTCGGACTTTGAGCAGATGCCGAGCCTGAAAAGCGCGGACGGCAGCATTACCCTGTCCCCGATCAGCCTGCGTGTGACTGAGCAGCAGCCGGACGAAACACTGGCCGATGAGATCGACCGCATTGCCATCAAAATGAAGAACGATACCGAGCAGGTCGTTCTGGTTGACGCAAGCACAAGCGGTATCGACCGGACGCTGTACGCGCTGGGCTTCGGCCCGGACGCCGGCTTCGGTTCCGATGCCGTCGTCTATGTCTTTGCCCGCACCTTTGACCTTGCGGACGTGCAGGCGATCGTGCTGAACGGCACCGAGTACCCGCTGTCCGCCTGACCACATTCGCGCCGCAGGCATCATAAAAAGGAGGGGCGGCTGCTGATACAACCACCCCTCCCTAATTATGCTATTGTTAGGACAACCGCCGAATCCGTTAGCTCACCTTGCAGTTCCCAAGGCCATACTGCGTGTCACCCCATCTTAAATCCGCGTATTTGAACAGCTGCAACATCAGTTCATCTACGCCTTCCACCGACACCTCTACATGCTTGACCGGATCGTCAAAATGATAGAGGAATTCCTCGCCATAGGTTCCATCCCGGACTATCGTCAAATTTGCTTCGCTATACGGTATGCCAATCGGGCCAAAGTCCAGCATCAACGTCTTGTATTTGCCGCCCAAATCCAATTTGATCCACTGTCCGGATCTAGTAAATACAATACCATGCTCATAGGTCGCATTGCCCATCTGAAACGAGGTCGGCATCATCACGCCGTCCGCAACCGACACCACCGGGCAAACATCCAACAGCCAACCGGGTTCCCCCGTGCTCTCTGGTTCATCCGGCTGCACGGAATCGCCATCCAAGGTTACGGTCTTGCTTGCCTCATCCCACGCAACCTCCAGATTCAGAGCCTCACCAATGGCGCGTACCGGCAGATAGGTCGTTCCCTCATAAATAAAGGGCTCTACTGTCTGTCCGTCGGCATCCTTTGGCTCAATTTTTTCCCCATTGAGCACAATTTGAATATCGTCATACTTTACCGTGATCGTCTTATATACCGTACCCGCCGCCAATGCGGTGACGCCCACCATGCCGGTGCAGGCTGCTAACGCGACCAGACGTTTGAAAATTGTTGTTTTCATCTTATCCTCTCCTTTGATTCGTGTTGGCTGCGCAGATTCTTGTTCAATACCCCATAAAATCTGATTTTCAGCCCACAAAAAAGTATAACAAGTATCCTCTTGATTGTAAACGCACTATGGCATATTTTTCTATGAAACGGTTTTTCCGGTAAGAAAAAAGCGGACCGCATTGCGGACCGCTTTTCTCATGTGCTCTGCTTTCGATCAGGCCGTAAACAGCTGCGCCCAGTACGCTGTACCGTTTACTACCGTGTAGCCTACACCGATAGTTGTAAAGCTCTCGTTGAGAATATTGGCACGGTGGCCGGACGAATTCATCCATGCATTCACAACCTGCTGCGGCGTGGACTGGCCGTAGGCAATGTTCTCACCCGAGCGGGTGTAGGACACCCCCGCCTCGGTCAGCGCGGTCGAGAAGGACGAGCCGTTCGGACGCGTGTGCGAGAAAGACTGCACGGTCTCGGCCGCGCGCACCTGCGCCGCCTGCTGTACGCGGCTGTCTGCCTTGAGGGCGGACAGGCCATACTTGGCGCGCTCGGCATTGACCAGCGCCACAACCTGCGATGCGTAATCCCCCTGCGCGGTGTCATTGTCCTCCCCCGGGGTCTGCTCGGGCTGCTCAACGTCCGGCGTCTCCTCCGGGCGGCTGTTATCCGGCAGCTGCGGCGTTTCCGGCTGCTCTACGTCCGGCGTCTCTTCCGGCTGCTCCACGTCCGGGGTTTCCTCCGGCTGCTCTACGTCCGGCGTCTCTTCCGGCTGCTCTACGTCTGGGGTTTCTTCCGGCTGCTCCACGTCCGGCGTTTCCTCCGGCTGCTCCACGTCCGGCGTCTCCTCCGGCTGCTCCACATCCGGTGTTTCCTCCGGTCGATTGCCCGGCAGCTGCCCGCAGATCAGTGCCAAATACTTTTCCAACAGCTCCTGTCGGAAACCGGAATCACAAACATAAGTAAAAATGGAGTTCTGCTGCTTTGCCGTGTTCAACGGCACGTTTGCCGCTCCCGCGACCGCGGTAGACGTAATCACAGCCGCCAGCGCCAGCGGCACAATTTTCTTCATTTGCATCATTTCATACCTCCTTGGGTTTGTTCGATAACATTGGTGCGCTTTGCACCATGTGCCAGAGTATAGCGCGGTTTGTAACCATTTTGCAATGGAAATGCCAACCGCTGCATACAGAAAACAGCAAAACCCGGCCGGAAAAGGAAGTTTCCGGTCGGGTTTCCGCATTTTACGACAGCTTTTCGATGTTATAAAGCTGGTTCAGAACCAGCCAGAGCTGCGGAAAATACCGCATGATGTTCCAGATACTCACACCGCGCAACTGATATTCGCCCGCAAGCAGCAGCTTAGCCTGCACCGAGCGCGCATCCTCGAACCAGACCTCGTGCTCGGCGCGTTCCCGCCAATAGTTATAGTGCGGCGACTGCGCGACTGTGTCAAAGCGGATGGGCGCGCCCACCTGTACCGCCTGCTCGGTCGCCTGCACGTTGCCGAGCGACCGCGCGCGGCTCTGGCCTTTGATGTAGGGCAGCGTCCAGTCATAACCATGAAGTTATATAAAAAGAAAAGCCGCCCTCCCGGGCGGCTTTTCTTAAAATCCCTTAAATCCTTTGAACGAATCGAAACCCTTGAGCCCGCTGCTTTTAGAAGAACCGCTGCTCTTGCTGCTGCTCTTGCTGCTGCTCTTTCCGCTTCCGCTTGTGACATTCGTGTACACATTTGAACCAGTCCAAACATATCCCGTTGCAGAATCCTGTAATTCTGGAATCATCGAAGCCGGATCAATTGGCTTTCCGTCTCTGGTGATTGTCAGATCCAGATGTGCTCCTTTTGAGTTTCCGGTCTGTCCGACCTTTCCAATCTGCTCACCTTGTGAGACCTCCGTTCCAACAGAAACGGGGCTTTGCTCCATCATGTGATGATATGCACTTACCGTTCCATCACTGTGCTCCACTTCGATTGTCCATCCGTACCCGTCTACCCATCCATTCTTTGTTACCTTTCCGCTCTTGTACGCCCCTATAGGTGTTCCCTCTATTGCTCCAATATCGATAGATGGATGGTTAGAGGAAGACATTGCTCCGTTATCTGTTTTGAAAGAATCTCGCGGACCGAATTTTGAAGTCACCACTCCCCCTGCGATTGGATTGATGCCAACTTCAATCCCGCTGCTGTACTCTCCAACTGTCGCACTTCCAAACGGGTTATTCTTCCAACTTCTGTTTGTGCTGGCATATAGATAGGCTTTCTGATACTGTGTCAGTCCATCCATTGCATTTACGCAGGCTTCCGCCTCGCTCTGGCGCGGATTACCCTTA
>DXDE01000196.1 GCA_019115615.1 Candidatus Agathobaculum merdavium | reverse complement strand
GAGTCCCCCTCATTGCCGAATCCCACGTAGCGGGTCTCCACCCACTTGGGCGCATCATTGGACGGAAGATCCGAGGCAGACTCCCCCACCACCTCTGGGGCCGTGCGCTGCGCGGCGGCCTCCTGCGCCTTCTGCAAAGCTGCGGCGCCCTGGGCAACCTCTTCCCGTGCCCGCGCCACCGCCTCTTCCCACGCCGTATGGTCCGGTTCTGACCGCTGCTGTTCCCACCGCGCAGCCGGAATCCATACCAGTGCCGCCAGGATCAAAAAGCCCAGGCGCTCCATCCATTCGCGCTTCATGGTCTCTTCCTCCTCCCCTGTTGCCGGAACAGCCTTCCATTGTATTTTTATTTTACGAAAATTGCAATAACAAATTGAACACTTGAACAGAATAAAGTGCGCTGTCAGCTGGTGGCGTAGATACTATCCAGCTGTAGCTCAAACAGTTCCTCAGGAGTGCGGTAGCCCAGACGTTTTCTGGGAGTGGCGTTGATCTCGTCAGCAAATAGGAGAATCTGTTCATCAGAATAATCGCGAATGGAACGTCCCTTGGGTAGGAATCTACGTAGAATACGGTTGGTTCTCTCGTTGACAGGCCGCTCCCAAGCAGAGTAGGGATGAGCAAAATAGATCTTCGTACCAAGATTTTCAAAAGCGGAGAAGGCCGCAAACTCACTCCCGTTGTCGGTGGTAATGCTGCGGAATACCTGAGAGAATTTCTCCCCATACTGCTCTTTGAGCTGCTCCATGGCAGAGGCAACACCATCCGTTGTTTTGCTGTCAATCCAAATAGAAAAATAACATCCGGTTAGTCGCTCTACAATGGTGAACACCGCAGGCTCACCATTTCTTTTCCGGCCCAGCACAGTATCCGCTTCCCAATGCCCAAAGGTGTTTCTGTCCGCCACTTCCGGCGAGCGTTCATCAATAGAATGTCCTGAAATACGCTTAGAAATCTTTGGTTTTCTGCGAGAACGTCTGCTTAAAACCTCTGGAAGTTCGAATAACTTGATCGGCAATTCACCCGCCCACAACAGGTTGTATAAAGTTTTCGTGCAAGGGATTTCACGGGCAGGAAACCGTTGCTCCCGGCGTGCTCGCCCAACACAGGTATCGAATGACCAGCTGTGCTTACGAACCATGTTCACCATCCAGTGGATAAATTGGGAGTCTCTGGGTATACTCTGCAGACGATGGCAGCGACGGCGATTGGCCTTGTATATTGCTGCTCCACGTTTGGCAGAATATCCGGCTTTGCGACCGCGTCCGCAGTATTCCGGTGTGCCGCGTTGCAGCTCATATCCAACTGTGGATGGGCTGCAGTTGATGGTACGGGCGATCGCACGATTACTATATCCCTGCTTCTTGAGCGCTTGAATGGCTCCGCGTTCCTCAGCACCAAGATGCTGTCCTCTCTTGCGCTCTATCAGATTTGTGGTAGAATAAGTTTGATCCATAGTGGTCAGGCCTTTCTGTCAGAGTTTTGTGTGGAAACTTTATTCTAACAGATTCCTTGCCGCTGTGGATCTTTTTATGTGTTCAATTTGATTTTACAATTTACCTTTTGTAATTGCTTCCCACAAACCATTTAAATAGGTCACCCCCATCGCGCGATCGTACAAACCATATCCGGGTCGTGCCTGCTCTCCCCAAATCATACGCCCATGATCCGGTCTGATCCAGCCATCAAAGTCTGCATCATACAAAACGCGCATGACTTCGTAAAGATCAATATTTCCACACGCTGACAAATGAGCTGCTTCTTGAAACTTTTTGTCCCCCAGTATCCGCACATTACGTACATGCGCACAAACAACTCGTCCTTGCGCCAAAAAAGAGGATAATGCCTGTATAACATTATTCTCGGCCCTGCTTCCGAACGAACCGGTACAGAAGCACAAACCATTGGCCGGGCTGTCGTATAGCTGCATAATCGCATCCAACTGCGCTTGCGTATGCGCGATACGCGGGATACCGAATACCGGCCACGCCGGATCGTCGGGATGCAGCGCCATCCGAATACCGACTTCTTCACAAACCGGTATCACTGCGCGCAAAAAGTAACCGAGATTAGCCAACAGCTGTTCCGATCCGACACTTTCATATTGTTCCAATATCTGATCCAATTCTGCCAGCCGGTCAGGTTCCCACCCCGGAAGGGAAAAACCATTACTGCGCGCCGCCGTATTGGCGACAATCTGACGAGGCGTCAGGCCTTTGAGCACTTCATGGTCATAATACAGGACTGTCGATCCATCCGGCAAGCAATGCTTCAAATCTGTACGCAGCCAATCAAATACCGGCATAAAGTTATATACAATAACCCGAATTCCATAGCGTGCCAGCAAACGAATCGTTTGAATATATGTTTCAATATAGTGATCTCGTTCCGGCAAACCTATTTTGATCGACTCATGTACGTTTACGCTTTCGATCACCTCCATTTTCAAGCCCGCATCCTGCACCTGTTTGACAAGGCTGCGAACCGCATCTTCTTCCCACGGTTCACCGGCCGTATATTGGGGCAAAGTACCCATTATGCCGCTGCATCCAGGAATCTGTCGGATTTGATCCAAGGTAACGCTATCATCTTCGGTTCCAAACCAGCGAAATGATATTTTCATGGTTAGTTCACCTCGGCATATCGAAATCTACGGCCCGTCTCCCGCATCGCAATCAAATTCTCCAGCGGCGTCTTCTGGGCGACTTCACATCCAGATCCCAAAATAAATGCGCCGTCTTGTCCTGCCTTTTCGATCGCCTGCTGGCTGGCAACTGTGACTGTATCCGGATCTCCTTCCAACAGGATGGCAACAGGGTCGATATTGCCCATCAGGCAGCACTGCTTTCCTACCACTGCACGCGCCTGTGCCAAGTCCACCTTATGGTCAATTTCCAGAATATCAGCACCGGTCTCTTTCATCCAGTGTAAAATAGGCATCGTATTTCCACAGATATGCAAAAGGGAGACTGCATTGTGCTGTACACAAGCAGCATGCATGGCGGAAAAATACCTTTTTTCATAGGGGAATACAAATTTCTGATAAAAAGCCGGAGAAATCAAATCAGGTGAAGCTGCAGAATCTCCGCATACAACAAAATCACAGCCCGCTTCCAGTACCGCTGTTGAAAAGGCAATCAAGCCATCCGTCATACGGTTCATCAGAACTGAAATTTGTTCCAGCTTCTCCTCGTCCTCATCCACCTCGGCCAAGGCCAGTTCTGTCAGGAAATTCTGCGTCCCCATCACATGCCCCGCCAGCGAAAACATTCCGGTGCCCCCGCTGCGCACAGCGACATCATTACCAAAAATCTCCCGCAGCCGGGAAACTGCCTCTAAATATACATACATTCTCCCATCCCGGTATACATCAATCTCGGTCGGTAGTTTATCCACCTCGTCAAGCGAGGAAATCGCCGGTTTTGTCTCGTATGGCGTATCATTTTCCGGCTGCGCAATCTGCACTCCAAAGGCCTGCGCAATATAATAATTATCCGATTGCGCCACAACGACATCCAGCTGATGCTTTTCCCAAGCCCTCGCCTGTGCTTCCGCCATGCGTTTTCCATCTGTATTATATTTACTGATGGGCACTTGCATCAGTGCCGCGCCATAATTGCCGATATACGGCGCTACCGGTACCTGATCCGGTGTGCCACCATGCCCTGCACACAGAATACGTTCTCTTGCTGTCATACCCTAATCTACCTCATTTCTAGAACTTGCTTCCTAAAATCATTTGCGGTAGCCACAATGTTACCTGCGGAATCATTGTAATTGCAACCAGGACAACCAATAGCGCTATATAATAGGGTGAAACCGCTCGAAATGCCCTTTCAAAGGAGATCTTACCCAATTTAGATGTAATATACAGGCAAATTGCCATAGGCGGTGTTAACAAGCCGATCATCAGGTTCAGCACCATCATTACACCAAACTGTACCGGATGCATTCCAATCTGTTCAGCAATCGGCAGCAAGATCGGGCAAAGGATCAAAAATACTTGCATTCGTCTCCATAAACGAGCCGACAAACAGCAAAAACAGATTGATAATCAGCAACAGAATATATTTATTATCGGAAACGGAGAACAGCAATTCTGCCGCCTTTTCGGTCACCTTTTCCACGCCGAGCATCCAACCAAACAGGTTGCCGCCACCAATCAGCAGCATGATCATGCCCAAGTTTTCAATACTGATATCCATCGTAGCAAACAGGCTGTGCCTATTCAGTTCACGATTGATCACGAACCCCAAAAACAATGCCAGCAAAACCGCAACTGCTGCTGCTTCAGTCGGTGTAAACTGTCCGCTTAGCATACCGCCGACGATGATTACCGGTGTTGCCAAAGACGGTAATGCGTGAACCAGCGAACGGCCGACTTCAGAAGCATGCGCGCGCGGCATAACCGGATAATTACGGCGTCTTGCCAAAACGAATACTGTAATCATCATGAACAGCGCCATAAGCAAGCCAACCATAAGACCACCCAGAAACAGGCCGCCAATCGAAACGCCAGCTGTGACACCAAATAGCACCATTGGGCTGCTTGGCGGAATAATCGGACCAATGGTTGAAGACGCTGCCGTTACGCCAACAGAAAAATCCGGATCATAGCCTTCATCGATCATGGCGTTGATCTCGATATTTCCTAGACCCGAAGCATCCGCCGCCGCGGAACCGGTCATACCGGCAAAAAGCACGCTGGCCAATACATTTACATGTCCCAAACCACCCGGAATATGGCCAACCAATGTTTTTGCGAATCCAAACATGGTTTTGGTAATTCCGCTTCGGTTCATTAATTCGCCGGCCAGCATGAAAAAGGGAATAGCCAACACCGTATACCCTG
>DXDE01000195.1 GCA_019115615.1 Candidatus Agathobaculum merdavium | reverse complement strand
GTTCGCGCAGATGTAGAAGTAATCCGCGTCCGGACGGATGTCCAGCTCAGCCTGCGTCGGCACGCGGTCGAAGTTGCCTTCCTTGGAGGAGAACGCCACATGGATGTCGCCGAACTTGACAGCTTCCTTGTAGGCGTTGTTGGCGAAGTTGCCGGTGATGGCGTAGTCCGCCTTGCCGGTCTTCATCAGGTTCATCGGGATCGCGGCGAACTGGGTCGTCGCGCCGCCCTGCAGGAACAGGACCTTGTAGTTCTCCGGGATGGAGAGCACACGGCGCAGGCGCGCCTCGGTCTCCTTGATGATGCCGTCATATACCTTAGATCGGTGACTCATCTCCATGACGGACATGCCGGAGCCCTTGTAATTCAGCATTTCGGAGGCGCACTTTTCCAGAACGGACACCGGAAGCATAGAGGGACCTGCGGAGAAATTGTAAATACGATTGTCAGCCATAGTGATAGTTACCTGCCTTTCAATAATAAAACATGCTGTTCCGTATAGGAATGCAATATCCATTATAATATATGCAAAAGGGATTTACTACGGGAAATTGAACCAAAATTCCGTCCTGAAAAGACGAATGTCTGCACATTATGGACAGACCGCGCACCTTTGCGCGCACGGTTGTTTTTGCATGGCGGGACAGGGGTTTGCAAGCGGTTTATCCCATGTGGTATACTGATTTTTAAGAGAAAAGCCAAACTGCGCGGCCTTGTCCACAGTCCTGTGGACAAGCTGCGCGTCAGAGAGGAGTGAACGCCATGTTCCGCCGACGGCCGGCCCATCAGCGCACCCAGCTGTCCCATAGGCAGATCAACCGTCTGCTGCCGTTCACCAACGCGCCGCTGTTCCATGCGCTGCAGCTGCTTGCGACCGGTGATTCCGCGCGGTTCCACATGCCCGGACACAAGGGCGAGCCGCTGTTCAATACCTTTTCCGAGGTTTTTTCGATCGACTTCACCGAAACCTATGGCACGGGCAACCTGTATCTGGGCGACGGCCCGATCCGCGACGCGGAGGTTGCCGCGGCACGGTATTTCGATGCGGCCGACTGCTTTTTCCTGACCGGCGGCTCGACGCAGGGCATCCTTGCCATGCTGGCGACAGCGGTCGGGCGCGGCGGCGCGGTGCTGCTCGACCGCGAGTGCCACAAATCGGTCTGCCACGCCTGCGCATTGCTCGATATTACGCCTTATTTTATGACCGCGCCGCTCATCGAGCCGTTCGGCATCTCGGGCGGACTGCCGCCTGCCGAAGCCGAGCGGCAGCTGATCGACCATCCGGAGATCCGCGCGGTCTTTCTCACTTCCCCGACCTATTACGGCATCCGCCGCGCGATCCCGGCGTTTGCCGACCTGTGCCGCGCCTACGGCAAGGTGCTGCTGGTCGACAGCGCGCACGGCGCGCACTTCCCTGCCGTCGGCCTGCCGACCCCGATCGCCGAGGGTGCGGATTACGCTGTGCTATCCACGCACAAGACCCTGCCCTGCCTCGGGCAGGGTGCGGTGCTGCTGACCGATAAGGGTGTGGATAAGGGCGCGCTGCGCGAAAACACCGCGCTTTTCGGCACTTCCAGCCCGTCTTACCCGATCATGGCCTCGATCGACCTCGCCCGCGCCTATGTGGAAGGGCCGGGGCGCACCGCCTACCACCGCGCGGCCGAGGCCTGCGGTGAGCTGCGCGAATATGTCGCGCGGCGCACCTGCTTTTTGCCGCTCGTCGTGGCGGACTACCCCGCGCTCGATCCCTGCCGCCTGACGGTCTGCACCGCGGGCACGGATGTGACCGGCCACCAGCTGGCGGACATGCTATGGAGCGAGTGCGGTGTCGCCTGCGAGATGGCGGACGCGCGCAACGTTGTGTTCATCCTGACCTGCGCGGATTCCGGCGTAGCACTGTACCGTTTGCGCCGCGGCCTGCGCCGCATCGCGCGCCGCCGCAGCGAGGAGATAGGGCTGCCGTCCTGCGTGCCGTTCCCGCCCGCCGAACAGGTGATGCGCGTGCGCGACGCGTGGTTTGCCAAGACCGGACGCGTCCATCCGGCAGACGCCGAGGGGATGGTCTGCGCGCGTCCGGTCACGCCCTATCCGCCGGGCGTGCCGCTGCTCTGGCCGGGTGAGAAAATTACCCGCGCGCACATTGAACTTATCCGCGAAAGATGGTACAATGAGATCGGCGAGATCACGGTCGTGATCGGCTGATTCACCGCACAGGGAGGGCTTTTTGCTATGAAAATGGTACTTGCGATCATCAATTACGATGATGCTCAGGACGTTATCAATAACCTGATGAAGGCCGGCTTCCAGATCACCAAGCTGGCGACCACCGGCGGCTTCCTCAAGGCCGGCAACGTGACGGTCCTGATCGGTCTGGACGAGTCCAAGCTCGACGAATGCTTCGACATCATCCGCGAGCATTCCTCCTCGCGCAAGCAGATCATCCCGACAACCGCCGAGCTGGGCATGGGCTTTTTCCCGTCCACGCCCGTGCAGGTCGAGGTCGGCGGCGCGACCGTGTTCGTTTTGAACGTCGAGCGCTTTGAGAAGCTTTGACCCGGTTTGACACGCTGCCCGGCGGCAAGGCGCTGCATGAGGCGCTGCAAAAGGCGCTGGACGACCGGTTTCCGCAGGCTGTGCTGCTCTCGGGGGACGACCCGGCGGCCTTGCAGGCCGTTTCCGATAGGGTCGCGGCGGGCATCCTGTGCGAAGGGAACGGCCCGCGCCCCTGCGGGACGTGCTTGTCCTGCCGTAAGGCCGCGCAGGGCGTGCACCCTGACCTTTCGGTCATCGACGAGGGCGAAAACGAGCTGAAGGTCGACCTTGCGCGCCGCATCAAGGCGGAAAACGCGGTCGTGCCGAACGACGGCGCGCGCCGCGTGACGCTCATCCGGCATGCGCATAACCTCAACTCCATGGCGCAGAACGCGCTGCTCAAGGAACTGGAAGAGCCGCCGTCGTACGCCTTTTTCGTGCTGACCGCCGAGCAGCCGGACACGCTTTTGCAGACCGTTCGCTCGCGCTGCACCAAGTTTGCGCTCGCCCCGGAGGGCGGGGACGCGCCGGATACTGGCGAAGCGGCATCGCTCCTTGCGCCCTATCTCGAGGCGGTCGCCATGAGACGGGAGGACCGCATGATGCTGGCCGCGCTCGCGCTGGAAAAAACCCCGCGCCGGGCGCTTCTCGGCGTGTTTTCGGTTTTGCAAAGCGCGCTGCGCGATGCGGTGTTCGCTGCAAAAGGGCTGCCGCAAAAGCCCATCGTGGATGCGCTTGCAGCGCAGACGGGCAAGCTCGCGCAGACGGTCGGGGCGGATCGACTTATGCGGCTGTACGATTTTGTCAGCGTGCTCGCTGACCGCGTTTCGCGCAATGCCGCCGCTGCGGCTGTGACGAACGCGCTGACCGCGGATGTGTGGCGCATCTGCTTTTTATAATGTAGGAGGATCATTTTTTGAAAACGATTATTGGAGTCCGCTTCAAAGCGGGCGGAAAAATGTATTATTTTGACCCGCAGGACATGCAGGTCTCCGCGGGGGAGGACGTGATCGTCGAAACCGCGCGCGGTCTGGAATACGGCGAGTGCGTGCAGGGCAACACCGATGTGCCCGACCAGACGGTCGTCCAGCCGCTCAAGCGCATGGTGCGCGTGGCGACCGAGGCGGATAAAAAGACGCTCGCGCGCAACAAAAAGCGCGCGGATGAAGCGTTTATCATCTGCAAACGCAAGATTATGGAGCGCGGGCTGGAGATGAACCTCGTCACAGTCGAGTGCACCTTCGATATGAACAAGATGCTGTTCTACTTCACCGCCGACGGCCGCGTCGACTTCCGTGAGCTGGTCAAGGATCTCGCGGGCGTGTTCCGCACGCGCATCGAGCTGCGCCAGATCGGCGTGCGTGACGAAGCCAAGATGATCGGCGGCTTGGGTACTTGTGGACGCGAGCTGTGCTGCTGCTCGTATCTGGAGGATTTCCACCCGGTTTCGATCAACATGGCAAAGGATCAGAACCTGTCGCTCAACCCGGCCAAGATCTCGGGCGTGTGCGGCAGACTGATGTGCTGCCTGAAATACGAACACGAGGCTTATGCCGAGCTGCAGAAGGTCACGCCCAAGCAGGGCAGCGTGGTCGATACGCCCGAGGGGCGCGGCAAGGTCATCACGACCCAGATGCTGCGCGGCACCTGCAAGGTGCAGCTGGACGAAAGCCCCGAGCATACGCTGACCGAGTTCCAGTGTGTGGACTGCTGCGTGGTCAAGGGCGCGTGCCGCAACCGGCAGAACGCAGCGGCCATGGCCGAGGAGCGCCGCCGCATGGCCGAACAGGCGGAAAAGCAGAAAAAGGAGCAGGCCGCTGCGGACGAAGCATCGGACGTGCCGGAGGAAGACGCGCCTGTGGAGGGCGAAACCCCGGCTGAGGGCGCGCCGCGCCGCCGCCGCCGTCGGGGCGGACGCCGCCGCCGCAAGCCGAACGCCGAGGGCGGCGCCGCACCGCAGCAGGCGCCCGAAGCGCAGGAATAAAACTGGAAAACCGTCCCTTTCGCAAGAAAGGGACGGTTTTTTTCATGCCATCTGATGCAACAAAAATGTAACACTTCGCATCTGCATGTCACGAATGTTACACTTTCCCCCCTGCTATTGAGCGCATTGGCAGAAAACGCTATAATTTGTATATCCGATCGTATAAGGATGGAATTGCTTATGCTGAAAAAAACCATATCCGCGGTTTTCGCGGTTTTTATCATGTTGGTCGGGGCTGCGGCGGCAGGCTCGGCCTTCCCTGTGCAGCGCACGGACATTGACGGCGTGACGCGGTACGGCTATCTCGATGAGGAAGGCAAGACGGTACTGCCCTTTGTTTATGCGAAGGCCGGCGAATTTGCCAAATGCGGCCTTGCCGCGGTCGAGGATGACCAGTGGCAGACCGCGGTCATCGACCGCACCGGCCATCTGGTTGTCGACTATACGGAGGCGCCTGTGTCGGTGGAGTTTTCCGATGATGCGATTGCCTACCGTTATGCCGACCACAGCGTGTATTACACGCTTGACGGCCAAAAGATCGGTTCGTACGCGGGCGCCGAGGACTTTTTCTCCGATGGGCTGCTGCTTTGCAAAAGCCCGGCCTCCGGCCTGTATTCTTATTTGAAGGCTGACGGGACAGCTGCCTTTGAGGGCGAGTATAAGGACGCGGGTGCGTTTTCAAACGGCCGCGCGCTGGTGTGCACGACCGACGGGCAGTATCTGGCGATCGACACGGAGGGGAATACGCTCTATACCATCGGGCAGGACATCACGCCTTCGTATATGACGATCTTCGGCGAGGATACCATCGTCCTGTCCAACGGTACCAATCAGGCACTGTACTCGCTGTCGACCGGGGAATATCTGACCGAGTTCCTGTATAAGACCATTTCGGAATTTCAGGACGGCGTGGCCATGGTGCGGCAGGTCAACCGCTGGGGCCTGATCAATACGGCGGGCAAATACCTGACCGAACCGACCTATTACTACCTGTCTTACATGGGCGAAGGGCTGTATGCCGCCCGCAGCGAGGACGGCTCAGTCGCGGCGGTCGACGCGAACGGCAATATCACCTATCGCACGACCAGCTATATCGGCGGCTTCACCGAGCTGCGTTACGGCCTGTCTTGGCACGGCACGGCGGACGGCAGCCTGATCTTCTTCAAGAAAAACGGCGGCTACTTTGCCAGCCTGAAAAATGCGGAAAACCCGACGCTACTCAGCGAAAACGTCGTGCGTGTCACGAAGGATAACCGTCTGCGCTATATCAACCTGTCAACCGGCAATACGCTGTTTGAGCAGCCGGTTTCGTTCGATCTGGGCGGCGGTATTACGGCGAAGACCGTGCACTATGAAAAGTTTATGGGCTATCAGGCGGATGGCACTGAGCATGGCTGGAATGTCGATTTCCCCGAAATCAGCGGCCTGTCCGACCAGAAGATACAAAAAACCATCAACGAGACCATCCGTGCCTTTTTCCTCAAGGGGCCGTCGGTGACGGCGGAGTATGAGGCGCTCGAGGGCAGCTACGGCGCTTCGATCGAGGGCTCGGTGCTGGTCGTGTGGGCCAACTGCATCAGCGGCAAGGGCGCAGGTGCATCGGTTTGGAACAACAGTCTGGCGTTCGACCTGAATACGGGCGAGCAGTATGAGATCAGCGATCTGTTCGTCAGCGGCTATATGGATACCGTCAAGTCGCTGCTGCCAGACGAGCATGCGATTTATCTGTATTCCTTCCCCCGCATGAGCAAGGAGGGCGTGACCTACTACTATAACGAATACGAAAGCGACACCCGCCGCGCCTATACCGAAAGCTACCTGCTGACGTTTGAACAGCTGGACAGTGTGCTGGATAAGGATAGTCCTGCATACGTGGCGCTTCAAACATCGTATGTCAAGCCGTCGACTGTGATAGCGGGCTTTGCCGATGTGCCGACCAGCCACTGGGCGGCAAGCTATATCCAGACGGTGGCCGACCGCGGCATCATGCACGGCGCGGACGACAAATTCCGGCCGGATGAGCTGATCACGCAGGCCGAGGTATGCGCAACGATTGCGCGCAGCCTGTCGCTGTCTGCTTCCGATCAGACGATGGACGGCCTTGCTGCGGACCAGTGGTATACTGCGGAGGTCAGCGCGGTCTGGGCTGCGGGTCTGCTCGATGGGCTGACCGATGCCTTCCAGGCGGACAGCGCCATGTCGCGCGCCGATGCGGCGCAGCTGTTTGCCAATATTCTGGTGCAGCAGGGCGCGTCCCTGCCGGACGAGCAGACGGTGGCGGACAAGCTGACGGCGTTTGCCGACGCAGCCGAAATCCCCGCCGAGCGGCAGGCAGCGGTCGTATTGTGCATGCAGAAGGGCCTGATCGACGGCTATGCCGACGGTAATTTCCGTCCTGCGGGCAGCTTTACGCGCGCGGAATTTGCAAAATTGCTCACCATGATCTGAATACTGAAACGGGCTGCGACCGCTGTGCGGCGGCCGCAGCCCGTTTTTTGATCGGAGATATGCGGCCGGATGCGCCGTATGGGGCAAGGGAGGTGCGGTTTCCCGTAAAATAACAGTACACAAACCACGAAAACAATGGTAAAATAGGGATGAGTAAACCAATAGAGGTGATAAATGTGAAAAGATTCCTGTCCGCCGTGCTGGCGGCTGCCATGCTGTTGTGCTCGATGCCGGCGGCGTTTGCTGCTTCCGATATCGAGAACCACTGGGCAAAGCAGTACCTGCTGGCCATGCAGGACCTGGGGGTAATCAAGCCTTCATCGGATAATGAATTCACACCCGACAACGCGATCGCGCGCTGGGAGTTCATGCGTTATGTCAACCGCGCATTCGGCTTTACCGAAAAGGCGTCCATCAACTATACCGACGTGCCGTCCGGCTCGCTGTATTATGATGTGGTGCAGACCGCGGTATATTATGGTTATATGAATGGCGTCAGCGAAGACAAGATGGACCCGACCGGCACGCTGACGCGTGAGCAGGCCGCGACCATCCTCGGCCGCCTGCACAAGTATACCCCGTCGGCCGACCTGTCCGAGCTGAACCGCTTTACTGACAGAGGCAAGATCAGCGATTATGCGGAGGCCTATGTCGCGGAAGCTGTCGCGCAGGGTTATATCGACGGCTATTCCGACAGCACTTTCAAGCCGCAGGGCACGATCAAGCGCGGTGAAATCGCCAAGATCCTGTATTATTTCCTCGGTTCTTCGCTGAATACCTCTGGCAAGAGCTATACGGACAGCGATCTGAACACGGATACCGACAACGTCACGATTTCGGCGGCCTGCTCGCTGTCTGATGCCATTATCGACGGCAACCTGTACATCACCGAAGGCGTGGGTGCAGGCAGCGTCACGCTGAGCAATGTCACGGTCAAGGGCGATATCATCGTCGCGGGCGGCAGCGTCACGCTGGACGGTGTTTCTGCGCTCAGCCTGATCGTATCCAATCCGACGGGCCTGACCCCGCAGGTCACCTGCACGGGCAACACTTCTGTTGGCACGACTGAGGTGCAGACCTCGGCAGCGCTGACCGAGTCCAGCCTTTCGGCTTCGGCGGGCGGCTTTGCCGACCTGAAGATTACAGGGGACAACCTGTCCCTGACGCTGGACGCTGCGGTCTGGGATGTGACGACCGAGGGCGAAACCTCGATCCTGACCACGGGCAGCACCTCGATCAATGAACTGACCGCGAACGGTGCGACCGCAGTTACGGGCGGCGGCTCGATCCAGAGTGCGGTGCTTAATGTTTCCGGCTGCGAACTGCTCATGCAGCCCGGCTCCTACTCGCTGGCCGGCGGTGTGACCGCGGTTATCGCGGGCCAGTCGGTCTCGTCCTCGACGAGCGTGTCGGTTTCCCCGTCCACGCTGTCGGTCGATGTGAGCAATCAGGATGCGATCGCGCACTCCTATGACTTTACCTTCAATGCAGACAAAAACGACCTGATGCGTGTCTCGGTGGACGGCACAACGCTCAAACTCGGCACGGATTACAACCTGCTGAGCGGTCAGCAAAACGGCATCCGCATTTACAAGACCTATCTGGAAACTCTTAAGGCGGGCGTATATACGGCTGAATTGCTGTTTACTGACGGTTCGACCGCCGCGATTGGTATTCTGGTCGGCGATTCTGCGCAGAACGCAGTAAGCCCGACGCAGGTCACCTTTGATAAGTACGACCAGTCGCCCAATTATTCCAATATCTCGATTGCGCTGGTTATGCCCAGCGGCACGCGGCTGGATACAGTCAAGCTCGGCAGCACGGTGCTGGAGATGGGCGTGGACTACACTTATAGCGCATCGACCGGCGCAGTTGTCCTGATGCGCGACACGCTGGCGAAAAAGAGCAAAGGCTCGTACACCATCAGCTTTGTGCCCACCAAGGGCTCGGCGATGACCTGTGCGTTGACGATTGTGGACAGTTCACCGGTTAATGCTGTCACACCGGCAGAAATGGATTTCGATTCCAATAGCAACTCGGGCGGCTATATGGATCTGTCTGTCACGCTTGACACGGCAGAAGGGGCGACGCTCAAGTCGATCCGTGCCGGCAGTAAGACCTTGGAAGAGGGCTGGCAGTACATGGTAGACGGCAGCACGGTGACGA
The DNA here is from genome assembly GCA_019115615.1 of Candidatus Agathobaculum merdavium. Taxonomy (GTDB): domain Bacteria; phylum Bacillota; class Clostridia; order Oscillospirales; family Butyricicoccaceae; genus Agathobaculum; species Agathobaculum merdavium. Next base: position 2,888 of record DXDE01000195.1, on the reverse strand, counting down.
TCAGCAAGTCCGCGATCGCCGACCTCGGCTCGAGTGGCGCAAACTACGTTGATTTCACCTTTGTGATGTCGACCGGCGTCAACCCGACGCTGCGCGTCAACTACGTAACCACCTATGCGCTGACGGCGAGCGTTGTCGACGATATGGGCCTGCCGGTACAGGGTGCATCGGTCACCTTCGTGCCGACAAGCGACGAGGACGGCAGCGCGACCCAATACGGTACCACCGATTCCGACGGCAAGGCAACGGTTTATGTCAAGCGCGGCAATTATAAGGTGACGGCGTCGCATGATCGTTTCACCGAATCGGTGAGCGTCACTACGAGCGTGTCCTCGGCGCGCACGGTCAAACTGACCGGCGAGATCCTTGAGAGCGTGCAGATTGTGGTCAACAACAGCTATGGCGCGGCGCTGTCCGGCGCGGTTGTCACAATCGGCGGCAAGAGCGTCACGACCGGCGCGGACGGTGTGGCATCCTTCAGCCTCAAGCGCGGCAGTTATGTGGCGCAGGTTGCCTGCACGGGCTACACGACCAAAACGATCCCGCTGGCAGTCTCCGGCACGGTACGCGAACGCGTGCAGCTCTGATTTTGCGATTTCCCAGATAATAAAAGGCCACCCGGCATCTGCCGGGCGGCCTTTTTGTTTTAGGCGGTCATTTGCTGTTTTTGCAGGAGTCCCGCAGCCATTGGATCACGTCGCGTCGGGTGACGATGCCGCAGAACATGCCGCGTCCGTCGGTTACGGGCACAAAGTTCTGTGCGGTGACCAGTTCAATCAGGTCTTCCATGCGTGCGTCGATGCCGACCGAACGGTGCCGCACACGGCGCGGCACCTGCCCTGCTGTCATCTGGTCAAGCTGGTCGGGCGCGCAGCGCAGCAGCAGCCGCAGGAAATCGCCTTCGGTGATTGTGCCTATGTAGCGTCCCTTGGGGTCAATCACGGGTACGGCGGTAAAGCCGCTTTGCATCATATCATAAAGCGCCTGCCGTACCAGACAATCCTCGGTTAAGTAAGAAACCTCCGCCTTCGGCTTGAGGAAAAAAGAAATGTTCATCGTATGCCCTCCTTGTGGCTTCTTTCTTTATTGTACGATGAAGGGGCGCGTGGGTCAACTGATTTCCGTCAATGCTTACAGTTTATTAACAATTTGACTATGCCTCCTTGTGGAAAATGACGGCGAAAGAACGAGAGAACGGGGACAGGCCATTGCCTATCCCCGTTTTACGGCCCGTGTTCATTTGTTTTGGTCGTCCGGCGGCGTCATCGACTGCTGCTGTGCCTGCGCGGCTGTTTTCCGGCGGCGCATGACCACCCACAGCACGATGCCCGCAAGAGCCATCAGTGCCAGCAGCGGCCACAGCGTTACAGCCAGCAGGATAATGCCTCGTACGGCCGCCGTCAGTCCCGACGCACCCTGCCGTGCAGCCTGCGCGACCTGTGCGCCGAAGCCCGTGCCCTCGGACACCGCGCTCAGCGTCTGCACCTCGCGCAGCGTGACGTTAAAGGTCGAAAAACTGACCAGATCATCATAATGGCGCATTTCGCTGGTCAGGCTGTCGATCTCGTATTCACATTCAGCCAGCGCGTTCTCCAGTTCGATGATATCGGTCATTTCGCTCGCCTTGTCCAGCAGCGCGAGCAGGCGTTCGTGCTTGGTGCGCAGCGTGGCGAGCCGGGTCTCGATGTCGGTGTACTGTTCGGTCACGTCCTCGCTCCACCGGTTGGAGGAAGTGACATGGCAGGTTTCGCCCAGCTGGCTGAAGAAGGTTTCAAACTTCTCCTGCGGCACGCGCAGCGTGTAGCTTGCCGTACGGTCGCCTGTTTCGCCATAGCTGCCGCTCGACTGGATGTACCCGCCCGCCTCGGCGGTCATGCGCTCGATCGCGGTACAGGACGCGTCGTAGTTCTGCGTTTCGAGCGTCAGGTCGGCGTTTAAGATCAGCTTGGCGTTTTCGCGCACAGCGGAAAAATCAGCAGATTCGCCCGCTGCCGCTGCATCTGTTGCGACCGCGTCCTCGGTCGGCATATCGGCCGCACCGTTTGCCGCGCTGGCAGCGTCACCGCTCGCCGCGCCGCCGCATGCAGCCAGCAGCAGGAGCAGCAGTGCCATTATCGCACACAATCCTCGTCGTTTCATCACAGGACACCCCTTTCCGTTTTTGGTATCCTGTTAGACGGATTTGCGTACCATTTGTTCCCAATGGTTACTGCTTTGTAAACTTTATATATGTACGGACAGGATTAGACTTCCTTCTGATAGGTGGTCTGCTCGAACGAGCCGATCGCGCCGCATACGCCGCACACATCCGGACGCTCGTCATAAATTGCACCGCAGAACGCGCAGCGGTAGCCCTGCACCTCAACGGTTTTCTTCTTCGGCGGCAGGGAAGCCTGCACTTCTTCCTTCTTCGCCCCTTTGTTGAGCGACATCAGTGCGCTCATGAAGCGCAGCTCATGGTCCTGCTCGATCTTGGCAATGTTGTCAAACAGCAGGGCGATATCCGTGAAGCCCTCTTCGCGGGCGATTTTTGCAAAATCCGGATACATGCTGCTCCATTCGCCGTATTCGCCCTTGATAGCGGTCTGCAGATTCTCTGCGCTGGTGCCAATGCCGGTCAGCTTTTCGTACAGCAGACGGCCGTGCGCGCCTTCGTTCTGCGCCAGTCCGGTGAACAGCTCCGCAATATCCTCATGTCCCTCTTTGCGGGCTTTGTCTGCAAAAAACAGATATTTATTGCGCGCCATCGATTCGCCGCTGAAAGCAGCCTGTAAATTTTGTTCCGTACGAGATCCTTTCAAGTTCATTCCAGTTTCCTCCTAATGTTGATATTTATTAACAAATGATAATAAATATCATTTAATAATTAAAGTATACTCCTTTCCTCC
>DXDE01000194.1 GCA_019115615.1 Candidatus Agathobaculum merdavium | reverse complement strand
GGTGACACCTCGGGCGGCGGCTCGACCGGCGGCGGCGACACCTCAGGCGGCGGCTCGACCGGCGGTGGTGACACCTCGGGCGGCGGCTCGACCGGTGGCGGTGACACCTCAGGCGGTGGCTCGACCGGTGGTGGCGATACCTCGGGCGGCGGTGACACTTCAGGCGGCGGTTCGACCGGCGGCGGAGATGTCCCGGTTGATCCGGAAGCATAAGCAGAAAAGGAGACGGAACATTGACTGCAAAAGAAACCGTAAAAGCGATCTGCGAGGCGCTTCAGGAAAAGAAAGCGCAGGAAATTCAAGTTTTGCAGGTGGAGCGGTTGACGGAGCTGACGGAATATTTCGTTATTTGCTCGGCGACTTCGACCACACAGGTTAAGGCATTGGCTGACAACGTCGAGTGGCGGATGAAGTATGATCACGAGACGCTTGTCCACCATACCGAAGGTTATGAATCCGCGCAATGGATGCTGCTGGACTACGGCTGCGTGGTGCTGCATGTGTTCATGCCGGAGGCACGTAAGTTCTATAACCTTGAGAATCTGTGGAAGGACGGCACGCCTGTACCGTTGGCCGACCTTGGGCTTGCGGAAGCATAAGTGAACCGGCAAGCGGCGGGCGCAAAATTGCGTCCGCCGCGTTACCGCGTTTTATCATAATCCATTTACTTTAGGGGGAAATACCGTTGAAGTACGATCACAAACTGGTGGAAAAGAAGTGGCAGGACGCTTGGGACGAGGCGCACTGCTTTGAAGCGGAAAACGGCGGCGACAAGGAGAAGTTCTATGCGCTGGTTGAGTTTCCGTATCCGTCTGGTCAGGGCCTGCATGTAGGCCATCCGCGCTCCTACACCGCGCTCGATATCGTTGCGCGTAAAAAGCGTATGCAGGGCTATAATGTGCTGTATCCGATGGGCTGGGATGCTTTTGGCCTGCCGACTGAGAACTTTGCTATCAAGAACCATATCCATCCGGCGGAGGTAACCAAGAAGAACGTTGCGCGCTTTAAGAGCCAGCTCAAGGCGCTTGGCTTGTCGTTTGACTGGTCGCGCGAGATCAACACCACCGACCCGAACTACTATAAGTGGACGCAGTGGATCTTCCTGCAGCTGTTCAAGAAGGGTCTGGCTTACAAGAAGGAAATGAGCGTCAACTGGTGCACCTCCTGTAAGTGCGTGCTGGCAAACGAAGAGGTTGTCAACGGCGTATGCGAGCGCTGCGGCAGCGAGGTTGTGCACAAGACCAAGAGCCAGTGGATGCTGGCGATCACCAAGTATGCGCAGCGTCTGATCGACGACCTTGACGAGGTCGATTTCATCGAGCGCGTCAAGGTGCAGCAGAAGAACTGGATCGGCCGCTCGACCGGTGCGGAAGTCGCTTTCAAGACCACCGAGGGCGACACCCTGACCGTTTATACCACCCGTCCGGACACGCTGTTCGGTGCGACTTACATGGTTATCTCACCCGAGCATCCGGCGATCGAGCAGTGGGCGGATAAGCTCGCGAACATTGCCGATGTACGCGCATACCGTGAGGAAGCGGCGCGCAAGTCGGATTTCGAGCGCACCGAGCTGAACAAGGACAAGACCGGCGTCAAGCTGGACGGCGTTGCAGCGATCAACCCGGTCAACGGCCGTGAGATCCCGATTTTTGTATCGGACTATGTCCTGATGGGCTACGGTACGGGCGCGATCATGGCGGTTCCGGCGCATGACGACCGCGACTGGGAGTTCGCCAAGAAGTTTGGCTGCGAGATCATCGAGGTTGTTTCCGGTGGTGAGGATGTGCAGAAGGCGGCATTCACCGCGAAGGACGAGACCGGTATTCTGGTAAACTCGGATTTCCTCAACGGCAAGACGGTCAAGGATGCCATTCCGGCGATGATCGCTTGGCTGGAGGAGAAGGGCATCGGCCATGCAAAGGTGCAGTACAAGCTGCGCGACTGGGTATTCTCCCGCCAGCGTTACTGGGGCGAGCCGATCCCGCTGGTGCACTGCGACAAGTGTGGTTGGGTGCCGGTTCCGGAGGATCAGCTGCCGCTGACCCTGCCGGATGTGGAGAGCTACGAGCCGACCGAGAACGGCGAAAGCCCGCTTGCTAAGATGACCGATTGGGTCAACACCACCTGCCCGTGCTGCGGCGGCCCTGCCAAGCGCGAGACCGATACCATGCCCCAGTGGGCTGGTTCGTCGTGGTATTTCCTGCGCTATATGGACCCGCATAACGACAAGGCGCTCGCTTCCAAGGAAGCGCTCGAATACTGGTCGCCGGTTGACTGGTACAACGGCGGCATGGAGCACACCACGCTCCACCTGCTGTACAGCCGCTTCTGGCACAAGTTCCTGTATGACATCGGCGTGGTGCCGACCAAGGAGCCGTATGCCAAGCGCACGAGCCACGGCATGATTCTCGGCGAGAACGGCGAGAAGATGTCCAAGAGCCGCGGCAATGTCGTTAACCCGGACGAAATCGTCGATACCTACGGTGCGGACACCATGCGTCTGTATGAGATGTTCATCGGTGACTTTGAGAAGGCTGCGCCGTGGAGCCCGAAGTCTATCAAGGGCTGCCGCCGCTTCCTCGAGCGTGTCTGGGCTCTGGCTGAAAAGGTGCAGGAGGGCGACGAGTACTCTAAGCATAACGAAGTGCTTATGCACCGCACGATCAAGAAGGTTGGCGAGGACGCAGATAACCTCAAGGCCAACACTGCGATCGCAGCACTTATGACTATGCTCAACGAGTTCTACGACAAGGGCGTTAACAAGGCTGAATATATGACCTTCCTGACGCTGCTCAACCCCTTTGCGCCGCATATCACCGAAGAACTGTGGCAGCAGATGGGCGGCGAGGGTTTGCTGTCCGTTGCGCCGTGGCCGGTTTATGAAGAGGCCAAGACGGTTGAGGATACCGTCGAGGTTGCCGTTCAGGTATGCGGCAAACTCAAGTGCACGATCAAGCTGCCGGCAGACTGTGACAAGCAGATAGCTATCGATACTGCGCTCGCCGAGGAGAAGGTGCAGCGCGCGATCGAAGGCAAGGAAATGGTCAAGCAGATCGTCGTACCGGGTAAGATCGTCAATCTGGTCGTCCGGTAAAATTGCATAGAAAACCGCCCGCCGGAATTTTTCCGGCGGGCGGTTTTTGTATTACGTCAATTCTTGCAGCAGCTTGCACAGCACGTTAAAGTCGATCGGTTTGACGATGTGGGCGTTCATACCGGCCGCCTGCGTTTCCGCGATATCCTCGGGGAAAGCGTTGGCGGTGACTGCAATGATCGGGATAGTAGCCGCGTCCGGCCGATCGAGTGCGCGGATGGCGCGCGCTGCCTGACAGCCGTTTACGTTAGGCATCTGCATATCCATTAGGATAGCGTCCAGCTCGCCCGGCTGGGAGGCTGCAAACGTGTCAATCGCCTGCTGCCCATCCCACGCCTGCACGACTTGTACATCGTGCATCGCCAGAATCTCGGTGGCGATTTCCATATTGATCTGATTATCCTCAGCCAACAGCAGCTTTTTACCCGGCAGGTCGGAGGGGGAGCCTTCCGCAGCTGGTTCCGGCGTGGGGGTGCTTGGCGGCTCGACGGTCTGCATCGGCAGGGTCACGGTAAACACACTGCCTTTGCCCAGCTCACTCGATACGCTGATCTCACCGTCCATACGCTTGACAAGGCTGTACACGATCGCCATGCCAAGCCCTGTGCCTACAACCGCACGGGTGCCGAAACGGGTTTCGCGTGCGTAAGGCTCAAAAATGTGTGTCAGGAATTCTTCCGACATACCCTGTCCAGTATCTGCAACCGAAAGCTGGTATTTGCCGTATTTATGGAAGGATTTTTCGCTGAGCTGTACTGTGATGGATGCGCCGCTTTCACTGTACTTGAACGCGTTGGACAGCAGGTTGTTTAGGATTTGGCTGATACGCACCGCGTCACCCAGCACCATGCGGTTGCGCAGGTCAAAATCTGCTGTCAGGGTTTTGTTTTCCAGACGCGCCTGATGGCGGAAGATATCAACGCAGCCCTCCACGCACTGACGCAGGTCGATGGGATGGTAGTCGAGCGCGATCTTGCCCTGCTCCATGCGTGAAATCTCCAGCACGTCGTTGATCAGGTCGAGCAGCTGCCGACCGGAGAACAGGATCTTGCCCAGCAGCTCACGCACTTTGTCGCGGTCGTCCAAGTCGTGTTGCGCCAGTTCGGACAGGCCGATGATGGCGTTGAGCGGGGTGCGCATATCGTGCGACATGTTGCTGAAAAAGGCGTTCTTTTCCGCCTCGCTGCGGCGGGACAGTTCAAGCGTGTTTTGCAGCAGTTCGAGTTGTTCAAGCTGACGCGTCTTCTCCCGATTGACCTCACGGAACGCGAGCACGACCTCGTCCTGTGCAAAGTCCTGATCGAACAGGATGCTTACGTTTACCCAGCGTTCACCGTTTTCAAAATGACGCAGGTAATCCCCGCCGAATTCGGAAACCTGATCCTGCACCAGCCGCTGGATATTGCTGAGGGAAAAACTGTCGGCAAACTCTGCATAGGTATTGTTGGTGACGACTGTTTGCACCGTGTGCAGCAGGTCTTCATACCGGCCGGTAGCGCCGATGGCGGGTGCGGTGTCCTGCGCGCACTTGATGGTTTCATAGGTGCCGGTTTTATAGTTGATGCGGTAGAGCGCATAATACAGATTGCCTAATGCGCGTACGGTATCATCGGCGCGGCGCATACGCCGGTTGAAGCGGTAGTCGCGGATGGATACCAGCACGGTTGCGAGCAGGAACGAACAGGAGAGCAAAAGGAACAGGCGGTAGATGCCGGTCAGCTCGCGCAGGGTTGTGCGGAACGGGATGGTCAGTATGGTTGTCCAGCCGTTGCTCATCTGGTGGTAATATACGCCGCACATCGTGCCATCCGGGGCAGCAATACTCGCATCATATTGCTCAAGTGAGCCGTCCGCGATGCCTTCCAATAGGCCGTGGGCATAGGATTGCATCTGCGCTTTGCTTTCAAAAGATTGTGTATCCGCGGCATGGGCATACAGCAGCGTGCCTGCTTGATCACAAAGGAAATATGCACTGCCTTCAGGAAGGGACTCCATTGCGTCGGTAGAATGGAAGTCCGCAGGGAAGACGTCGAACATCAACATATTATTCGAGTGGCGTGCCTTTTGCGCGATCGTGATCACCTGCTGTCCGGTGATTGCGTCCTGATACGCTGCGGTAAAAATGACCTCGCCGTCGGCAGCTTTCGCTGCCTGATACCAGTCTGTCTGCGTATAATCATAGGTGTCATCCCCTACCCAAGGGTTGGCAGCGACAATACGCCCTTCAATGATCGCATACAGGTCGACGGAATCATCCTCCAGCACTTCCGGCATTTTGCTGAAGTAGCTTTTAATCCATTGCTGGATCTGCTGGTCGCTTGCGCCATCCTCGGAGAGCTGATCAAGATACTGTGTGCCTAGCTCCATCATGGCGCTGTAAGTTGCAATATGGTTCTGTTCCTCCGCAGCATAATTCTGCGTTAACGAGGTGCCGAGTTGCTGCGCGTTTTGCAGCAGTTTTTCGCGCATGACATACAGACCATATACAGTCAGTGCCGCAAATAGGAGCAGGAAGAAGATATTAAATCCTAAATTGCGCAGTGCTGTACCGCGTTGTCGTTTTTGATATCGTTTCATAGTCTCTCCTTTTCTGTGCCGCAGCATTGGAGCGGCGAGACAATAAGCCTATGGCAAGTATGGTGCATCCGGGCGCATTTGTCAATCGCTGCCGGTAGGATCGGATTGCCAATGGTCAAAAAATTCCGGCGCGCTGCTGTGCGCCTTGCCTGATTTGCGTATCTGCGGTATAATACAGATAACTCCTGCGGCAGATCGCGCAGGGTATCTGGGAGGGCAATATGGATCAGGACGTTTTTTTGCAGCAGCTGGCCAAGGCCGGTGTAAACACCGAGCAGGCGATCGGCCGCTTTATGGGAAATACGGCGCTGTTTCTGCGGTTTGTGCAGCGGTTGCCGGAAGCGCTCCGCTTTGCGGAGATCCGTCAGGCGCTGGATGCGCAGGATGATGAGAAGTTTTATATGTTGGTGCATACGCTCAAGGGAACGGCAGCCAATTTAGCCGCCGAGGATCTGGCCGAGTGTGCGCAGGCCATTCTGGTGGAATACCGTACATCTGGCTTCAAACACATGCACAAATTGAACAGCCTGCTCCGGGAAACCGAGCTGGAAAGCGAACGACTGTCCAAGGTGCTGCGTACTCTGGACGGGACGGCTGAAAACGGCTGAAACGTGGGCTGCAAACCATTGGGGAGGAAAATTACATGATACGAGATACGCTGCTGATTATCGATGATTCCGAATTGGATCTGGCCATTCTCAATGAAATTTTTAAGGGACTGTTCCGGGTTGAGTGTTTCCGGGAAGCAAATTCGGCGATCTCTTTTATTCAGAAAAACGCAGACCGGATCTGCGCGGCGCTGGTGGATATCTGTTTGGGGCACCGTGGCGCGGGGTTCACGCTGCTGTACCGCATGCAGACCAATCCTTTGACAACCCAGATGCCGACGATTTTGATTACCTCGGATGCGAACCGGGATTATGTGCTCAGCGGCTTGGAGAAGGGCGCAGCGGATTTTCTTGTTAAGCCGGTCGACCCCCATTCGGTGCAGAAACGTGTATGCGATATTGTGCGCGCAGCGTGGCCGGCGGGTGAAACGATTCTGGACAAACCGGAGCAACAGCGCAGGGAAGAAAAACAGCAAGCAGCGGCGCAACAGGGCGACACGTGTTCGCTGTTGGATTTCCTGCCTGATCCGTTGACACCAGAGCAAGCGGTGGGGCTGGTTGACAGTTGTCAGCAAAAGCTGACGGCGCTGTGCCGTTACCGCAGCGGTGTGGTGCTGTTTCCGGCGGCGCGTATTCCCCAATTAGTGGCGGTGCTGGCCGAGGCGTGGCGCGCGGTTCATTCGCAGGATGGGTTTACGGAATTGCAGGCCGCTTATACGGTACAGGCGGCGCGCTTGTGTGATATTGGCAAAATCGGCTTGCCGGACAGTGTAGCGGCACGAGATACGGGGGCCACAGAGCAGGTGGACCGGGACTACATGCGGCATACCGAACTGGGGCAAGCGTTGTTTGAAGGCAGTAAGCCGCACCCGTTTACCAAGGTCTGCGCAGATGTGGCGGGGTGGCATCATAAAAACTTTGACGGTACCGGCTATCCGGTGACGGACGGTCCGGTCGCGGTGCCGGTCAGTGCCCAGCTGGTGCATGCAGCGTTTCGCTGCGATTTGTACCTGCGCAAGTATCAGGATAATCTGGATTGTTGTGACCGTGCGCTGCGCGCGCTGGCAAGCGAAGAAGGGACGATCCTGTCGCCGCAGATGCTGCGCGCCATCGAAGCAGCGCGTGAGCAGATTGACAGACTGATCGCAGGGGCATAACCGATCGGGATGCAGTATCGGCGATATCAAATACAGCCCGGCACGGCAGGATACGCGTACTTCAGAAAGAACAGCAGAAGGCTTGTTCTATGTGCTGAGCCGGATTGAGATTCTGTTAACTTTATTATTGACACGGACGGCAAAAACAGATATAATATTCTTACGGTTTTGTGTGCCGGTGCATACGGAGCCGTGCAAAGCGTTCCTCCAGAGGGGAACGCGCGGAGGGAGGGAAAACTGTGTCGGAGATCCGCATCAAAGAAAACGAGTCTATTGACAGCGCGCTGCGCCGTTTCAAGCGTTCGTGCGCCAAGGCGGGTACGCTTTCCGAGCTCCGCAAGCGTGAGCATTATGAAAGCCCGAGCGTCAAGCGCCGCAAGAAGTCTGAGGCCGCGCGCGCGAAGAAGAAAAAGTTCCGCTAAGTAAAAGTGGAAGGACGGATGCAAATGCATCCGTCCTTTTTTCTTGGTAAATCTCTTCGTGGCGAAAAGAAATTAACACTTCTGTCAAAGATTCTACAAACTTTGGACATATCAGTACGGTATAGTATAACCACAGCAAGGGAAACACCCCTTTTGATATATACTTCTTCATGGGAAGATGATAAAAAATCTGTTCGGCCCTGTGGGACGGAATACCGCGCAGGCTCCCGGACAGTCCAAAGACAAGAGGCGGATTCGCCCATTATGATAGAAAGCGCGCACGGCAAAAGACCGCGCGCGCTTTTGCGTTGCGGGAGAATATGGATAAAATAGTTGAAAATAATTCGCAAATCACTTATAATAATATAGTTATGGATTTGTCAGCTTCGAAAATAGGGAGTTAAGGGATTTATGAGCAGAGCAAAACCGTCATACGGCAACGAGAGCATTTCTTCGCTCAAGGGCGCGGATCGTGTGCGTAAGCGCCCGGGCGTTATCTTCGGTTCGGATGGACTGGAAGGCTGTGAACATGCGGTATTTGAGATTCTGTCCAACTCGATCGACGAGGCAAGAGAGGGCTTCGGCGCGGAAATTGTGACCACCCGTTATGAGGATGGCTCGATCGAGGTGGCGGATCGCGGCCGCGGCGTGCCGATTGAGTGGAACGAGGGCGAGCAGCGCTACAACTGGGAATTGGTGTTCTGCGAGCTGTACGCAGGCGGCAAATATAAGAACGATACAGGCGAAAACTACGAGTTCTCGCTCGGCTTGAACGGTCTCGGTACTTGCGCAACGCAGTATTCTTCGGAATATATGGATGTAACCGTCGTACGTGATGGGTTTGAGTACAGCCTGCATTTTGAAAAGGGCGAAAACAAGACCGACGCTAAGGAGGGCTTTATCAAAAAGCCCACGACGTCCAAAAAGACCGGCACAACGATCCGTTGGAAGCCCGACCTTGAGGTGTTTACCGACATCAACATCCCGGTCGACTATTATCTGGACACGCTCAAACGGCAGGCGGTGGTCAACAGCCATATCAAGTTCGTGCTGCGCAATCAGGTCGGCGGCAAGTTTGAGACGACCGAGTTCCTGTATCAGAACGGCATTGTCGATTATGTGACCGAACTGGTTGGCGAAAATCCGCTGACTTCGGTGCAGTTCCTCGAGGGGGAACGCCGTGGCCGTGACCGCGCGGATAAGCCGGAATACAAGGTGAAGTTGTCCTGCGCGTTCTGCTTTTCGTCTGCCGTATCGCGCATCGAGTATTATCACAACTCTTCGTGGCTCGAGCACGGCGGCGCACCGGACAAGGCGGTACGGTCGGCGTTTGTTTCCGCGCTCGACGCGTATCTCAAGCAGAACAATAAGTACAATAAGAGTGAAAGCAAGGTCACGTTTCAGGATGTGATGGACAGCCTTGTGCTGGTGACCAA
>DXDE01000193.1 GCA_019115615.1 Candidatus Agathobaculum merdavium | reverse complement strand
GCGCCGGACAAGTCCAGCGGCCACCGCAGGCAGAAGATCGAACTGGTCTGGAACTTCATCGGAGAAGTCAACCTGCCGGGCGACGATCAGACCGTGGAACGGCAAAGAAAAGGCAGGACGGCATGACCTTTGAGCCATGCCGCCCTGCGACAATTAAATTACTTAAATTACTTCCTTATGGGCGCGCGCCTTTTGGGTTTCCGCTTTTTTGCATCATTATTTTGTTTTGGTGTACAGCATGCGGATCGAATTGAGCACGCACAGCATGGCGACGCCGGAGTCCGCGAATACGGCCAGCCACATCGACGCAATGCCCGCAAGGCCGAGCACCATGACGAGCAGCTTGACACCAAGCGCAAACACGATATTCTGCATCGCGATCACCCGAGCGCGCCGCGCGATCTGCACCGAAGCCGGCACAGCCGACAGGTCGGCGTGCAGGAACACGACGTCTGCGGCCTCGATCGCCGCGTCCGCGCCGCTGCCCATCGCCGCGCCGACGTCCGCGCCCGCGAGCACGGGTGCATCGTTGATGCCGTCGCCAACGAACATGGCAGCGCCGTGCTTTTCACGCAGCTCACCCAGCGCTTCCAGCTTATCCTCGGGCAGCAGGCGCGCGCGCACCTCGTCGATGCCCAGTTCATTTGCGACCGCCTGCGCGCTCTCGGGTGCGTCGCCGGTCAGCATGGCGGTGGTCAGGCCCAGCGCACGCATGCGGTCCAAGGCCTGCTTGGCGTCGGCCTTGACGGTGTCCGAGATCACGATATGGCCGAGCAGCTTGCCGTCCTGCGCGAGCAGCACCTCAGTGCTGCCTGGCGTGCCCTGCCAGCCATCGAGCGCGATGCCGTGCCGCTCCATCAGCTTGCGGTTGCCGCACAGCACGGTTTTGCCGTCCACGATGGCCTCCACGCCTTCGCCTGCCTGCTCGCGGATGCTGTCCGCAGTCGGGATTTCGCCCTCGCAGGCGGCAAGGATGGATTTCGCGATCGGGTGGGTCGAGGCGGCTTCGCAGGCCGCTGCCAGATGCAGCAGCTGGACAGCTTCCGCGCTGCTGCCTGCTGCGGGTACGACCTGCTGCACAGCGAAATTGCCTTTGGTGATCGTGCCGGTCTTATCCATAACAATGGTTTTGATCTCACCGAGCGCTTCGAGCGACGCACCGCCCTTGAACAGGATGCCGCGCTTGGAGCCTGCGCCGATGCCTGCAAAGTAGGTCAGCGGCACGCTGAGCACGAGCGCGCATGGGCAGGAAATGACGAGGAAGGTCAGCGCGGTGTACACCCAATGCCCCCAGTCGCCGGTGATGATACCGGGGACGAGCGCGGTCAGCAGCGCAATCGCGACAACGGCGGGGGTGTATACGCGGGAAAAACGGGTGATAAAACGGTCGATCTTGGGCTTGCGCGCGGCAGCGTTCTCGACGCTGTCGAGGATGCGCTGCACCATGCTTTCTGCCAGCACATGGGTGACGCGCAGATGCAGCACGCCGTCCGTGTTGACGCAGCCGGACACCGCGCGGTCGCCCGGTGCGACGCGCACGGGCACCGGCTCGCCGGTGACAGCCGAGGTGTCCAGACGGCTGACGCCCTCGACAACCATGCCATCAAGCGGGATGCGGTCGCCCGGACGGACGAGCAGCAGGTCGTCGACCTGTGCGTCCGCGGCGGGAATGGTCTGGGTGCTGCCGTCGGGCAGCAGGCGCTGGACGGTTTCCGGCCGCAAGTCGACCGCTTCCATGATCTGACGGCGCGAACGTTCGACCGCACGGTCCTCGAAGTATTCACCGATGCGGTAGAACAGCATAACGCCGACCGCCTCATCGTATGCGCCGATCGCCCACGCGCCGACGGTCGCCAGTGCCATCAGGAAGTTTTCGTCGAATATGCGGCCCTTGCCGATGTTGCGCACGGCGGTCAGCAGTACGCGCCAGCCAAGCAGCACATAGGCGACGAGCATCGCGGCCAGCTGTGCCGTGCTGGACAGCAGCAGCTCTCCTGCAAGGAACAGCGCCGCGCCGATCAGCAGTTCCGCCAGCGTGTGTCCGCCGCTTTCCTCTGCGTCCTCCTCGGGGGCGATGACCTTGGCCGCGCTTTCGATCGAGGTGCAGATCTCGCGGATGCGGGGCAGCAGCGCGTCGGGATCGTCGCCGGTCACGCGCAGCTGGCGGGTCTCAAACACCAGTGTGCAGTCGTGCACGCCATCCAGACGGCCGATCTGGTACTGCATTTCGGCCGCGCAGTGCGCGCAGCCCAGATTTTGCAGCGTATAGATACGCTGTTTGCCGCGCTTGTGGGGTTTGTGGGCGGTTTTCTCTGCGTTTTCTGCATGTGAGTGGTGATGGTGATCGTGTTCGCAGCCGCAATCTTCGCCGTGGTGGTGATGATGGTCGTGCCCGCAACCACAATCTTCATCGTGGTGGTGATGATGGTGTTCGTGCGAGTGGTCATGGCCGCAAGAGCAGGTTTCACCATGGTCGTGGTGGTGCTCGTGGTCATGGCCGCAGCCACAATCCTCACCGTGATTATGATGGTGTTCATGGGTATGATCGTGGTGATCGTGCCCGCAGCTGCATGCAGCATCATGCTCATGGTGGTGATGATGCTCGTGATTACATCCACAATTACTATCATGGTGGTGATGATGTGCGCTATCGCACGCATGTACAGCATCTTCGTGGGGATGCTGTTCTTTATTCAATGGTTGGGTCGACATACCGCGTCCCTCCTGTACAATATATGAATGATTGCTCATATGTTCATGTATTCATATTAGAACGCACAGCTATATTTGTCAAGAGAAGGCGCGCAAAAACCTGCACAAAACAAAAAGCCGCCATTTGGCGGCTTTTTATGCGTTGTGGCAGAAGTCACTTGGCGGCAGCGGCGCTCTTATCCGGCAGCTGCGCAAGCACGATGGCAATAAACATCAGCACGCAGCCGAGGATTTCGCGGCCGGATAGCGTCTGGTGCAGGATGATCCAGCCCGCGAGCACCGAGATTACCGACTCAAGGCTCATGATCAGCGAGGCAACGGTCGGGTTCATGCCGCGCTGGCCGATGATCTGCAGGGTATAGCCCGCGCCCGAGGACAGCGCGCCCGCATACAGGATGGGTTTCCATGCGGCGAGCATAGCGGACAGGCTGGGCGCTTCGAAAATCAGCATGCCCACGCCCGAGATGGCTGCACAGACGAAAAACTGGATGCAAGACATCTTGACCCCGTCGGTCAGCGGGGAGAAATGGTCGATCACCATAATATGTACCGAGAACAGGATCGCACAGATAAAGGTCAGCAGGTCGCCGAGGTTGACACTCAGGCCATCGGTCAGGCACAGGAAGTACAGGCCGACAATGGCCAGCGCCACGCCGCACCAGACCAGCTTGCCGCATTTGCGGCCGAGCAGCAGGCCGAGCATCGGAACGATCAGGATATAGCAGGCGGTCAGGAAGCCGGATTTGCCGACCGTGGTGTACAGCAGACCGATCTGCTGAAAAATGCTTGCGAAGCAAAGCGCTGCGCCGCAGCAGACGCCGCCGACGATCAACGTTTTGCGTGCCTGCCGCTTCTTTTCCGCGTTTTCAGGCGCGGGCAGGGGGGCGTTCTTGTGCAGTACGAAAACGACCGGCAGCAGCACGATGCCGCCGATGATGCTGCGGGCGAACAGGAAGGTGTAGGGGCCGACATAGTCCATGCCGACGCTCTGCGCCACGAACGCCACGCCCCAGATGGTGGCAGTCAGCAGCAGGATCAGCGAATTGCGGATTTTCACAGCATTGTCTCTCCTTTTTGGCGGGCAGCCTGCCCGGCATAAAAAAACGAACCGCTTTCAGGCGGTTCGCTTTTTTGGAGCTGCTGACCGGATTTGAACCGGTGACCTCATCCTTACCAAGGATGCACTCTACCTACTGAGCTACAGCAGCGGATTGGCAGGGGCAGTAGGGATCGAACCCACGGCACTCGGTTTTGGAGACCGATGCTCTACCAGCTGAGCTATACCCCTGTATGGCTCCTCAAGTTGGACTCGAACCAACGACCCTGCGGTTAACAGCCGCAT
>DXDE01000192.1 GCA_019115615.1 Candidatus Agathobaculum merdavium | reverse complement strand
GAAGCATTTTTTGATGTGCTCAAAACCGTACCATTACTGCTTGTCGTGTATGCACTTCTCTATTATATCGAAAACCGTTTGACCAATACACCAGCGTTGCTTTCTCGCGCGGCACGGTTTGGTCCGGTCGTCGGTGCATTAGCCGGTACGATTCCACAGTGCGGCTTTTCCGCTGCCGCTGCTGCACTGTTTTCCGCGGGATATCTTGCACCAGCAACGCTTGTAGCTGTTTTTCTTGCAACCTCAGATGAGGCTGTACCCGTCATGTTGGCAGGCGGCGCAACGGTATCGCAAGTTGCCCTGCTGCTGATAGTCAAGTTTTCCATCGCCGTGATTGGCGGCTATATCCTGCGTTACACTGTATTCCGCAGTTATCGCGCACATTGTGACGATGAGCTGGAAATCGAGATGGGAACTTGTGACTGCAGTGCCGGCTCACCGGTGTGGAGCGTCATTTGGCATACACTCAAAACAGCATTTTTCCTATTTGCTGTACTATTTCTTCTGAACTTTGTTGTCCACCTCATCGGCGAGGACGTGTTATCCTCCCTGCTGCTGTCGGACAGCATCTTTCAGCCGATGCTTTGCGCAATCCTCGGCCTGATTCCCAGCTGCGCAATGAGTGTGCTGCTCTCCGAACTGTTCGTTAACGGTACGATCAGCTTTGGTGCACTGATTGCCGGTTTGTCAACCGGTGCTGGTTTCGGCTACATTGTTTTGTTTGAAGAAAAAGAAGGCCGTCGGCGAGCGCTGCCCGTCATTGCGGCAACTCTGGCGGTCGCCATTATCGGCGGCACATTGGTACAGCTGTTCTATGGCTGATTCATCCCCTACATAGGATTGCGGTCTCCCTAACGGGAGGCCGCTTTTTTCATCTCATTTCGTGCAGCAACTCCAGTGCACTGTTCGCCCATGCCATATCAATTACGGTAAAATCGCCGCCCGGAGTGTATAGATAGGTTTCGACATCTTCCCGTAAACGTTGATAGACTGTGCCCGGCATGGCAGCATACTGTTCTGCTCCGTCAGACAGCACCGCGACAAAGCGCAACTCGCCTGTCCGTTCATCCAGTTCGTGAAACAGTAATTCCACCACATCAAGATCACGATTGAGCTGCGAGAAAAGCAGCAGTTTCATGATTTCAACCGCACGGTCATCCAATCCGCGTTCCAAAATATTGATTTTTTCGCGGAAAGCGTTTAAACTATCTACCCGGCGCAGCGTATACCCTGCCAGCGGATCAAATTGCGCACGAGGCGCCTCCCCTTCTTCCGGCCACAACCAGACCATAAACTGGTTTGCCATATCGTGATAAAGACAGGGATATACGGCAAGTGCAGTCTTGCCGCAATTTGGGCATGTGACACGAAAGCAAGACAGATCCTGTACCTTAGCCCGCAGCTCGGGATTTCGGTCAATATTAATATGGTCAAGCACCTTGTGGTCATGCTCGGCCTGACAGTGCGGACAGGTGATGATCATGATTGCATTCTTCCTCCTTGGTATCGCCCAATTTCATATAGTATACCACAAATTCTTGCTGTCAGGCAAGCAATAGAATGGATTTATACGGTCTAAAATGGAATAAAAAGATCAAAAGGCGCATGGCTGTAACCAATGCGCCTTTTATCCTATGCTATCCCCAAACTAAGGGGTCGTGCACCACTAAGCGGTATATCCATATCGCTGTCCATAGTGCCATTACACCCCATAGCAGAACACGTTCGCGTGTTTTTGAGCCAAGCAGAGGCTTCTTTCCAAACAGTGCGTACAATATGACTGGCGGCAAGATATATACCATCGGATGGTACCGGAAAGCGGTATCAAAATCAAACCGCAAAAGCGCAACTGCAGCGCGCGAAAGCCCACACCCGGGACATGGGATGCCGGTGAAATGCTGCACCGGACAGTTCCACCCAAGTGTTACGGCAAACAACAAGGCAAGTGCCGCAAGTGCAATCAGTGTGAGCAGCCCGTACAGCCCTTTTTTCATCAGCCATTATAACCTTCGCGGAATTCTAAGAATTCATCATAGGTGCATTCCTTATCCAAGACACCTTGCTCGCGAATCTCAATAATACGCGTCGCGATTGTCTGTACAAACTCATGGTCGTGCGAGGCAAACAGAACAGTTCCCTTGAAGTCACGTACGCCGTTGTTGACCGCGGTAATCGACTCCAGATCAAGGTGGTTGGTGGGCTGGTCAATAACCAGCACATTGGAACCGAACAGCATCATGCGTGCCAGCATCAGGCGAACCTTTTCACCGCCAGACAGCACACGCACCGGCTTATATACGTCATCGCCCGAGAACAGCATACGGCCAAGGAAGCCGCGCAGCGTGGACTCCAGCGTATCTGTGCGCGAATACGGTGCGATCCAGTCGAGCATGGTTTCGGTGTGGCCTTCAAAGAACTCGTTGTTATCCTTCGGGAAATAACTCTGCGAGGTGGTCACACCCCATTTGAAGCTGCCTTCGTCCGGCTTCATTTCGCCCATCAGGATCTGAAACAGAGTCGTCATGGCCAATTCGTTATCCGAGATGAACGCGATTTTATCGCCGCGGCGTACAATGAAGGATACATTGTCGAGAATCTTTTCCCCGTCAATCGTTTTCGAGATGCCGCGAACCTCGAGGATATCCTTGCCCGCTTCACGGTCAGCCGCAAACGATACCCACGGATAGCGGCGCGAAGAGGCCGGCAGCTCTTCAACGGTCAGCTTATCGATCAGCTTACGACGGCTGGTGGCCTGACGAGACTTAGACTTATTGGCAGCAAAACGCTGGATGAAGTTCTGCAGCTCCTTGATTTTCTCCTCGTTCTTGCGGTTCTGATCCTTGATCATGCGCTGGATTAGCTGCGAGGACTCATACCAAAATTCGTAGTTACCGACATACAGCTTAATCTTGCCATAGTCAATATCGACGATATGCGTACAAACATTGTTGAGGAAGTGACGGTCATGCGAGACAACCAGGACCGTACCTGCGAACTCCGCAAGGAAGTCCTCCAGCCAGCGCACTGCCTGAATATCCAAATGGTTGGTCGGCTCGTCGAGCAGCAGAATATCCGGCTTGCCAAACAGGGCGCGCGCCAACAGTACCTTAACCTTCTCCACGTCGCCCAGATACTGCATTTGCGTGTAAAGGATCGCATCAGCATCCAGTCCCAGACCGTTCAGCAGCTGCCCGGCCTCTGTTTCGGCATCCCAGCCGCCCATCTCAGCAAACTCAGCTTCGAGCTCAGCCGCACGGTTGCCGTCCTCCTCGGTAAAGGGGTCTTTCATGTAAAGCGCATCCTTTTCCTGCATGACCTGCAAAAGACGCGGATTACCACCGAGTACAGTGTTCAGCACCGTTTCCTCGTTAAACGCAAAATGGTCCTGCTTGAGTACGCTCATACGCGTTTTGGGCGCAATCGAAACCGTTCCGGTCGAGGGATCAAGATCGCCCGACAAGATGCGCAAAAATGTAGATTTGCCCGCGCCATTGGCGCCGATCACACCATAACAGTTGCCTTCCGTAAATTTCAGGTTTACATCCTTAAACAACGGCTCTCCGCTGAAATTCAAGCTCAGATCGCTGATTGTAATCATATCGTATCCGTCTCCCGTTTATCATTTTTAATCTGTAACAGTATATCACAGATACGCGCCTTTTCACAGAAATTTTACAGCACTTATGGCATTTTTGTTCATGTTGTATTGAAAGTAGGCCGTGCAGGGTCTATACTATATTTATTCTTATCAAGGAGGTCTTTTGCATGTCTGATCTGATGCAGATTATCAAGTCCCGCCGCTCTACGCGTGCGTTTGAAAGCAAGCTCCCGCCGAAGGAGCAAATCATGCAGCTTGTTGAAGCTGCCGAATGGGCGCCCTCCGGTATGGGCAAATACCTGTGGCATTTTACCGTTGTATACAGCGCGGAAAATCGCTGCGCCTTGCGCGCGCAGTCGCCGAGGCGGATAACCGCGGTCCGGACTATAATTTCTATGGTGCACCGGTCAATATCATTATTTCCTACAAGAAGGATGAACACCATGCTTTTGTCGATGGCGCAGCTGCAATGGAAAACCTGCTTCTAATGGCGACCGAACTTGGCCTTGGCTCTTGCTGGATCAACCAGATCCGCGAGTGCTGTGACGATGCCAAGGTGCGTGCAATCTTAACCGAGTATGGTGTGCCTGAAGATCATTTGGTCATATGCTCAGCGGCAATCGGCTATATTGCCAAGGAGACGCCGGCAAAGCCGCGCAAGGAAGGCACTGTTTCGTTTACAGAATAACGGCCATAAGGAGGCGTTGTTATGGACGCACAGATCGCAAAACTGAAAGAATGGGTAGACGCAAGCGATAATATTGTTTTTTTTGGCGGTGCAGGTGTTTCGACCGAGAGCGGCATCCCGGATTTCCGCTCAGTCGACGGCCTGTATAACCAGCAATATAAATATCCGCCTGAGACGATTTTAAGTGCAAGCTTTTTCCACTCCGAGCCTGAGGAGTTTTACCGTTTTTACCGTGCAAAAATGCTCGCTCTCGACGCAGAGCCCAATGCAGCGCACAAAAAGCTTGCCGAATGGGAGCGTATGGGAAAGTGTCGCGCAGTTGTCACACAAAACATCGACGGCCTGCATCAGAAAGCCGGTTCCAAAGAGGTTTTGGAGCTGCATGGCTCAGTATTGCGCAATTACTGCATGCGTTGTCGCAAGCCCTATGATGTGCGAGATATTGCTGCCGGTACAGGCGTTCCGAAGTGCACCTGCGGCGGCGTCATTAAGCCGGACGTTGTTCTGTACGAAGAAAGCTTGGACAGTTACACGATCAATAAAAGCGTTGAGTATATTCGCAACGCGGACATTTTGATCATCGGTGGTACATCG
>DXDE01000191.1 GCA_019115615.1 Candidatus Agathobaculum merdavium | reverse complement strand
GTATTTTGCGGGAGAGAAGCGTCAGTTGGCTTTTGTGGATGTGCGCTGCTATGGTTCGACGGAATTTGCCAATAAAAAGGCGTTTACGGAAGCCGCGTTTGATGTTGTGCAGCAGACGACCGGGTTGCCGGAAGACAGTATTTATCTGACTTATAGTGAGTTCGCCAACTGGGGCACTAAGGGCAGCATGAAATAAATAGGGTATCGGTATAAAAAAGCACGCAGGATATTTCTGCGTGCTTTTTCATTTTCAGCTTTCTGCGTTTTCGGGCAGGCCAATCGCACAGGCCAAGCGGTTCGCTACCGGAAGGAAGAACTGCAGGCCGGGGCCATATAGCGTCAGTGCAATCAGGGTGCCGACACCCAGTGTGCCGCCGAGCGCAAATCCGGCTAAGATGCAGCCGAAATCCCAAAGCATACGTGTCCAGCGCAGCGCAAGGAAAGGGAGGCGTTCGTGCGCGATTACCGGAACCAGATCATTGGCGCATGCGCCTGCATCCGACCGCACGGAAATACCGATGCCGATGGAGACAATGACGCAGCCCAAGGCCACCAAGATAACTGTCAGCGCAAGCGGGCGCTGCTGCGGCAGCAAATGCCGGAACAGGAATGCGTAAAAATCGACCAGCGGGCCGAGGCAGAACATGCAGAAGATCGTGCCCGGATGGATGTGCCGCCGGTCAAACAGGAAAATAGCGGCAAGGCAGAGCAGCATCAGTACCGTGCTGGCCTGCCCATAGCTCAGGCCGGTCTGACGTGAGATGCCCTGCACAAGGATCATAAAGGGGTCTGCGCCAACATCAAGCGCGACAAACATTTGGCTGCCAAATTCAGTGACAGCAACGCCGATCAGCAGCATGAATAAGCGCTGCGGCAAAAGGGGAAAGCGTTTCATGGTGAGTCAATCGTCCTTTGCGTGAAAATCAGGCTTTGACCGGGTGATAGTCGTTGCGCCACGAAACCGAGGAAACCTTATACGGGATTGCCTTGTACGACGCGGAGGTTACTTTGCGGGTATCCAGGTCAAAGGTATAGTTTTGGCGGAAGATCAGGCAGTTTTTGTCCGAGGGATTGTTGTTGCCGCCGAACACAAGATTGCCTAAGGAGTAAGCAATCTGCTTGCCTTTATAGGTTTCGACCTCCTGCACGACGTGCGGGTGGTGGCCGATGACGAGGTCCGCACCTTGATCAATGCAGTAATGCGCGATCGCGCGCTGGGTGCTGTTGCTTCGGTAAGCGCGCTCAACGCCCCAGTGATAGTTGAAAACAATGAGTTCTGCGCCCCGTGCACGAAGGTTCTTGATGGCGTTCGTGATAAAGGTGCGCTGCGCAGCGTCATACGACCAGCCGACATTGGAGGCAAAACCGATCCGCACGCCCTTGACTGTCACGATCGGCATGCGTTCGTATCCGGACACCGCGACATAAGGAGAGAGGTAGCGGATAGTGTCGTCAAAGCCGCGCTGCAGGTAGTCCATAGAATGGTTGTTTGCAACCGCGACTACGTCGATGCTGCCCTTGTCAAGGATTTGCGCGTATGCCGGGCGGCCTTTGAATACAAAGGTTTTATTGGCATACGAGGTGGAGTTGGTCAGCGTGCCCTCGAAGTTAACCATGGTCAGATCATCGTTAAAGAATTCCGGGATGCCGGAGAAAAAGTAGGATGGGCCTTTTCGGTCATACATTTCGTCCAGCGAACCGCTGTACGCGAAATTGTGTCCGCGGCCGAGCGTACAGTCACCGCCGAAGGTAAGCGACAATGTGACGCTGTTATAACCCGGTGCATCGCGCCAGCCCTCAGCAATATCGGTTACGGCAAGCGAGGACTGCATGCGCAGCAGGGAAAGAATGGCCTGCTCAATGGTGTACGGGTCCTGCGGAGAGAACTTACCGCCTGCGCCGCCCATAATGGCCTGACCGCTGCTGTCTGTGCGGCCGGAAATATACTTGACGGATTCGACCGCCCAGCGGGGGATGGCATAATTGTCGGTAAACTGCATCGGCTGCTGGTTGGCCTCTGTAAAGCCCAGCACACCCATGCAGCGCTGCATCATGGCTGCGGCTTCCGCGCGGGTGACCGGATCATTCGGGCGGAACAAACCGTCCGCACCGTTGACGATGCCAAGGCGCGCCGCCAGTTCGACATATACGCTTTGTGTGTCACTAAAGCTGCCCGACTGGACAAACGGCAGGCCGCCGTCGAGCGGGTCGCCCCATGCAGGGAGCTCGGGTTCTGATTCATCTGTGGGCGGTGCTGTCTCGTCGTCCGTGCCGTCGATAGGCGTGCCGGTTTCCGGCTCAGCGTTGCCCTCGTTGTCGGTGGGCTGTTCCATGTCGGATGGGGTATCCGTATCATCATCAGGCGCAGCACTGTCCGGTGCGGAAGTGCCGGGATTGCCGTTTACGCCTGCACCGTCAGTTTCGTCTGGCGCAGCGTCGGTGCCCGATGGCTTTCCATTGGCGGCTGCATCAGGCTTTTCCGCGCTATCAGTATGCGTGTTGTCGTCCGCATCGGAAGATGCCGTATTGCTGACTGGAGTATTACCATCCGTCTGCGATGGTTCCGTGCCAAGGTTGGGAGTACTGTCATCTGCATCGACGGATGTAGTATCATCTGTTGGAGTATCGTCATCGGGCTTGGACGGATCTACGCCATCGCTGGGCACGGTGCTGTCTGTGCTACCGCCGGTTTCTATCTCGCTGCCGCTTTCGGTTTGCTCTTCGCCCTCGGGCTGCGCGGGTGTGAGCGGTACGGCCTGTAAGGCAATGCCGAACTGCGCGACCAGATCGTCGATGGTCAGCTGCTGTTCGTGCGCAATCAGGTCGACGGTCAGTCGTGCCAACTCGCCGCGTGTGATCGGACGGGTATAATCTGTGCCTAAGTTGAAGTCCGCAGATACCGCGCCGTTGTCATAAGCGGATTGTACTTCATTGACTGCCCACGCGCTCATGTGGATGCCGGGATTGTCCCATGCGGAAGCCTGTACGCCAAGCAGCATGGATGCAAGCACGATTGCCGCACAAATCCGTTTTTTCATCTCTATCTACTCCCTTAAAAAACACGGCGGTTCAGCCGCTGTATTCGCCCCATATGGTAACATCATACAGGAAATCCGGCGGCACTGTCAATCGATATCGCTGCGCGTCCTGCACAAAAAAGGCCGTCCCTTTTTGGGACGGCCTTTGCTGGCAGTTTTCTTAGATTTGCGAGGTGAATACCTGATAGCCCTGACGGCTCATTTCGTCAAGCAGGCGCTTGGCATGCTCGACGCCGCCGACCTCGCATACGACCTGAATGATCGCCTCGCCGATGTCGAGGTCTGCCTGCACACGGTCATGCTGGAAACGGATGATATTGGCGTTCTGCTCGGCTACCAGATGCGCAAAGCGCTCGAGCGCGCCGGGCGCGTCCGGCATGATGGTCGAGAACTTGAGATGACGGCAGCGGGTGACCAGACCCTTTTCGACGATCTTGTGGATGAAGGACACGTCAATATTGCCGCCGGACAGCACGCAAACCACCTTTTTGCCCTTGACGTCGACTTTGTTGTTGAGCACAGCTGCGAGCGAAGCCGCGCCAGAGGTCTCAACGACCTGCTTGCAGCGCTCGAGCAGCAGCAGAACGGCCGAGGCGATTTCGTCATCCGACACGGTCACGACGCGGTCGACATATTTCTGGATATACTCGAAAGTCTTTTCGCCCGGGGTCTTGACCGCGATGCCGTCCGCGATCGTGCGCACAGTGTCCGACGGGGTCAGCGAACCTGCGCGGAACGAATTGGCAATCGCAGGCGCGCCCTCGGCCTGCACACCGATAACCTGAATACGCGGGTTGATCTGCTTGGCGCAGGCGGCAATACCGGAGATCAGGCCACCGCCGCCCGCCGGGACAAAAATCATATCGACAAACGGCAGGTCGCGCAGGATCTCGAGCGCGATCGTGCCCTGACCGGCCATGACGTCCTCATCGTCGAACGGATGGATGAACTCTGCGCCGGTCTCCTCGCAGATCTCGCAGGCGCGGGCGTAGGCTTCGTCGTAGATGTTGCCCGCCAGCACGACTTCCGCGCCGTAGCCCTGTGTAGCAGAAACCTTGGCGATCGGTGTCGAGCGGGGCATGACGATGGTCGATTTGACACCAACCGAGCTTGCCGCGAAGGCCACGCCCTGCGCGTGGTTGCCCGCGGACGAAGCGACGACCGCATGCAGGTCGCCCTCAGCGTAGCGCTTCATGATCTTATTGTAGGCGCCGCGCACCTTAAAAGAGCCGGTTTTCTGCTGGTTTTCATATTTCAGATAGACCTCCGCGCCGCTCATGCCCGAAAAAGTGCACGAGGTCGACAGAGGGATATTGTGGATGACATTTTTCAGCCGGTCGGCGGCTGCTTCAAAATCTTTCAGTTCTAACATAGCTTTGTCCCCAATTTCGCAAGATTACAAGTATCATAGCATTTTTGCAGGTGCTTTGCAAGGGCTTTGCGGAGGTGTCCTGCTTTTTTGGTTGCTATTGTTGACGGATTTTGCTATACTATTAAAACAGAGTTCGATTTCTGGAGGAGAAAAAGACATGGACGAGCAGATCAAGGGCTTTCGCGGGGCGGTGTTCGGCGGCTTCCGGCGGGAAGACGTGCTGCGCTACATAGAGGAGACCGACAGCAAATATCATTCGGAGACCGAGGAACTGCGTCGCCAGCTGACCGAGGCGCAGGCTGCCCTGACCGAACTGGGAGAGCAGAACAAGACGCTGACGGAAAAAAATGCCGAACTGCTCGAGCGGTTGGGGGAAATGACGCTGGATACGGATAAGATCCGCGCGCAGCTTGACCAAATCGAGCGCGGTTTTTCTTTGCAGACAGGGGAGATTGAAGCACAGAATGCCCGTGCGGAAGAACTCGCTGCGGAGAATGACCGCTTGACAGAGGAAAACGCCAAGCTTGCAGCCAAGTGCGGTGAGTATGACGCATCCAAGGATAAGATTGCGGAGATGGAGCTGTCCGCGTATCGCCGCGCCAAGCAGATCGAAGAGGACGCAAAAGCGGAACTGCAGAAGCTGCGCCGTCAGTCGCTCGATATGATCGAGCAGGTCAAGCACCAGCTGGATTTGACCAAGGAGAACTACCGCAGCGTGCTTACGCGCAGCCAGCAGGAGTCGGCTGAGATGGCGCGCAAGGCGGGCGAAGTGCTCGGCGAGATTGACCGCATCAGCGCATCGCTCGGTAAGGGTGAGGTCGGAAAAAACAATGCCGGCCTGCGGACTGT
This sequence comes from Candidatus Agathobaculum merdavium, assembly GCA_019115615.1. GTDB lineage: Bacteria > Bacillota > Clostridia > Oscillospirales > Butyricicoccaceae > Agathobaculum > Agathobaculum merdavium. The sequence goes on along the minus strand of DXDE01000191.1, from coordinate 3,800 downwards.
GCTGAATAACCTGCGGCCGAAAACGGAGGAGTAAGCCATGGCGCACTATGATCTGAAAACCGAAGAGTTAAAGGAAATGGCGCCTAAGCTGCGCGCGGGCGACACGGTCACCCTGACCGGCATTGTTTACACAGCGCGCGACGCGGCACATAAGAAAATCGTTGCAGCGATGGACGCGGGCGAAAAGCTGCCCTTTGATCTGGACGGCGCCGCCATCTACTATGCCGGTCCGACCCCGGCAAAGCCCGGGCAGGTGATCGGCTCGGTTGGGCCGACGACCTCAGGCCGCATGGACCCGTTTGCGCCGCGTCTGCTGGATGCAGGCCTTGCCTGCATGATCGGCAAGGGTGTACGCAGCCAGCCGGTGCAGGACGCGATGATGCGCAACGGCGCGGTCTATATGGTTGCCATCGGCGGTGCAGGCGCGGCCAAGGCGGCGTCGATCAAAAACGTCGAGGTCATTGCCTATGAGGAGCTTGGCTGCGAGTCGGTCAAGCGGCTGACGGTCGAGAATTTCACCGCCATCGTCTCGCAGGACTGTGTCGGCGGCAACCTCTATACCGAGGGCATCGCGCGCTATCGGCGCTGACGGCCTGTCCCACAATCAGCATATTTACCCCTTCCCGGACATAAACTGCTCTGAAAAGCAGTCCGGGGAGGGGATTTTTGTTGAAACTGGGTTTCCGGCATACGGCACTGCAGGCGGTGTGCACGGTGTTCGTACTTTGCTTTGGGATTGCGCTGCTCGGCCGTGGGCAGGCGGAAATGGCGCTGGCAGAGGACGGTGTACACCTGCCGGTGCTGATGTACCACAGCATTTTGAAGGATAGCGCCCGTCAGGGACAGTATGTGATTTCGCCGTCGGTCTTATCCGCTGATCTGGATGCCTTGCAGCAGCGCGGCTATCAGACTGTGACGGTAAATGATTTGCTGGCCTATGTTTATGACGGGGTGCCGCTGCCTGAAAAGCCTGTAATGATTACTTTTGACGACGGATACTATAATAACTATGTTTATGCCTATCCGTTGCTGGAACAGCGCGGCATGCGGGCTGTCGTGTCGGTCATTGGCAGCCAAACTGCACAATATACGGAAAACGGTGTGGAAAACGCTTATTGGTCGCATTTGCGGCTCGACCGGCTGACTGAAATGCAGGATGTATTTGAGGTGCAGAACCATTCGTGGAACCTGCATGAGTACGGCGAGCGGCGCGGCTGTCTGCGGCGGCGCGGCGAGGATGCGGAAAGCTACGCTTCCTTGTTGCGGGAGGATACCGAGCAGACCCAGCTGCTGCTGACCGAGGCTGGGTTGCCAACGCCGACTTGCTATACTTATCCGTTTGGCGCGTGCTCCGAGGAGAGCGAACGCATTTTGAAGGAGATGGGTTTCCTGTGCACGCTCGGCTGTGAGGAGAAGGTCAATCTGGTGACGAACGATCCGGCCTGCCTGTATGAAATGGGACGGTTCAACCGTCCGGCGGGCGAGAGTACGGAGAGCTATTTGAACCGCGCACTGGGGGAGTGAAAAGATGGGTCTGATGCGGTTTTCTGAGCTGCACTGCCGTGAGGTGATTAACCTGTGCGACGGGGCGCGGTTGGGAGAGGTGTGCGACTTGGTGTTCGACCCGGTCTGCGGACAGATCACCGCGATCGTTGTGCCGGGACAGGGCGGTTTGCTGGGCATGTTTTCCAAACAGGAGCAGGAAATCCCATGGCGCTGCATTGAAACGCTCGGGGAAGATTATATTCTGGTCAAATTTCACGGATAGGGCTGGAAAATGCAGCGGGAGTGTGATAGGATAGCAAAGCGAGACCATTTGCGAAAAGAGATAGAGCTATGGAAAAGAAAACAGGATATGTGTTAACGGTGTTCGGCGCGGTCTGCTGGGCGTTTTCCGGTGCGTGCGGACAGTATCTGTTCGACCATCGCGGGCTAAATGCGGATTGGCTGGTTTCCGTACGCTTGACAATGGCCGGACTGCTGCTTGTACTTTATTCGCTGGGACGCTTCCGCGGTGATGCAGTGAAATTGTTTCGAAGCAAACGCAGCGTCGGATCATTGATTATTTTTGCGGTGTTTGGCATGGCGATGTGCCAGTATTCGTATTTCCGTTCGATCGAGCTTTCCAACGCCGCGACCGCAACGACCCTGCAATATACCGGCCCGGCAATCGTGCTGCTGTGGCTAGCGATGCGCGAAAAGCGCATGCCGACTAAGCGCGAGTTGATTGCGGTGTGCTGCGCGATGGGCGGCGCGTTGCTGCTGGCGACGCACGGTGATTTTTCGCAGCTTGCGCTTTCGCCCAAAGCGCTGATCTGGTGCGTGCTGGCGGCAGTGTCGGTCGCGGTGTACAGTGTACAGCCGCGCGGGCTGATTGTGCGCTACGGTACGATGCCGGTCACCGGCTTCGGTATGCTGCTTGGCGGACTTGGACTGTGCGCCATCTTCCAGCCGTGGCATGTGGTCGGGGAGTGGGATACTGTGACCGTGCTCGGCATGCTGTACATTATTATATTCGGTACGATCTGCGCGTTCTGCTGCTATCTTGAGGGTGTGCGCCGGATTGGTGCGGCTAAGGGCAGCATTTTGGCAGCCGTAGAGCCGGTGGCGTCGACGATCCTGAGCGTTTTCTGGCTTTCTGTGCCGCTCGGCGGCATGGATTTCGGCGGGATCGCGCTGATCGTCGCAGCGATGGTGCTGCTGGGACGGGACGATGGACAAGCCCCGGCTGAAAAAACGCAAACAACAGGCGAAAAAATCTGTGAAAGCGCAAATCATCATTGACAAAGCAGTTTTGACGGCGTATACTATTAAAGCACGAATTCGCACACCTCGTGATGAAAGCAGCCGGTGACCGGTTTTCCGGTTGCTGCTGTCAGATGATCAGGGGTGGAGGAAACAACCAAGGAGGAAATGTAAAAATGGCAGTAATCTCTATGAAGCAGCTTCTGGAGGCCGGCGTACACTTCGGCCATCAGACCCGCCGCTGGAACCCGAAGATGGCAACCTACATCTTCACCGAGCGCAATGGTATCTATATCATTGACCTGCAGAAGACCGTAAAGAAGCTCGAGGAAGCTTACTTCTTCGTACGCGATATGGCTGCTGCTGGTGAGTCCATCCTGTTTGTCGGCACCAAGAAGCAGGCACAGGACGCGATCAAGGAAGAGGCTGAGCGCTGCGGCCAGTTCTATGTCAACGCACGTTGGCTGGGCGGCATGCTGACCAACTTCAAGACCATGCGTACCCGTATTGCCCGTCTGAACCAGCTGCAGAAGATGCAAGCGGACGGTACCTTCGATCTGCTTCCGAAGAAGGAAGTTATCAAGCTCCAGCTCGAGATCGCTAAGCTCGAGAAGTACCTGGGCGGCGTTAAGGAAATGAAGAAGCTGCCGGGCGCGCTGTTCGTTGTTGACTCCCGCAAGGAGAAGAACGCGATCGCAGAAGCACGCAAGCTGGGTATCCCGATCGTTGCAATCGTTGACACCAACTGCGATCCGGACGAGATCGACTACGTCATCCCGGGCAACGACGACGCAATCCGCGCGATCAAGCTGATCTCCCAGACCATGGCTAACGCTGTTCTGGAAGGCAAGCAGGGCGAGCAGCTCGAGGTCGAGGCTAAGGCTGAAGAAGCTAAGGCGGAGTAATTTTCTATAACTGCATAAATTTGTGAGTTGTTCGTAGGGCGCGACAACCCCGGCGCGCCGTGGTCGTCACGCCCTACGGTTTTATTTTGTAATTTTGTTTGGAGGAATATAAAATGGCTTTTACTGCTGCTGACGTTAAGAAGCTCCGTG
>DXDE01000190.1 GCA_019115615.1 Candidatus Agathobaculum merdavium | reverse complement strand
CGGACAGGGGAGATGGATGCGGACATTCGAGTATCAAATGCTGTGGTGCGGTGATCAGGCTTTTCTTGGCACGGGCATTGCCGCCCCAAAGCAGGAATACAATGGGTTTTTCGCGTGCGTTGAGCTTTTCGATTACATGGTCGGTAAAGGTTGTCCAGCCGATATTCTTGTGACTGTTGGCTTGTCCGCGTCGTACGGTTAGTACTGTGTTGAGCAACAGGACACCGTGCTGTGCCCAAGGGGTGAGCGTTCCGCCTTGCGGGGGTGTGATACCGAGATCGCTTTGCAGCTCTTTAAAAATGTTCTGCAGGCTCGGTGGGGGAGCGATGCCCGGCTGCACCGAAAAGCACAGTCCATGTGCTTGTCCGGGACCGTGGTAAGGGTCCTGCCCAAGCAAAACGGCTTTCACATCTGCATACGCAGTGTAACGCAAAGCATTGAAAATATCATTCATCGGCGGATAAATGGTCTGTTCTGCGTACTCTTTCTTTAGCCAATAGCGGATGCGCTTGTAATAATCTTGTTGGAACTCTTCCGCTAGAATTTCGTCCCAATCATTTCCCAGATGTACCATGATACCCTCCTGTGTGTATTTCTACACCAGTATATCATAGGTTATCTAAAAATGCTATTGACAGAAACCATATTGCTGATTATACTATAAGTGTATTAAGACACATAATACAGATAACACACGAAAGGAGGCGCAGCTGTGATACGGATTGATTATCGGGACGCCAGACCAATCTATGAGCAGGTTGTCGATCAAGTGGAGTCGCTCGCCCTGCGCGGTGCGCTGCCGTCCGGTAGCCAGCTTCCCAGTGTAAGGCAGTTGGCTGTTGAGCTTTCGATCAACCCGAATACCATTCAGCGTGCATATGCTGAGTTGGAACGGCGCGGTGTGATCTATGCGGCCAAAGGCCGAGGGAATTTCATTTCGGACGACATGGCAGTGCTGCGTACGCGGCGGCTGGAGGAAATCGGCTCGCAGATTGGCGCTCTGGTGGTACAGGCTCGTGCACTCGGCGCAACAGAGGCGCAGCTGCAGGGTTGGATAAGTGAGAAAGGAGAGGGTATGGCATGATCACGGCAGAAAACGCAACCAAACGCTTTGACACCGTCACGGCAGTCGATCATGTATGCGCAGAGGTGCACAATGGCTCTGTGTATGGGCTGATTGGCTCAAACGGTGCAGGAAAATCGACGTTTCTGCGCATGCTGTCTGGTATCCTGCAGCCAGATGAAGGTGCAGTTCGCATTGATGGAGCGGATATTTTTGAAAATGTAGCGCTTAAAGAACGGTTTTTCTTTATTTCGGATGAGCAGTTCTTTTTCCCGAACAGCACACCGGCAGATATGAAGAATTATTATAAGCGGTTCTATCGTTATTTTGATGAGGGTCGGTACCGCAAGCTGATGGATGGCTTTGGATTGGATGAAAACCGGAAAATCCGCACGTTCTCCAAGGGTATGAAAAAACAGGTATCTGTCATTTGCGGCATCTGCGCGGGAACGGATTATCTGTTCTGCGACGAGACGTTCGACGGGCTCGACCCGGTCGTGCGGCAGACGGTCAAGAGCCTGTTTGCAGAGGATGTTGAAAACCGCGGGCTGACCCCGGTGATCGCTTCGCATAACCTGCGTGAGCTCGAGGATATCTGCGATCATGTTGGTCTGCTGCATCGCGGCGGCATCCTGTTCTCGCGCGACTTGGACGAAATGAAGCTTGGTATGTTCAAAATGCAATGTATTTTTACCGGCGAATTGCCGGAAAACGCATGGGAAGGTTTTGATCTGCTGCATCTTGACAAGCGCGGTTCGCTCTATACGCTGACTGCACGCGGCAGCCGTGAGGAACTGCTCGAGCGCGTCAATGCGATGCAGCCGACTTTCTGTGAGTTGTTGCCGTTGACGCTGGAAGAAATCTTTATCAATGAAACGGAGGTGGCAGGCTATGACCTCAAAAAACTTCTCTTTTAAGGGCTTGCTGGGCGACAGCCTGCGCCGTAATCTGTGGGGTTTTGTGCTCAGCGGCGTTGGATTTTTCCTGTCCTTGCTGCTTCCTTTGCTGATGACGATGCAGCGGGCGTTGGAAAACCGCACCTTGCAGCTAAAAGAGTTTCCGGATCTGGTTGATCACGATTGGCAAAGTGCGCTGGGAACAGTGGCGGAACTGCTCGGCGGCGGTAATTTCTTGGCGAAGGCCGTGCTGGCCGTTATGGCGATTGTGTGCGGCGTGGTCATGTTTGCATATCTGCATTCCCGGCAGAAGGTGGACTTTTACCATAGCCTGCCGATTTCGCGCACCGGTCTGTTTGTGAACAATTTCCTGACAGGTATCGTGCTGTCGATACTGCCATACTTGGTAGTACTCGTGTTGTCTGTCGCTTGTGTTTATGGCATGGGATTTGGCGAAGCGGTTCAGTGGGCTGCGCTCGGCAGTGCGCTTGTCAGCCATCTGATTATGTTCCTGACGTTGTATGCACTGACCGTGCTGACAACCATTGTGTGCGGCAATACAGTTATCACGCTTCTGCTGCTTGCATGGGTACATCTGTCGCCTATGTTGGCACAAATGCTGTTTTCCGGTCTGTGCAGCAAGTTTTATTCGAGCTATGCAATGGTATCGGAGCATATGCAGCAAGCGCTTCGATTGTCGCCGGTTGTTGAATTGTTTGAAATCAATGGTTTTTCGTATGCTTCAGGAGGTGTCACCAGCGTAGTGACTGGCAAGGGGGCGCCGGGTTCAGCTACCGGTCTCCTGCTGGTGTATCTGGCCGTTGCGATTGTTGCCACCGCGCTGGCTCTCTGGCTGTTCCGTATCCGCCGCAGTGAGCGTGCGGGTGTTGCGTTAGCGTTTACGCGCGCCAAGCTGCCGGTCAAGGTGTATATGTGTCTGTTCATGGGCGTGGCGTTTGGTATTGTCTTCAGCATGATCGCGGGCAACTTCTGGTTCTGGGCTGGTCTGGTGATTGGCACGGTATTGACCCATTGGGTTGTTGAAATCGTTTATGCATTCGATTTCCGTGCGATTTTCGGTAAACCCTTGCATCTGGTGGTTATTTTGGCGGTATTGTTTGCTGCGATGCTGTGCATGCGGTTCGACGTGACCGGTTACGACACATGGCTGCCTGCTCGGGATCGCATCCAAGCAGTCAGTGTAGACGGTGATGAAAGCGAAATGCTGTCTGAAGCAGCCAATATCGATGCAGCATATCAGCTGGGCGAAATTGGCGTACAGGTTAACCGCGATGCATTGCGCAAGGAGGGCACATACCACAGTGTCCGTCTGACATTCCAGTTGGGCAGCCGCACGGAAAGCCGGAATTATATGGTGCCGGAAAATGATGCAGAGGTAAATGCGCTGCTAAACCAGATTTATTCTTCGGCGGAATATAAGCAGGTTGTGTGGCCGCTATTCCAGGTTGATCTGAACGAAAAAGCTATCTATTTGGATGTGTACAGCAATGCAAGCGGTTATAGCGTGGCTGGTTCGACAGCGGATGAGGATGCTGTTCGGCAGATCATCACCACATTACGTGAGGAATCGCTTGCCCGCAAGGAAAACGGCTTGCCAGTACTGCGGCTGGAAATGCTGAATCTGGATCGTGAGGAGTTCCCCAGTTATCTTGGTGATGCCTATGTGACCGCAGAGGACGAAAAGACGCTTGCTCTGCTGGAGCAGCTTACGGGTATCAAACCGACAGCATTGACAACGGAAAATGTCAAGTTAATTAACCTGCAGTACAACTATCAGTATGGAGATAGCAACAATTATTATACGGAGACCGTCCCAGTCACCGATCCGGCAGACATTGCTGCATTGCTGAAGAACGCATGCAACCGAGATGCGATGACCTTAGGCAGCCTGCGCAGTGCAATCAAGGATGGGTTTGCGTTTGATGCGCGCACGGATGATATGGAAATTGTTGCATGCGTAGATCAGGATGGTGTAGAAGATTACTTCCAGCTGGTCTACGCGGACGGCGCATGGCCGGAAAACATCATCGAGAAGTACCGCCCGGATTTCACTTCGATTGCTGAGACCGGCACGACCGGCGAGATGGCCAGCGCTGTGGACACCGAGGCGCTCGGATGAAACGGCGCGATGTATGCGGCGTACTCGTCCTGCTGGTCTATATGATGGGCGTCGGGCTGGTGACTGGGCCGTCGCTTTATCAGATGCTGGTGGGGCGGCTGCCGGAGCCTAAGCTGGAGCTGATCCCATTTGCGGATATTGTAACAGTCTTGCAGGACACGGATACACCCGGCTTGGGTGCATTCACCAACATTGTTGGTAATCTTGCGTTGCTCGCGCCGTTGGGATTTCTGCTGCCACTGTTCTGGTCGTGTTTTAGCAAGGCAAGGCATACGATTCTGTTCTCGGCCGGGTTGTCTCTCAGCATTGAGCTGATCCAATTGATCGCGGGAGGTGTGACCTCGGTTGACG
>DXDE01000189.1 GCA_019115615.1 Candidatus Agathobaculum merdavium | reverse complement strand
GGTTTCCATGCGGCAGCAGCCGATTGAGATCATTTTGGCAACATATACTGGATTGCGTGTGCCGAAGGAGGCAGTGAGTGTTCAGGAAACAACCGATAGTGATGGGGTAACGACAAGCACTACTGGTGTATTTATCCTGAGCGGCTCATTCCAGAAATTTAAGACTATTAATAAACTGTATGAAGCAGATGACTATTACGTAGTTGAGCAAAGTGCAACAGATGTGAATATGCTGGTCGAACAGGATCAGATCATTGTAAGTGGTAAAAATCTGCAAAACAATATGGTGGTGAAGAAATGACGGAGCAGGAGAAAATTGAATTGCGCGACCGCATCTTGGCTGTGCAGGAGCGGATAGCGCGTGCTGCCGAGCAGGCGGGGCGGGACCCCAAAGAAATCACCTTGGTCGCGGCATCAAAAATGAATGATGCGGAACGTGTTCGCGCAGCTATTGCGGCAGGCATCACAGTTTGCGGTGAGAACCGTGTGCAGGAGCTGCTGGAAAAGTATGAGCAGAACGCATATGAAGGTGCAGATTTGCAGTTTATCGGCACGTTGCAGACCAATAAGGTCAAATACCTGATTGGAAAAATTTCGCTTATTCAGTCGGTCGGCTCGGTGCATTTGGGTGAAGCGATTGCTAAGGAGGCGGCAAAGCGCGGCGTGCGGCAGGATATTTTGCTTGAAGTCAACATTGGTAGGGAGCAGGCCAAGAGCGGGCTGCTTCTGGAAGAGCTTGACGAAGCAATCGCACGTCTGAGCGAGAAAGAATCGCTGCATATCCGCGGTTTAATGGCAATTCCGCCCATTGCGGATGAAACGACGAAAAATTTAAGCTATTTCCATGAAATGCGACAAGTATTTGTTGACATTTTGACGAAAAAATACGATAATGTAAATATGGATTGTTTGTCTATGGGAATGACGAATGATTTCGAAACGGCGATTGCGTGCGGTGCAAACATGGTTCGCATCGGTACGGCGATTTTTGGTGCGCGTCCGTATCAAATCGTCTCGCCTTAAAACGTAAGGAGGAACTTTTCATGGGTTCGATCAAAGGCTTTATCGATTGGGTAAAGGGCGAGGACGTCGAAGACGAATTCGAAGAAGAACTGCCCCGTCAGCGCAGCGAAGAGCCTATCAAGAGCAGTGTGGCGCCTACATATGAGCGTTCCTATGAGCGGCCGTATGAGAGCGCACCCTCGGACACAGCTGCGCCCCGTCGTGGAAATAAGGTAGTAAATATCAATACAACCACACAGCTTGCGGTGGTGTTGGTCAAGCCGGACCGTTTTGAGAATGCGGCCGAGATCGCTGACCATCTTAAGGATAAGCGTACGGTGGTACTTAACCTCGAGCAGACCAATAAAGATGTAGCGCGTCGCTTGGTGGATTTCCTGAGCGGTGTAGCTTATGCCAACGAGGGAAAAATCAAAAAAGTGGCTAACAGCACATATATCATTACGCCGTACAATGTTGACATCATGGGCGATTTGATCGATGAGCTGGAAAGCAGCGGTATGTATTTCTAAGGTTTTGTCACTGTGAATACGATAGTTATTTATGTAGTAAGCAGCCTGCTGCGTATTCTGGAGTTTCTCCTGTTTGCGCGGGCTGTGATGAGTTGGTTCGTGCAAGGCAGCGGCTCACAGATTTATGAGTTCCTGTGCTTGGTCACTGAACCGTTGGTGCAGCCGTTCCGCAGTTTGCTTAGCCGGATCGATGCACTACGAAATTGTCCGTTCGACTTTGCGTTTATGTTGGCATTCCTTGTTCTGATTGTATTGGAACAGGTTCTATACATGCTTTAAACCTGTCGGATAACCGACAAAATAGAGTGGTCGGGCTGTGCCCGACCATTTTCCCGTAAGTACGGCAAAGATAAAAAACGGAGGAGAAACATCATGACGGTGCAGGAAATTCAGGAAATTGGCTTTGAAAAAGCAGTTTTTAATGGTTACGATATGAAGTCGGTCGACGCGTTTCTCGAGCGAGTCGCGGAAGAATTTGCGGCGATGCAAAAGGAAAACGCAGCGCTTAAGGCCAAGATGAAGGTGCTGGTCGACAAGATTGAAGAATATCGCGGCATTGAGGATGGTATGCGCCGCGCATTGATGAGCGCACAGACCATCGCGCAGGATACGATCGATAAGGCGAAGAAGGAGGCGCAGGATATCGTCTCCAATGCCCAGAACGAAACCGAAAATAAGGTGAAGAATACGCGTGATGAAATCGAGGCCGAGGAGCAGAAGCTGGAAGCGGCCAAGAAGAATACGATCGAATTCATTGCACGCGTTTCTGCAGTATATCAGGCGCAGGCGAAGGCGCTGGTCGAACTGGCCAAGGCGGAGAATCTGGTGCGTGTGCAGCAGGAGGCCGCTAAGGCTGCGCCGGTGCAGCCGGTGCAGCAGCAGCCTGTACAGCAGGCGCAGCCGGCAGCTGATGAACACGCGGATGCTCCGATTGAAGATGCAACCCGCAAGTTTGATTTCGGTGAGCTGAAATTTGGCGCCGATTATGACCCCAAGGAAGTAAAGTAACAAGCGAAAGGACTGAACACTGCACAATGCAGCAGGATTACAATCAGACGATCAATCTCCCCAAGACAGAGTTTCCGATGCGTGCGGGGCTGCCCAAGCGTGAGCCGGGTTTCCTCGAGGGATGGGAGAAGGACGACCTTTACCATGAGCTGATGAAAAAGAACGAAGGCAAGCCGCTATTCGTTCTGCATGATGGCCCTCCGTATGCTAATGGCAATTTGCATATGGGTCATGCGCTGAACAAGATTCTTAAGGATTTTATCGTTCGTTCGCGCAATATGATGGGTTATCAGGCACCGTATATCCCGGGCTGGGATACGCATGGCCTGCCGATCGAGCGTCAGGCAATCAAGGCATATGGCATGGATCGAGATAAGGTTTCGACCGCGGAGTTCCGTTCCAAGTGTGAAGAATTTGCGCACAACCATGTCGATACGCAGCGCACGCAGTTCAAGCGCCTTGGTGTTATCGGCGACTGGGATCGCCCGTATCTGACGCTTACACACGACTACGAAGCAACCCAGATCGAAATCTTTGGCGAAATGGCTAAGAAGGGTTATATTTACAAGGGCATGAAGCCGGTTTACTGGTGCCCGCATGATGAAACTGCGCTGGCAGAGGCAGAGATTGAGTATCAGGATGAGCCGTGCTCTTCGATCTATGTTAAGTTCCATGTAACCGATGATAAGGGCGGCAAGATCAGCGCGATCACCGGTTCGCTCGATAATGTATATTTCGTTATCTGGACGACGACGACCTGGACGCTGCCGGGCAACCTCGCGATTTCGGTCAATCCGGTTTATGAGTATGATCTGGTCAAGGTTCCGTCGGGTGAGATTTATGTACTCGCTAAGGAACTGACGGAGTCCGTCATGCAAGCGGCTAAGATTGATTCTTGGGAAGTTCTCGGTACGCTGTATGGTTCGGATCTCGAGTTGATGCGCACCAAGCATCCGATCATGGACCGCGAAAGCGTTGTCATCTGCGGCGATCATGTTACGCTTGATGCCGGTACCGGCTGCGTACACACTGCGCCTGGCTTCGGTGCGGACGACTTTATCGTCTGCCAGAAGTACGATATTCCGATCATTGTTCCGGTTGACGGCAAGGGCATGACAACTGAGGATGCCGGCAAGTACGCTAACATGTACTACGAAAAGACTACGCCGATCATTCTTGACGATTTGAAGGCCTGTGGCGCACTGCTTGCGATTGAGGACATCGTTCACAGCTATCCGCATTGCTGGCGCTGCAAGAATCCGATTATCTTCCGCACGACCGAACAGTGGTTCTGCTCTGTTGATGCACTCAAGGATGATGCGGTCAAGGCCTGTGAGGGTATTCGCTGGATTCCTGGCTGGGGCGAAGAGCGCATGACTTCGATGATCCGCGAGCGCTCTGACTGGTGTATTTCCCGTCAGCGTGTCTGGGGCGTTCCGATCCCGATCTTTACCTGCAAGAAGTGCGGTAAGCCGCTGGTAAGCGAGCAGACAATTAAGATTGTTGCTGACCTGTTCCGCGAGAAGGGCTCGAACGCATGGTTTGACCTTGATCCGTCCGAGATTCTGCCTGCTGATATCAAGTGCGAGTGCGGCTGTGGTGAGTTTGATAAGGAAACCGACACGATGGACGTATGGTTCGATTCTGGTTCGTCGTGGCGTGCAGTTATCGAAAATCGCGAAGGCCAGTCTACGCCGGTTGATGTTTACCTCGAAGGTAATGACCAGTACCGCGGCTGGTTCCAGTCGTCTATGCTGACTTCGATCGCGACGCAGGGCAAGGCGCCGTATAAGACGGTTATTACGCACGGCATGATCGTTGACGAGGAACGCCAGAAGATGTCCAAGTCGCTGGGCAACGGCATTGCTCCGGACGATATTCTGAACCAGTATGGTGCAGATGTTATGCGCCTGTGGGTTGCTTCCTCGGATTATCGGCAGGATATGCGTATTTCCAAGGACATGCTCAAGCACCTGTCGCAGAACTATCTCAAGATCCGCAACACGGCTCGTTATATGCTGGGTAACCTGTTTGATTTTGATCCCAAGGCCGATCTGGTTGCGTATGACCAGCTGCCTGAGCTGGACAAGTGGGCACTCATGCGTCTGAATGATCTGGTTGCCAAGGTTCGTGCAGGCTACGAGGACTACGAGTTCCATACCGTGTTCCATGCGATCCACAACTTCTGCGTTGTCGATTTGTCCAACTTCTATCTGGATGTTATCAAGGATCGTCTGTATTGCGACGAGACTGCCGGCCTGAGCCGTCGTGCTGCGCAGACGGCGATGTACCGTATTCTGAGTGCGCTGGTGCGTATGCTTTCCCCGATCCTCTGCTTCACGGCGGACGAGATTTGGCAGGCTATGCCGCATACTGCTGAAGACGATATCCGCAATGTTGCTTATAACGAAATGCCGGTGGTAGATGAAGCGCTTGCCTTTGCTGAAGCAGATGTTGACAAGTGGGCTAAGCTGACTGCTTTCCGCGACGATGTCAACAAAGCGCTCGAGGGCGCGCGTAATGCAAAGACGATCGGCAAGCCGCTGGAGGCGAGTGTGACGGTATTTGCAGACGCGGAAAATGCAGCGTTGCTGAACGGATGCGGTCAGGATCTGGCTGACCTGTGCATCGTTTCCGAGCTTTCGGTTGTCGAGGGTGCAGGCGAGGGCATGGTGAGTGAAAATCTGCCCGGTCTGAAGATCGCGGTCGCACGTGCAACTGGTGAAAAGTGCCTGCGTTGCTGGAAGCAGGCTAAATCGGTTGGTACGGATGCAAAGCATCCCGGCCTGTGTGCACGCTGCGCTAAGGTTGTTGGCTGACGAAAAACAAAGGGAAAGGGGAACAGACTCCGTTCTGTTCCCCTTTTTGAGCGATAAAGGAGGGCTGAAATGCTATATATCCTTTTGGCTGTGCTGATGATTGCAATGGATCAGGGCGTAAAATACTGGGCGCTGACCAGTTTGCAGGCACAGCAGACAATCCCATTGATTGACGGTGTGTTCCACCTCACTTATGTAGAAAACCGTGGCGCCGCGTTCAGTATGTTTGCACAGTTTGACTCACGATGGATTTTTGTTACGCTGGCTGTGGTTATCACAGCTGCGATCATTGTTGTGCTGCATAAAGGTTTGATGCAGAATGCACTCGGGCGCTGGTCACTTGTTCTGGTTGCGGCAGGTGCGATCGGTAACGCGATTGACCGCGTTGTGCACGGCTTTGTGGTTGATTTATTCGATTTCCGTCTGATTCATTTTCCTGTATTTAATGTGGCAGAT
>DXDE01000188.1 GCA_019115615.1 Candidatus Agathobaculum merdavium | reverse complement strand
AATTGCCCGTTTTCCATCTGCACGTCTGCACTATCTTGACTATTTTGCCGATTTTATGTATGCTTAAAAGACAGTGGTACTTAACCGCGTGTTTATTGGGGGTTTACATATGTCTAATCCTTCTCGTCCGGCCACAAAAGAGCATGCCGCTTATCAGGCGATTCGCTCCGCCATCATCGATGGCCGTCTTGTTCCCGGGCAAAAAGTTTCGATCCGTGAGCTGTCTGCCATGTTTGACATGGGACGGACGCCCATTACCGACGCCATGAAGCGCCTGATCCATGAAGGCTGGCTGGAATCGGTCGCCGGGGTATCCACCCATGTTGCCAAGCTGGATCTGCGCGATCGATATGAATACATGCAGCTGCGCGGCGCAATCGAGGTGCTGGCTGCGCAATTATGTGCTGAGCATGTCACGCCGGAAATGATTTTGGATTTCCAGCATTGCCTTTCGGTTGCCCAGCTCGCCATCAATTCCCAGAACTGGGTGAAAGCCATTGAAGCGGATATTGCATTTCATCGGCTGTGCGCCAACCAATGCGGCAACCGGTTTTTAATTGAATTTTATCAGCAGCTGCTCTCACAGGACGAGCGCGTCTTTTTCCGCAACATCCCAGACCCGGATGCACGCATCCAATCGCATGACCAGCATGCGGATATCGTTGCTGCCATTGCAAAAGGGGATGTCGCCGCGGCCGGCGCCGCCGCACAACGGCATACGGATACGATCTTGCTTCGCCTGCGTCAGGATCAGGCCCGCATTGCAGCGGAATCCACGCAGGAAAGTCCTTTGCCGTAAAAATCCTGTTGATACGTATCGGCTCTATTGAAAAGGGAAAAGTCCAATACTTTTCCCTTTTTATTTTACGTGCAGAAAAACGATTTTATTTTATTTTGCAGCTGTATGCTTTATCCCATTGGATATGTTTCTTGCGCTTTGCCCCTGCAATCTGATATTTATGCTTTAACTATGTGAAAGGAGTGCCGCGAAATGAAGGCAATCTCTGTGATGCTGGTCGATGATGAGGAATGGGTGCTGGATGACCTGCGCACGTTGATCAACTGGGAAGCCGCCGGGTTTTCCATTGTCGCAACGGCCAAAAACGGCAAGCAAGCCTTAAAAAAATATCGCGAACTGCTCCCGCAAATCGTGATCACGGACATCCAGATGCCTTTCATGGATGGGGTAGAACTTGCCAAATCCCTGCGGGAAATGCAGCCGACCCCGATCATCCTTTTTCTGACCTCATATAGCGACTTCCATTACGCAAAGCAGGCCTTCCAGTATGACATTGATGATTATTTGCTCAAAAATGAGATCAGCGATGCCGTACTGCTGCACAAGCTGTCCATCCTGCAAGCCAAGATCCAACGGTCGCACCAGATCCAAAACCTGCTCAGCCGCGAATATATTACAGGGCTGATCAAGCAATCCGATCCCGCCGCCCCCATACAGCTCAATTTGCAGCCTTCGCAGCTCCGTCCTGCGTTTTTTGCCTTTCTGGAAGAGGACGTACCCTGTCCGTTCCTGATTAACGCCCAGTCGCATCAGACACAGAAACGCATGTGGCAGCTTTCCCAATTTTGTTTGACCCAGCTTTCCCATGCCGACATCCTGCTTTGCTGCGATATCGACGCTTCCCATCTGCTCATTGGGATAGCGCCAACAACCTCGCTGCCGCAGACTGCCTTCCGGCAGTTTACCGAGCATATCACGCAGCTGCTTTCCGCGCTCCGCACCCATTCCGGCAGCATCTTCACCGCGCTGGCTTATCCGCAGCCGGTTTCCCTGCATGCGCTGTGCGGATGCTATCCGTCCATCCAGCAGAGATTCCACTTCAAATATTTTCTCGGGACAGGATGTGTGTATTCTCTGGAGGATTCCCGGTTATCCAGCACGATACTGCAGCATCCGCTCGAGCTTGACCGGCTGTACAGCGCGCTGCAGGCCGGCGACGAGCAGGAAACCAAAGCCTACATCCGCCTGCAATATGACCGGGTGATCCAAACGCGGCAATATGAGCACCTGCTCAACATCTCACACCTGTTTTATCTGATCCTGCAAAACGCCATGGCGCAGCAGCTGCGCTCGGACGCGGTGTTGGACATCCGGCCCGAAACCGCACAGCACCGCTGGTATCTCGCGGAGGATATCTGCAGCTGGATGGTCGAAAAATATTCCCAGCTGATGCAGCAGTTGACACTGATGCAAAAAAAGCCGCTTTCCAGCGCGGTACACCATGCGCTGTCCTATATTCAGGAACGGTATGCGGATGATACGCTGAAAATCGACACCATTGCCGAGCATGTCCAGCTCTCCTCCTCGCGCCTCAGCGTACTGTTCAAAAAGGAGATGGGCTGCACCGTCAATGAATACCTGACCGCTTTCCGCATCATGAAAGCGCAGCTTTTACTGCGCGACGGGCGCTATAAAGTCTATGAAGTGGCTTCTTTGGTCGGCTATGGGTCCAGCCAGTATTTCAGCCAAGTATTCCAGCAGCGTGTTGGCGTCAACCCCAAGGACTTTTATCAATGGATGTGTCGATATGGCCAATAAACCCAAACGGCTCAGCCGTAAAATCTCCACCCTGATCCTCCTTGCCGCGCTGCTGAGTCTGGGGATGATCCTGCCCGCCTGCGTCCTATTTATCCTGCCCAACCTGCAGGAGGAGTCTATCGAATCGGCCAAGGCCAAGGTGCAGCTGATTTCCTTTCAGGTGCAGGACAAAATCGACCTGATCGAATCCTATGCCGCCAGCATTTCGGACAGCTATGAAATGCAGACGGCTCTACAGGCCTTTTTTCAGGACCCGCAAGATGAACACCGGAAAGAGGCGGTTGTCGATGTGCTGGACAATAAAATGAGCGAAATGTACGGCACACTGGTGATCGCCGTCCAGCCGGCGGATGATGTGATCATCACGACAACACGCGCCCCTTCCACCGAAGAAGAAACGCTGTTTTATTCCGAACGCTATCAAAGCTTCCGCCGCCTTGACTATGCCCATAAATTCTTTTCCGTGTACAAGGTGCCCTATTCCATCGACCATGCCTGGGGGAATGAACCCTTAGACCGTTATGCCGCAACCTTCTGCCGGAACTTCCATGTGGGCAACCGCCGCTGCACCATCACGGTTTTCGCACAGATCGACGATATCATCCAAGCGACAAACACCCTGTCCCACGGTTGGGTGGACTCCTATATCTGGCTGGATAACGACCATGTTCCCTTTATCCAGGCAGGGGAGTACGACATTTACCCGCTCGTACAGGAGCAGCTGGAGGACCGGCTGCTGTATAACTACGATGTGATCCGCGAACCATCCGGCCACCTGTTCATGCACACCAACGAACGGAGCAAATGGACCTTTTGCGCCTATATGTCCGACCACACGCTGCTGCAGGTTTACGGCGGCACCTTTACCGCCTGCATCCTTCTGACCATCCTTTTGGTGGTGCTGATGATCGCCCTGATCCTGCCGCAGGTCAACCGCTATACCCGTCCGCTGTTCCAGCTCAATAAAACCATGCAGCGCGTCGGGCAGGGCGACCTGACCATCCGTTCCGACATCCGCACAGATGACGAGGTCGGCACGCTGAGCGACGGGTTCAATCACATGATCCAATCGCTTAATTCCTATATCAACCAGCTGCTGGAAAAAGAGAAAACCGAGCAGCACATGAAATACAGCCTTCTGATCAGCCAGATCGACCCCCATTTTATCTATAACACCATGAACAGCATCAACTATCTGGCACGGAAGCAGCGCAATCAGGATATCATCGCCATCAATTCCGCGCTCATCCGTATTTTGCAGGATCGGTTGCGCATCAACGGCATTGAGACCTTCGACACGGTTGCGCAAGAAATCGATATGATCCGCCAGTATATGATCATCCAGCATTTCCGCTACGGCAATCAAGTGCAGGCGGTATATGAAATCCAGCCCGGGCTTGAAAACGAGCCGATTCCCAAAAATATTCTGCAGCCGCTGGTGGAAAACGCGTTCATACATGGCTTTACTGACGAAGAAGGCGAATCCCTCTCCGGTGTGATCACCATCCGTATCCAAGCCGAGGACGCGCTGCTGAACATTCAGGTTTCGGATACCGGCTGCGGCATTTCTCCCGAAAAGCTGGAAAAGCTGAACAACCCCTGCGCCGCTGTACCACAGGAACGCGGCAGGCATATCGGTATTCAGAATATCCGCGAGAGGCTGAAATACCTCTACAATCAGTCTGTATACTTTTCCATTTCTAGCCGGAATAACGCCGGTACGTGCGTCACGATCCTGCTGCCGCGCAATCCCGCGCCCTGACCGATCGCCTTTCCCCATCCGACAATGATACCTCCCCATTCGCTCCCCCTATCAGAGACAGGGACTCCCTCCCCTGGTCGCTTGTAGGGGGAGCGATTTCACATCCGCAATCTCGGCAGCGCTCCCGCGCACCCCGAAAATCCTTTTGCGTTTTCCCGCTGCATATGACAGAATTTCAAACAAAATGAAAGAATTACCCTATATCGTCCTTTTTCGGCAAATGCTATAGTTAAACCAGCAAAGCACCATGCAGAAAACAATGATCAGGCAAGGGAGGTAATAAAGATGATTGACCTGCGCGGGCTCAGCGAAAAAGTCCATCCTGTTGTGATGCAGTTCCGTAAAGATATTCACCATTACCCGGAAAATGCGTTTTGTGAATATCGTACTGCATCCAAGGTCATAGAGCACCTGGATAAGCTGGGCTACGAAGTATACTACGGTGACGACACCAATGCGCAGGATGCCGTGCTCGACTCCTTGCCCTCATCCGAACAATCCGAACGCGAAATGGCGCGGGCGATTGCCGATGGGGCAAATGCGGACTTGGTGGAGCGCATGCGGTATGGCAAAACCGGCGTCATGGGCGTGCTGCGGTGCGGCGAAGGCCCGGTCATCGGCATCCGCTGCGATATGGACGCGGTCTGTGTGGACGAATACGACGGTCCGGACCATATCCCCAGCATTGAGGGGTTCCGTTCCGCCTATCCGGGCATGAACCACAGCTGCGGACATGATGCGCATACCGCCATCGGCATCGGCATTGCGGAAGCCATGATGGAGCTCAAGCAGCAGGGGAAGCTGCATGGCACACTCAAGCTGTTCTTTGAACCGGCGGAAGAGCTTTTTGCAGGCGGCCGCGCGATGGTGGACAGCGGCATTGCGGACGACCTGACGCATCTTTTTGCCATCCATATGGCGGTTTCGACCAGACGTACCGGACAGGTTGCGGCTTCGGTCGTGGATTTCCCCACGATCTCCAAATACGACGTCCATTTCAAAGGGCAAAACGCGCATGCGGATTATGCGCCCGAGCAGGGCAAAAACGCCCTCCTCGCCGCCTGCACGGCCGCCATTGGCCTGCATGCCATCACGCGCCACAGCAGCGGCAACTCCCGCGTCAACGTAGGCCTGATCCGCTCCGGTTCAGAGCAGAACCTCAATGCGGTTCCCGGGGAAAGCGACCTTGTTCTGGAACTGGTGGCATTCCAGTCTGACGTATTCGATTTTCTGAAAAAGGCATCCGAGGACGTCATCGCCGGCGCGGCCGCCATGTATGGCTGCACCGCGGAGATCCGTCCGAACCGCAGCGCGATCCCGGTCGAAAGCGTCCAGTGCAATCCTGAGATGATCGATATTGTACGCCGCGCCGCGGACAACATACCGGAAATCGACGAATTTATTCCGGCAGGGAGCCTGCGCGGTGCGGGCGAAGACGCCTCCCTGTTTATCCGAAAGGCACAGCTCAACGGCGGAATGGGCACATATATCATGTTTGGTTCCGATCTTTCCAACCATGCCCATACCCCGGTTTACGATGTGGATGAACGCACACTTTCCATCGCAACAGAAACCATGATCCGCATTCTTGCGGATGTTATGGGATAAAACGAAAAGGAAGGGATACTGATGAAACGAATGAAAACGCGCATCCTCGCCGCAACACTCGCCGCAGCAACGCTTGTCACGCTCACCGCCGGCTGTTCGGGCGGCGGCGGAGGCGATTCCGCGGAAACCATCAAGATCGGCAGCCTGAACCACGTCACCGGCGTCGGCGCCCCGTGGGGCGACCCGATGCAAAAGGCGATCGAGCTGGCCGTTGAAGAGATCAACGCGGACGGCGGCGTCCTCGGCAAGCAGATCGAACTGATCGCGGAAGACGACAACACAGATACCGACATGGCGCTGCAGAAAGCCAAAAAGCTGGCGCTGGAAGACGAAGTACAGGCGATCTTCGGCGGCGTCTGGTCCTCCATCCGTGCCGCGGTGGTAACCAACGTGGCGGACAAGTACAAGGTCCCCTATTTCTATCCCACCTATAATGAAGGCGGCGGCTCGCTGGCCAACTGCTCCCGCTATTATATCTGCACTGGCATGATCCCCAACCAGCAGATCGAAGAGTTCATTCCCTATCTGATTGAGAATTACGGCAAGAAGATCTATCTTGTCGGCATCGATGAAGTGTTCATCACCGAATCCTGGAAGTATATCGAAGAAAACAAGCTGGTCGAGAAAGCCGGCGGCGAGATTGTCGGCAAGGATCTGACCTCTTGGGAGGTTGGCGACTGGTCCTCCTGCCTGCAGCGCATCAAGGAATCCGGCGCGGACATCGTTTACCCCTATATCGGCGGCAGCGAAATGATCAACTTTGTCAAGCAGTTCTATGATTTCGGCCTGAACGAGACCATGACGCTTGCCAGCGTATATCTGGATGAGACCTTTGTACCGGACTTCCCGGCTGACCTGCGCGAAGGCATCCTGTGCTCGGCTTCCTACTTCCAGTCCATCGATACGCCGCGCAACAAGGAATTCATCGAAGCATTCCAGGCGAAGTACGGCACCGATATCGGCATCTCCAACGCGGTAGAGGGCGCGTATACTTCGGTTTATCTCTGGGCAGCCGCAGTGGAAAAGGCAGGCAAGGTAGACCGCGAGGCCATGCTGGACGCCCTGCCCACCGTAACAGTAGATGCTCCTTCCGGCGAAATCCGTATCAGCGAAGTCAATAACCATGCTGTCCTGCATTCCTACATTGCGGAATGTCAGGCTGACGGACAGTTCAAGGTACTGGTCGACCTCGGCGAAATCGAACCGATCAGCGCCTGCGATCTGAGGAAAAAGTAAATCTGCCTCCAAGCTCAACATTCGGCCGGTCCGGCCAGTTTCCCCTTCCTGCGTTGCTGCAACGGACTGGCCGAATGTTCTTTTTTCTTTGATGATTGCGCATAACCACACATATGGGAGATAAAATCATGGTTGTTTTTTTGAATGCTTTAAGCAGTTCGATGATCCTGATTCTGGTTTCTCTCGGATTAGGCATCATTTTCGGACAAATGAACGTATTTAACCTTGCGCACGGAGAGTTTTTCATGCTGGGCGCATACGCCGCCGTCATAACCGGACTGATGGGCCTGCCGCCGATCGCAGGGCTTATTTTCGCCCCGCTGTTTGTCGGCCTGATCGGCATAGTTGTGGAACGGCTGCTGATCCGTCCGCTCTATGCACGCCCGATGGATACTTTGCTGGTCACCTGGGGTCTGTCCATGGTGCTCAAGCAGCTGATTCAGCTGATTTTCGGCGCAGGACACCGGAACGCGGACGCGCTGTTCACCGGTTCGATGAACATTTTCGGCACGGAATACCCAATTTACCGCATTTTTATCATTGTTATCACGTTGGCCCTACTTGGTATTGTATTTTTCCTGTATTTCCGCACCTCTTTCGGTTTGAAAATGCGCATGGTCATCCAAAACCGGCAGCAGGCGATGGCAATGGGCATCAATACCGTTTCAGTTGACCGGATGACCTTCGCACTTGGCTCCGCGCTGGCCGGCATTGCGGGCGCGATCATGACGCCCCTCATGTTTATCAGCCCGGAGATGGGTGCATCCTATCTGACAAACTCTTTCATTGTTGTCATCATCGGCGGCGTGAGCAGCCTGATCGGCCTAGTGGGCGGCGGCATGACGTATGGTATCGCCAAAACCATTATCGATTTCGTGATCGCAAACTCCTTTCTCACCAACATCATCGTGCTCCTGCTGGCCATCGTCATCATCCGGCTCAAGCCTAACGGTATCTTTACCCGTAAATCACGCTGAAAGGGGATACATACTGTGAACAGTAACGCTCAAGGGCGCAGCCGTGCACTTTCCAAAGCCATGCCGCTGCTGCCGCTTATCATCTTTCTCATTCTGCCCTCTTTTTTAACCGGGTTCCAAACCGAGCTGATCGCCAAATTCCTTGTCTTTGCCATTGTCGGCATCAGCTATGACCTGATCTGGGGATTTGCGGGCATCAGCAATTTCGGCCACGCCGTATTTTTCGGTCTAGGCGCTTACGGCTTCGGCCTGACGCTGAAATATGTCCATATCCCCGGCGCTACCTATCTCGCCTTTGCCGCTGCGATCCTGCTGCCGCTGGCCTTCGGTATCTTCCTTTCGGTCTTTCTGCATCATGGAAAGGTAGCGGGTGCGTTTTTTGCGGTTGTTACCATGTGCCTATGCGTCGCGTTTGAGAGCATTGCCAGCGCATGGACCGACGTCACCGGCGGCATGAACGGTTTATACGGATTCGATACGCCTGTCCTCGGCATCCCCGGCGTTTTTGAGATCGAGCTGCTTGGCTTTACTGTGCCATATTACTGCATCGTGATCACGCTGGCCGTTCTCCTCCTCGGCTTATGGACGATCATGAAGCGGCGCAACTTCGGCAAGGTGATCGCCGCCCTGAAAAACGACGAGAACCGTCTCGCCTTCCTCGGCTATAATGTCAACCTGCTGAAAACCGTGATCTTCGCGATTTCCTGCGCCGTCGCCGGCCTTGCGGGTGCGCTGTATGTCCCGGTTTCCACCATCAGCCCCTCTGTGCTGGGCATGAACATGTCCATTCAGATCCTTGTCTGGGTGGCGGTCGGCGGCCGCGGCTCGCTCTGGGGCCCGATCATCGGCGCGCTGCTGGTATGCACCATGGAACAGCTGCTCAGCGGCATCCTGCTGGACTTCTGGCTGCTGATCCTCGGCGTGTTCTTTATTCTCGTTGTCATGTTCTGGCCGGACGGCTTTGCGGGACTTTTGAAAAAAGCCGGTTCGATGCTCCGCCGCAGCCGTTCCACACAGAAGGGAGATGGCCACCATGCTGCTTGAAATCAAAAATCTATCCAAAAGCTTTGATGGTATGGTCGCCATCCGGGATCTTTCGCTGTCCTTTCCAAAAGGGGAGCTGCGCTGCATCATCGGACCAAACGGCTCGGGCAAAACCACGCTGTTCAACCTGATCACCGGCCATCTGACCCCGACCTCGGGCAGCATTGTTTATGACGGGCAGGAAATTACCCACATGCCTGTGCATAAAATCGCGGGACTCGGCATCTGCCGCAAGTTCCAGAACCCCAATGTATTCGGTGAAATCTCGGTTGAAGATAACCTGCGCGTCGCGGCGATCGGCCAGCAGAAGCTCCGCAGCCTGTTCCGCCGCGCGGATGAGCAGGAGCTGAATCAGGAAATCGACCGTATTTTGACCAAGATCGAGCTGCAGGAAAAGCGGGACTGGGCCGCGGAATCGCTTTCTCACGGCCAGAAGCAATGGCTGGAGATCGGCATGGTGCTGATCAAAAAGCCCAAAATGATCTTGTTGGACGAGCCTACCGCTGGCATGACCAGCCATGAAACCGCAATCACCTCCGAACTGATCCGCCAGATCAGCTCGGAAACCACCGTCGTTGTCATCGAGCATGATCTGGACTTCATCCGGTCGCTCCAAGGCCGCGTAACCGTCCTTAACCGTGGGGACTTCCTCGCAGAAGGGACTTACGAGGAGATCGCAGCCAACCAGCTGGTAAGAGATGTGTATTTGGGGGATGAAACATGAACATACTGGAAGTGCAAAATATCCATGTTGCCTATGGGGAAAGCGAAGTCTGCCATGATGTTTCCTTCCATGTCAATCAGGGCGAAATCCTCTGCATCCTTGGCCGCAACGGCGTTGGCAAAACCACCTCGATGAAGGCCATCATGGGCATCGTTCCTGCAACAAAGGGCAAAATCATATTCAAAGGGCAGGACATCACCCGCCTTCGTCCTTATCAGATCGCACGGCTCGGTATCGGCTATGTGCCGCAGGGCCGCATGATCTTCCCGCAGATGACCGTCGAGGAAAACCTGCAGAGCGGCACGCTTGTACTCGGAAAAGGGGTGCAGCCGCTTCCGGATGACATTTTTGAGTGGTTTCCCGTCCTGCGCGACAGAATGCACCAAAAGGGCGGCACGCTCAGCGGCGGCGAACAGCAGCAGCTGGCCATTGCCCGCTGCATGGCAGGCAACCCCGACTTTATCCTGCTCGATGAGCCGTCTGAAGGCATCCAGCCCAATATCGTGCAAAAAATCCGGGAAATCATCAAGCAGATCAACCGCGAGAAGGGGATCACCTTCATTTTGGTCGAGCAAAACCTCAAGTTCTGCCTGGACTGCGGCAGCAGAGGCTATATCATGGAAACCGGTTCCATCCAAAGCGAAGGGGATATGCAAACCATCGCCACCAGCCCTGTGATCCAGCAATACCTGACATTCAAAGCATAAGGTGTGATTGATATGCTGTTTAAACGCGTCCTTTTCATGTGTGTTGCCAGCGCCCTGTGCGTCATGCTTTCCGGCATGGCCAGTCCGCAGCCGGGCGAGCCGGTTGACGGGCAGCCATACCGCTCGATTACGGCTTCCGAAATCATGCAGCTGATGGAACAACAGCAGATTTACCTGCTTGATGTGCGCGAGGCAGAGGAAGTGGAAAGCGGGATGCTGCCTGACGCCATCAACTATCCGCTCTCGGAATTCAGCCTGCAAATGGAGCAGTCGGACATTCCGACCGACGCTTACATTGTCGTATATTGCGGCAGCGGTATGCGCAGCGCCAAGGCCGCGCGCAAGCTTTGCAATATGGGATATCAGAATGTTTTTGATCTGGGCGCCATGTCCAACTGGCCCTCATGATGGGAAAAAGCGCCGCCTCTTTCCTATGGCAAACAAAAGCCGCGGGATACGATATGCGTATCCCGCGGCTTTTTTGTTCCGCTCAAAGTGATTTTTATTGATCCGCAGCGGCATCGGCCTGCCCGCCGAGCTTGTCCGCCGCATCCTGTACCGCTTCCACGATCGCGGTATAGCCCGTGCAGCGGCACAGGTTGCCCGATAACGCCCGACGGATTTCCTGCTCGGTCGGATGCGGATTATGCAGCAGCAGCGCCTTTGCGCTCATCAGCATACCGGGCGTGCAAAAACCGCACTGGACCGCATGATGATCCAAAAAAGACTGCTGCAATGCACTCAGACGGCCATCTTCCGCCAATCCCTCAACGGTATAAATGGTTTTCCCCTGAATTTTGCCCGCCATATACAGGCATGAATTAACCGGCTCTCCATCCACCAGCACGGTGCAGGCGCCACATTCGCCAACGCCGCAGCTTTTTTTCGTGCCAGTCAGATGCAGCTTCTCCCGCAGCAGATCCAAAAGCGTCATTGTGGGGTCTGCTTCGATCTCCACGGGCTTGTCATTCAGAATACAGCGCAGCAGCACCTTGGTCATCTCCTTCCGAACATGCTTTTTTCAGCAGGTTTTGCGTAAAATCCACCACAACCGGCAGCTTATATGCGCTGGACGAGCGCATGCCGGTATATTGCAGGATCATCTGGCGCGCCTTTTCCCCGGCCTGCCGGAACAATTCGTCATCCGGCCGGCACCCTTGCAGCAGCGTTTCCGCCGCCGTGCACCGCCGCGGCTGGTTCATCACCGCGCCAATGCACAGCCGCGCCTCCTGGATGATCCCCTCCCGCATCCGCAGCACGCATGCGCCATTGATGCGCGCGATCGCCAATGCCTTTCTTCGGCCGATCTTATCAAAAGCGGTACGGGCATCCGGCTGCAACACCGGTACGTATACGCCGGTCAGCAGCTCGCCCGGCTTCATGATGGTTTTTCCCATCCCGATAATCAGGTCTTCCACCGGCACACAGCGCACGCCGTCCGGCCCTTCCAGCTCCGCCGTGGCGCAAAGCGCCGTCAGTGCCGGGACGCTGTCCGCCGCCGGGCTGGCGTTTGCAATATTGCCGCCGATGGTGCCGCAGCTTCTGATCTGCGGCGAACCAACCGAAGCCGCAGCCTGTCCCAGCAGCGCACAGCATGTTTGAATCGGTTCGCTGCGCTCTATTTCCGCAAAGGTCACTGCCGCGCCGATCCATAGCTTATCCTGCTCCATGGCGATCGTCCGCAGGCGCGGAATATGGGTAATATCCAGATAGGCCGCCGGCTCTTCACCGGATTCCCGCCGATGTACCATCAAATCCGTGCCGCCGGCGAGGATTTTGCTATTCCCGATGCGTCCCAGCAGGGAAACCGCGTCCTTGACCGTATCCGGGCAATAATACTCAGGCATCTGTATTTTCTCCTTTCCGAGCGAGTGCCGCACGCACTTTTTCCAGATTCAGCGGCAGGCTGCGCATTCGGATACCCGTTGCGCGCGCCACCGCGTTTGCCACTGCCGGAGCCACCAGAGCGGTCGACGCTTCACCCACGCCGTGTACCCCCAAAGGATTTTCCGCTTCCTTGACCGCGAGCGGCAATGCCTGAATTTGCTGTGCATCCATTGCTGTCGGCAACAGATAGGTGTCAAAATTCCGGGATTTGACCTGCCCGTCCTTCATTTCCACTTCTTCCATCAGCGTATAGCCCAGCGCCATAGCGATGCCGCCCGTGATCTGACCGCACGCCTCCGGGTAATTATAAATTTTGCCGATATCATGCAGGCAGATCAGCCGGGTCACATCGATCTGTCCGCTCACCGGATCGATCTCCACTTCCGCGCCTGCCGCGCCATAGCTGAAAGCGTAATAGGTATTGCCCTGTCCCTTTGCAAAATCCCAGCTGGTTTGGGGCGCAACCCATTGGCCGCAAGCATCCGTGCGCACACCATGCGCATGACAAAGCGCGATCGCTTCATCAAAGGTCATCAGTTTTGTCCCGTCTTTGCGATACAGGCAGCCGTCCGCAAAGATGATCTCCTCCGCGGGGTCTCCGGTCTGCGCGCTGACAGCGCCCGCAATGCGCTCCCGCAGGCGCAGCACCGCCAGCCGCACGGCATTGCCGCCGGATATCGTACCGCGCGACCCTGCTGTTGCACCGCTGTCCGGCACATACGCGGTATCGACCGGCGAAATCGTCACGCGTTCATCCGGAATCCCTAATAATTGTGCGCAGATATGCGCCATGACCGCGTGCGTACCTTGTCCGACTTCGCTGATGCTGGTATAAATGTTGACGCTGCCGTCCGGCCGCACGGTGATATCCGTCCCTGCCACATCCGGGTCGCGCGAGGCTGCGCCGTAGGATTCGCCGCGATGCAGGCAGGCAATACCGCGTGCCCGGTATTTCCCTTCCGGGGTAATCTCGGGTTCGCCAAGCGGAAACTCCCGCTCGAGCCGATCCAAGCACTCGGGCAGGCTGACTTGTGTCAGTTTCTGCCCGGTGGCCGCAATCGAACCTTCCCGCAGCATATTCTTCCTGCGGATGGCGAGGGGGTCCATGCCCAGCACCTGCGCCAATTCATCCATTAGCGATTCCGAAGCAAAGTCCACCTGCGGAGAACCGAAGCCGCGCACCGCGTCGGAATATACATGGTTGGTAAAGGCAGCGCGGATATGGGTATGCACATTCTCAATTTCATAAGGCCCGGTCGCTTCCACTGCTGCGCGCCAAATCGTGGCCAGACTGCGGGAACGGTAGGCGCCGGCATCCGCAGTGCCGAGGATCTGCATCGCGGTGATTTTTCCGTCCCGTTTTGCACCAATTTTATAGCGGAGACGGAACGGATGCCGCTTGGTGCCCTCCATCATACATTCTTCGCGCGTCCATGTCATTTTGCACGGCCGATTGGTCGCCAGCGCCACCATTGCCGCGCGTGTCGCCACGACGATGATATCGATATCCTTTCCGCCAAAGGAACCGCCGATCGCAGGCTGAATCACCCGCACGCGGCTCTGCGGCAGGCCGCAGGTGCGCGCCAGATTATTCTTGATATTATAGGGGAATTTGCAGGGCACATAAACCGTTATCCCGCCATGCTCCGGCACGACAACAGCCACATCCGCCTCAATCGCCGCATGCTGGATGCGCTGGGTTTGATATTCCCGCTCCAAGATCACATCCGCCTGCGCAAAGCCCTTTTCCATATCCCCCTTGCTGACGATATGCTCACAGGCCAGATTGCTGTCCCCATGCAGGGGCACGCTGTCCGGCTGCAGCGCCAGATCGGGGTCGAAGATAGCAGGCAGCACCTGATATTCTACCCGCACCTTTTTGGCCGCCGCCCGCGCCTGCTCCAAGGTTTCCGCAGCTACCACTGCCACACCGTCCCCGGCCGAACAGATGACCTGATCGGCCAGCATGGGCTTATCCGCGGGCTGCTGGTTTTCCCCGGGAATATCCGCGGCAGTGTAAACGCCTGCCACACCCGGCATGCGCTTTGCCTGTTCCACATCTATGGACAAAATCCGCGCATGTGCATGCGGAGCATGCACGGTCACCGCATATAACATATGCGGGAAATAAATATCATCCGCGTATTGTGCATGACCGGTCAGTTTTTCATAAACGTCTGCGCGGACAAATCCCTCTTCTGCCATCGATCATCCCTCCTGCAGCAATGGACGCAGCGTATGGTAATCATAATACAGCGACATGCCGCCCGTGTGCAGAAATACAACACGTTCGGCGCCGTCCAGAACACCGCGTCGGATCAGTTCCGTTAAACCAAACAGCGTTTTGCCGGAATAGACCGGATCGGTCAAAATTCCTTCTGTCTGTGCAAGCATCCGCATGCTTTGATATTGCCCGGCAAACGGCTTGGCATATCCTTCACCCGCGCAGCCTTCCACGCAGCAAACCCACTCGTCGGAGATCGGCGCGATATCCAGAAATGTTGTCAGCGCAAGGCATTGCGCCGCCACCGATTGCTCCATGACCGCCTTGCTCTTGCCGGTCACGCCAATGCCCACTACCTTGGTCGGGCAGCCCAGCATACGCAGTCCGACGATCAGGCCGGCCTGTGTGCCGCCTAAGCCACAGGGGCATACAAGCACATCCGGGATCTGTCCCTTCCACTGCTTCACCAACTCAAATGCTGCGCCCACATATCCACAGGCACCGAGCGGTCCCTCGCCGCCGCGAGAAATAAACCAGGGCTTTCCGCCTTCTTCCTGCACCCGATGGGCGATTTCCAGCGCCAGCGGCATTTCGCTGACCGGTCCGCTGGGGAATTCAGAGGTGACATGAACCTCCGGATTGCCGGCCAGCCGGTATAATTCATATTCCGGCGCGGAGGAGAATTCATAGGACGGATCTCCCCATGTTTCCATGATTATTTTGGACTGCATGCCTTCCCGATTGGCAAGCATCAGCAAAATCCCATTGTGACAGCATTGATTGGTGCTGGCTGTGATCACGGTATCCGCTCCTGCCTGCAGCGCCTCTTCGAAAAGATAGTCCATTTTGCGCACCTTATTGCCGCCGAACGGAAGCAGATCATCTCTTTTGATCCAGATTTGCGGCCCGCCAAGCTCTTTTCTGAAATGCTTCAATTCCTGCAGCGGCGTGGGGTCGGCAACATAACCCCGCTTTGCTATTTTTTCAAATTTCA
Organism: Candidatus Agathobaculum merdavium; assembly: GCA_019115615.1. Taxonomy (GTDB): domain Bacteria; phylum Bacillota; class Clostridia; order Oscillospirales; family Butyricicoccaceae; genus Agathobaculum; species Agathobaculum merdavium. The sequence goes on along the minus strand of DXDE01000188.1, from coordinate 4,852 downwards.
TATGACCATCTCCTGTTCCGTCATAACTGTCATGACAATAATGTAACATGACCATCTTACGGAGTCAAGACGCGCAGAATAAGAAAAAGGCAGGACGCTTCCAAAATTTCGCCCTGCCTTTTAGGTATTATTGCCCGTTCGTCCTTTGTTCCAGCTCTTCCAGCAACTCCTGAATGTGCAAGCGGGTTTCCCGGATCACTGCCGCGGAATCGCGGTCGACCAAAGCCTGATAGATTTTTTCATGCCGCCGCGCCAGCATTTCCAAGGTATAGTTGGAAAACTGTGTGCCATAATGCGTCCATTCCCGGATATTGCATTGCTGCCACAAACGCTTGAGCAGATCATTATCCGATACCTGCATGATCTTGTCATGGAACTGCACGTCATACTTTATATATGTATTGAAATCCTTCGTATCCGCTGCCGATTCCATGATATCCAGACATTCTTTGATCTCTTTCAGCTGTTCCTCATTGATTTTGCTGCATGCCTGCTCCGCACCCAGCTGCTCCAGCGCCATGCGGACCAGATAGCTGTCCTTCAGGTCCTTTTCCGTAATCTTTCGAACAAAAGACCCCTGATACGGCACATTTTCAACCAGACCGATGATTTCCAGCTCGCGGATCGCCTCGCGTACCGGCGACTGGGATACGCCCAGCTCCTTCGCCCATCTTGTTTCGATAATACGGTCGCCCGGCTTGAGCTTACCGTCAAAAATCGCATTGCGCAGCGCTTCTTTTATTTCTTCTCTATACAGTGTTTTTTTCTTGATCGGGTACAAACTTTCCATATTTATCCTCAGCTTCCTTTGTACAAAAAAAGCTGCATGGCAGCTTTTCCTATTTTAAATCAGAAAAACCATTATTCATCCCGATTTTCTCTGATATAATGCCCGGATTTCCCTCCTGCTTTTTCGACAAGGCAAATATTCTGTATTTCCATTCCCCGGTCGACCGCCTTGCACATATCATAAACCGTCAAAGCCGCCACACTGGCTGCTGTCAGAGCCTCCATCTCAATGCCGGTTTTCCAGCTGCATTTCAGCATCGCTTTCACGCGCACACGTCCCGGTTTTTCTATTTCAAAATCAACCGAAACCGATTCGATCGGCAATGGGTGGCACATGGGGATCAATTCAAACGTGCGTTTCGCTGCCATAATGCCGGCAATCCGCGCACAGGCAAACACATCGCCCTTGGGCATCGTACCCTGACATATCATTGCAAGGGTTTCCGGCTGCATCAATATTTCCGCCTGCGCAATAGCCATGCGTGATGTGATCGGTTTATCGCCTACACCCACCATGTGCGCGTTCCCTTTTTGATCCAAATGAGAAAGCTGCAAATTACTCATCTCCAGTGTCGGTATATCACAACCAATGATTTTCGTTCATTTTCGTATTATTATTTTACCAGAGTTTACTCTACCATACAATGGCAACGGACACAAAATTCTATTTTTTTTGCAACATTAATCAATGTAATGTGAAAAAAATATCAATTTTTCTACATTTCCGTAACAGGTAAAAGGGAATAGTGCCATCCCAACTCTTAGAACCTTTCTGCATTTTTATCGCTATGGTCAGTGTTTGTCACATTTTGCGCGAATATCCGCAAATCCAGAATAAACCTATCGTTACTCATGATATCAACATCCATTTTTTAGCACAAAAGCCGGTTGCAATAAAAAAGCGAAAGAGAAACATTCTCTTTCGCTTTTATTCTTGTTGATCAGAAAATGGATGAAGGTGGGACAACGCAGTCTCTTTATCTTATACCATATTATACTGCAGCAGCCGCACTGTTTTTTCCAGCGCCGTCAGGGTTTCCATCGTATAATCCTCATGTTCGATGGAGAGCACGCCGTCATAGCCCATCATTTTGAGCGTCACCAGAAATTCACGCCACCAGCGTTCGTCGTGGCCATAGCCCGGAATGGCGAAATTCCACGACCGCTTGGCAAATTCCAGCACATGCTTGCCGTCCAGCAGGGTATTGACCGCCGCCGGCTTTTCCACACGCACATCCTTGACATGTACATGATAAATGGCATCCCCCAGCGCCCGCGCCACGGCAATCGGGTCAGCCCCCATCCAGAACAGGTGGGAAGGGTCGAGGTTGAAGCCGATCGTCTTGTCCCCACCGCAGGCGTCGCGCAGCCGGTAAAAATTCTCCACGTCATGCACCAGCTGGCATCCGTGCGGCTCGAGCGCAAGCTTTGTCACGCCATGGCTATTTGCCACCTTGACCAGCTCTTTCCAATAGGGGATGGCAACCTGATTCCACTGATAATCCAATATGGTCTGCGTTTCCGGCGGCCACGAGGTAACAACCCAGTTGGGGTATTTGTCCTCCGGTCCGCCGCCCGGCAGGCCGGACATCATCACGACAGTATCCAGCCCGAAATATTCACTCAGGCGGAAGCATTTGCGGGTGACTTCATCCTCGCGCTTGCCCCAGTCGCCGGGCGCGAGCGGATTGCCCGAGCAGTTGAAGGCCGAGATCGAAATGCCGTAATCCCACAGCATCCCTTTCATTTCATCGCGCCGCGTTTCACTTTCCAGCAAAGCATCTAGATCCACATGCGGTGCACTCGACCAGTTGCCGACGCCCAGTTCTACCTGCTCGATGCCCAATTCCTTGCAGGTTTTGAGCAGTTCTTCAAACGACCGGCCCGCAAGGCAATCGGATACCAGACCGATTTTCATTCCAATCCCTCCTTACTTGACCGTGACCCAGCAGCGCTTTTCCGCCGACTCCAGCACAGCGTCAATCACCTGCATCACCTTCATGCCGAAGCGGAAGTCGATCTCGCAGGGCGTTTTTTCCGCCGCGCACTTGAGCGTGTGATAAACCTCGATCGTTTTCTGATCGGCATAGCCGAGGCAAATGCCCGCGCCGCCGTAAAACTTATCATACTCCCCATGACCGGGCGCAATCAGTACGGTCTTAAAGCCGCGTTCGCGTTTGTCGTCCTCATGGCGGTAAATCTGCACCTGATTCTGGTTTTCCTGATTATATACGATGCAGCCCTTGGTCATCTGGATCTCATAACCCAGCGACATTTTCCGCCCCGCAGCCAGACGGTTGGAGAAAATCGTGCCGCAGGCGCCGTTGGCATAATTGAACATGAACTGCACCACATCGTCGTTTTCCACCGGCAGCATTTTGGTCGGGTCCTTGGGGTCGGGGCGCTCGGGCACGATGATCTTGGTCATGCCGCACACCTCCGCGATATCACCGATCAGGAACTGCGACAGAGACAGGGTATGGCTGGCCAGATCGCCCAGTGCGCCCGACGCCGAAGCAGACTTGAACATACGCCACTCATGCTTTTGCGCGGGGTCGTTGTAATAATCCTGATCGTACATGCCGCGGAAATTGACCACTTCACCCAGCTCGCCCGAAGCGATCAGCTCCTTGACGTACTGCTGGATCGGATTCCAAACATAATTGAACCCAACCGACGTGACCACGCCCGCTTTTTCCACCGCCTTGGTCGCCTCCGCGGCTTCCTGCGCGGTCATGGCGAGGGGCTTTTCGCAATAGACATGCTTGCCGTGCTTCGCCGCCTGAATCGCGATCGGGCAGTGGGATGCGTTCGGCGTTGTGATATCCACCAGATCAATCGCCGGGTCGTTCATGATCTCATGCCAGTCGGTCGTCCAGCGCTGATAGCCGTATTTTTCCGCTACCGCCTTCGCGTTTTCCTCATTGACATCCGCAACCACTACCAGCTCCGGGACGACCTCATCCCCAAAAATATTATTGACCGATTTATAGGCAGCGGAATGGGTTCTTCCCATAAAACCTGCGCCAACCAGACCGATTCTGATTTTTTTCACCTTGATGCAACCTTTCTTTTTTCTCGCTCGGTTTATCAAAGGCTGCCCTTTCAGGCAGCCTTTGATTGTTTTACTTTACTTGGTCCACTCCGCCAGCTCTTCCAGGAACGCGTCTACGTTGGAAGCGTCAATGATCTTGGGCTCGGTCGGATAGAAATCTTCGATCTCCTTGCCGTTGACCGCATCCAGCGCGCGGGCCACACAGTTATAACCCATCTCGTAGGGGCCAATGTCAACCGTCGCGGTCAAGGTACCGTCCTTGACCGGCTGCGCGCCCGAAATGCCGCCGAAGCCGCAGACCAGAATCTGATCGCTCTTGCCAGCTGCCGAAATAGCATTGACCGCGCCCATCGCAACGTCGTCCGAATGGCAGACGACCGCATCGATCTGATCAGGGTACTGCTGCATCAGACCTTCCAGCACCAAAACCGCCTTATCCGCTACTGCATCGGTATACTGCATATCCAGCACCTTGCAGCCGCCCGCTTCCAGACCTTCCGTCCAGCCCTTGATACGGTCTTCCGAAGTCGTGTCGCCCTGCACACCGGCCAGAATCACGACATTACCCGAACCGCCCAGCTTTTCGGCAACATATTCGCCGCCCGCCTTGGCCGCAGCTTCATTGGAAACACCAATATAGCTGACCAGCTTATCCGACGGGAATGTAGTATCTACCGCAAGGATCGGAATTTCCGCATTGGCCACTACCGTAGAAGCCGAATCCGGCTGCAGCGGCGCAAGCACCAGTGCATCCGCTTCCCCGCTGGAAAGCTCGGTCTCGATCATATTAATCTGTTCATCATACGAGCTTTCGCTCGGAGGGCCGTTCAGCTTGACCTTGCAGCCGAGGTCACTCTCTGCCTGCCGGATACCAGCCGCAACTGCACTCCAGTATTCCGAATTCAGTGTTTTCAAAATGACGGAAATGACCGGGGTTTCGCCCTGTGCACTGTCTCCTGTCTGCTCCTGTGTATCCGATGCAGGCTGTGAATCCGTACTGCCGCAGGC
>DXDE01000187.1 GCA_019115615.1 Candidatus Agathobaculum merdavium | reverse complement strand
GGAATCATGAGCAAATTCAGTTATAAAAACCGGCCGCTCGGCCTGTACCTGCACATCCCGTTTTGCGTGCAGAAATGCGCCTATTGTGACTTTTATTCGGTGACCGATGCGGATCTGATGAAAAGCTATGTCACGGCGCTGCTCAACCATATCCGTGAATACGGCAGGACGTGCAGCGGCTACACGGTCGACACCGTGTACATCGGCGGCGGCACGCCGACCTGCCTCGGGCCGAAGTATCTTGGCCGCATCCTGCAGGAGGTACGGAATAAGTTCCCGCTCGCGGATGACGCGGAGATCACAGTCGAGTGTAACCCGGAGAGCACGGACAAAAAGGTGCTCGAGATGATGAAAAAGCAGGGTGTCAACCGCTTGTCTTTTGGTGTGCAGTCTGCGCAGGAGGATGAGCTCAAACGCATCGGGCGTATCCATACGTTCCAGCAGGCGAAAGACGCGGTCGATCTGGCGCGGGAAAAGGGCTTTGACAACATCAGCCTCGACCTGATGTACGGCCTGCCCGGTCAGACGCAGGAGAAGTTCCTCGACTCGGTCGAGCAGTGTCTGGCGCTTGGTCCCAAGCACCTGTCGTGCTACGGGCTGAAGCTTGAGCCGGCCACCCCGATGGGGCGGGAAAACCCTGCCCTGCCAGACGACGACGCGCAGGCGGACACTTATCTCGCGATGTGCGAGCTGCTGCGCAAAAACGGTTTTGAGCACTATGAGATATCCAATTTTGCAAAGCCGGGCTTCCGCTCGCGGCATAACTGCAAGTATTGGGACCTGTCCGAATATCTCGGCCTCGGTCCGGGGGCGCACTCATTCATTAACGGCCGCCGGTTCGAGTTTGCGCGGGATATCAAGGCCTATATAAACGGTGAGGACATCGTGCAGGACGAGGACGAGGTGCCGACCTTCCAGCGGCAGGGCGAATACCTGATGGTGCGCCTGCGCACGGCAGAAGGCGTGGATTTCCTCGATCTCGAGAAACGCTATAATATCGACTCGACGCCCTATGAGGAAGCGTTCCGCAGCTTGATGGGCAACGAGTTGGTCGCGCATCAGGGCACCCGCTGGTACTTGACCGAGAAGGGCTTTTTGGTGTCCAACAGCATTATCAACACGATTGTGGAAGCGGGGCAGCCTGACGTGGACACGGCGCAGGCAGCAGCCCGCCCGTTCTGATAACCAGTCAAAACAAAAATTTACATAAACATCGGAGGAAGCATTATGCGCGCAGTCATCACAGTGGTCGGCAAGGACCGCACCGGCATCATCGCCAAGATCTCGGAGACGCTCTATCAGCACCAGGTCAACATTGTTGATATTTCGCAGAACGTCATGGAGGATATGTTCGCCATGGTTATGCTGGTCAATATCGACAAGTGCACGGTAGACTTTACGCAGCTGGCCGATCTGCTCGATCAGGACGGCGAGGCGCTCGGCATGAAGATCCATACCATGCACGAGGACATCTTCGACGCGATGCACAAGATTTGAGGTGCCGTCGATGTCTATGATCAATACCAAGGATATTCTGGAAACCATTAAGATGATCGAGGAGGAACACCTTGACATTCGTACAATCACGATGGGTATTTCGCTGCGCGACCTTGCCAGCGAGGATATCAACGTGCTGGCGGACAAGGTGTACGACAAGATCACCCGTCGTGCGGAGAAGCTGGTTTCAACCGGCGAGCAGATCGAGCGTGAGCTGGGCATCCCGATCATCAACAAGCGCATTTCGGTCACACCGATCGCGATGATTGGCGCGGTGACCAATGCAAATAGCTATGTGCCGCTTGCCAAGGCGCTTGACCGTGCGGCAGGTGCGACCGGCGTCAACTTTGTCGGCGGCTTTTCCGCCCTCGTACAGAAGGGGTTTGCCAAGGGTGACGAAATCTTGATCAACTCCATCCCGGAGGCGCTGGCCGAGACCAATTTGGTATGCTCGTCGGTCAATGTTGCGTCGACCAAGGCGGGCGTAAACCTTGATGCAATCGGTCTGATGGGCCGCATCATCAAGCAGACGGCAGAACTGACCCGTGACAACGATTCGATGGGCTGCTCCAAGCTCGTTGTATTCGCCAACGCAGTTGATGACAATCCGTTCATGGCGGGCGCGTTCCACGGCATCGGTGAGCCGGAGACCGTCATCAATGTCGGTGTATCCGGCCCGGGCGTAGTCCAGTCGGCTATCCGCCGTGCGGGCGACTGCTCGATCAATGAGGTAGCTGAGGTCATCAAAAAGACGGCATTCAAAATCACCCGTATGGGTCAGCTCGTCGGTGCGATCGCCAGCGAGCGTCTGGGCGTGCCGTTCGGCATTGTCGACCTCTCTCTTGCGCCGACCCCGGCGATTGGCGACTCGGTCGCGCGCATCCTCGAGGAAGTCGGTCTTGAGGTCTGCGGCAGCTGCGGTACGACCGCGATCCTCGCTATGCTCAACGACGCGGTCAAGAAGGGCGGCGTTATGGCGTCCTCGTCGGTCGGCGGCCTGTCGGGCGCGTTCATTCCGGTATCCGAGGACGAAGGCATGATCGCAGCGGCAGCTTCCGGCGCGCTGACGCTCGAGAAGCTTGAAGCAATGACCGCGGTCTGCTCGGTTGGTATCGATATGGTAGCTGTACCGGGCGACACGACGGCCGAGGTTATTTCCGGCCTGATCGCGGACGAAATCGCCATCGGCGTAGTCAACTCCAAGACGACGGCGGTGCGCGTTATCCCTGCCATCGGCAAGAAGGTGGGCGATATGGTCGAATTTGGCGGCCTGCTGGGTTCTGCACCCATTATGCCGATTGCGACCGGTTCTCCCGCGAAGTTCATCCATCGCGGCGGTCGCATCCCGGCGCCGATCCAGAGCCTCAAAAACTGAAAACAGCAAAAAAGGCTGCGCATCGCAAAGCGGTGCGCAGCCTTTTTTGCGCCCGTCCCGCGTTCGGCAAATAATGTGCGCGCAGTGTGATAAGATGGAGGCCGCGGAGGTGGTCTATGGTCGTTTATCTGGATGTGCTGTTCGCGGTCAATGCGCTGATGGACGGCGCAAGTCTGCTTGCGGCGTCTGCTCTTGGCGGCATACATACGAAGCGGCTGCGTCTGCTGTTTGCTGCTCTGTTGGGCGGCGGATATGCGGTGCTCGCGGCCATCCTGCCGCCGCTTTCGGCGCTGCCTGTCAGGCTGCTTGCCGGGATAGGGCTGTGCGCAGCAGCGTTTGTCGGGCAGCCCAATTTTGTGCGCGTATGTGCGCTGTATTTCGTGGTTGCGGCGTCGTTTGCCGGACTTGCGTCTGCGCTGGGCGCAGTCAGCGGACGGCGGCTGCTGTTCGGCGCAGGCTATTACTTCGCCGTGCCGCTGCGCGTGCTGCTGCTGGCTGCGGCCGCAGGCTATGCGCTCAGCGGTGTACTGCTGCGCGGCGACGCGCGGCATGGTCCGCTGCGGCGCGAGGTGGAGCGCGTGCGCATCTGTTTTGCTGGGCGGGAATGTGAGGTGCGGTTGCTGCATGACACAGGCAATGTTCTGGCCGAGCCGGTATCCGGCAGACCAGTGATAGTGCTCGAAAGGGAAATGGCATGTACGCTGCTCGGTGAGCCACTGCGTGCGGCAATGAAAAGTACGGAGGACGCAGCCGCTTGTCTTGCGTTACTGCCGTCTGTGATTGCCTGCCGATGCGGCTTGCTGCCGTATCGGGTGGTAGGCGTGGAGGGTGGTATGCTGCTGTATTTTCGGCCGGACAGCGTGCAGCGCGCGGACGGCGCGATACTCGACTGCGTATGTGCAGTTGGACCGGACAGTATTGGAAATGGTGCGTATGACGGACTGATCGGGGTTTGAAAGGGAGGATACTTATGATTTGGAATTGGATATTGCGGGTCATTCGGAGTGTATGCAGACGCAGAGCGGTTTACTACATCGGCGGCAGCGAGGTGCTGCCGCCGCCGTTGTCCGCGGAGGAGGAGCAGGCAGCGGTCGAGGCCTGTCAGGCTGGGGATGCGCAGGCGCGCAACCGCCTGATTGAGCACAATCTGCGGCTGGTGGTGTTTCTTGCACGCAAGTTTGAGTCCCCGGCTGTGAGTACTGAGGATCTTATTTCGATCGGCACGATCGGACTGATAAAAGCGGTCGGCACCTACCGCAGCGACAAGAACGTTAAGCTGGCGACCTATGCCTCCCGCTGCATTGAAAACGAGATTTTGATGCACCTGCGCAAGCTGGCCGGCCGGCGTACCGAGGTTTCGTTCGATGAGCCGCTGTCATCGGATTGGGATGGCAACGAGCTGCTGCTCAGTGACATCCTCGGCACGGAGCCGGACAGTGTGATGCGTCCGCTTGAGGATGATGTCGACCGTGCATTGGTGCATCATGCCCTCGATCGTTTGCCGGCTCGGGAAAAGCAGATCATTTCTCTGCGCTTCGGGTTGGGACTGCCTGAATCGCTGACACAGAAGGAGGTCGCGGAGCTGCTTGGCATTTCGCAGAGTTATATCTCCCGGCTGGAAAAGCGGATCATTGCGCGCATGCGCAAGGATATCATGAAAAACTTTGCGTAAGGCGCGTGCTTGCGCGCGCCTGCAAAATGCGGTACAATAATACCGCGAAAAAGCAATTCCGTTGGTGGGAGCGTGTGTGTCATGCAGCTGGAAATTGAACAATATCCAAAAAACGTCGTACGGCAGGCGGCCGCGGTTTGGAACGAGGTCGTCGAGGAGGGCGTCGCCTTCCCGCAGACCGAACTGCTGGACGATGAGAGCGGCGATGCCTTTTTTGCGAGCCAGTCTTTTACGGGCGTGGCGCGCAACGCAGAGACCGGTGAAATTGTCGGTCTGTACATTTTACATCCAAACAATGTTGGTCGCTGCGGCCATATCTGTAACGCAAGCTACGCGGTCAAAAGCGGCCTGCGCGGGCAGCATATCGGGGAAGTGCTCGTGCGGCACTGCATGGAAAAAGCAAAGGAACTGGGGTTCCGTGTGCTGCAATTTAACGCCGTGGTTCGGACGAATGAAGCCGCGCTGCGTTTGTATGCGCGGCTAGGCTTTGTCCAGCTGGGCGTCATTCCGGGCGGGTTCCTGAAAAAGGATGGCACCTACGAGGATATCGTCCCGCACTACCACCTGCTGTAAAACAAGCACAAGAGCGGGGAAAAGCCTGTCGAACCCTGTCATCCGGCAAAATATTTTGCCGGTATATTCGTGCGTGACGCAGGGGAAAATCCTGATAGGACGCACGAGACGGGAGGGACTTTTCCATGCAAACCAAGGTGGAGATCTGTGGGGTGAATACCGCCGGACTGCCGGTGCTGACTGCCGCAGAGACCGATGCGCTGCTGCGGCGTGCGGCTGGCGGCGACAAGCAGGCGCGTGATGAACTGATCCGCGGCAATCTGCGGCTGGTGTTGTCGGTGATCCAGCGTTTTCAAGGTCGCGGCGAATCGCCGGACGACCTGTTTCAGGTCGGATGTATCGGCCTGATGAAATCCATCGACCATTTTAATACCGAGCTCGGCGTGCGTTTTTCCACCTACGCCGTGCCGATGAACGTACATAGGGGAAATCCCTCCACGATACGAAAAACCGACCGTATCCCCCAAAGAGACAAAGGAGAAAACGAATGTTATTCTGCAACATTGATCTGCTGGATGAAAATTTTGCGCTGCGGCGCGGGCAGTATGTCGGCGTCAAGGACGGCCGCATCGCCTATGTTGGAGATGCTGCACCGGAGGAAGACTACGGTGAACGATACGACGGCCGTTATCGGCTGTTGATGCCGGGCTTTTTTAATGTGCACAGCCATGCGCCGATGACGCTGCTGCGCGGCTATGCGGAAAATCTGCCGCTGCAGCGCTGGCTGAACGAGCGTGTGTTCCCGTTTGAGGACAAGCTGACTGACGAGTCGGTCTACTGGAGCACTCAGCTGGCGATCGCTGAAATGCTGGCGTCTGGCACGGTGTCGTTTACCGATATGTACTTTTTCCTTGACGGCATGACGCGCGCGATTTTGGAAAGCGGCATCAAGTGCAACCTGAGCCGCGGACTGACGGTGTTTGATGACAGCGATTATGAGCAGCTTGCTGCCTATCAGGACAACCTGCGCCTGCTGGGCGAATGGCAGGGCGCAGGGGAGGGGCGTCTGGTCGGCGACCTCTGCATCCATGGTGAGTATACCTCGACGCCCAAAGTGGTGGAGGCGGTTGCGGCGCAGGCCAAGGAAGCCGGTGTGCGCATGCACATTCACTTGTCCGAAACGCAGTCGGAGCATGAGGAATGCAAGCAGCGCCATGGCATGACACCCGCCGCCTATATGCAGGCGCGCGGCGTGTTTGACGTGCCGACAACAGCGGCGCACTGCGTCTGGCTGGAGGATGGCGATTTTGAAATTCTGCGCGACCATGGTGTGACGGTGGCGTGCTGCCCGGCGAGCAACCTCAAGCTGGCGTCCGGCTATGCGAACATTCCGAAGCTGCTTGACATGGGGATTAACGTCGCGCTCGGCACGGATGGAGCGGCCTCTAACAACAATCTGTACATCCTGCAGGATTTGTATCTGTACGGCGTGGTTTATAAGGGCTTTTACCGCGATTCTACGCTGATTACGCCGGCGCAGGCACTGCACGCGGCAACGCGCGCGGGTGCGCTGTCGCAGGGCAGAGAGGACAGCGGCCTGCTGCGCGTAGGCTGCCGTGCCGATCTGTGTGTGATTGACACAGATACGCCGCAGTTTACACCGATGACCGATGCAGCCTGCAACGTGGTTTATGCTGCGCAGGGAGCGGACGTCAAGCTGACCATGGTGGACGGCAAGGTGATCTACCGCGATGGGCAGTATTTGACGATGGACATCGAGCGTGTCAAAGCGGAGACGCAGCGCTGCACGGACGCGATCATCGCACAATTATAAGGAGGACATAACATGATTACCTATACGCAGGTCGCGGAGTCGGCGGCCTATTTACGCTCGCGCTTGCCTGCTTTGCCGGAAATCGCACTGGTGCTTGGTTCCGGACTGGGGCCGCTGGCCGAGCAGATGCAGGATACGGTTTCGATTGCCTATGCAGAGATTCCGCATTTCCGTGTCTCGACCGCGCCGGACCACGCTGGACGGCTGGTTGTCGGCACGCTGGCCGGACGCCGTATCGCATGTATGCAGGGGCGGCTGCACGGCTATGAAGGATATGCCCCGGATGAGATTGCGTATCCGGTTTATGTGCTGCGCGCGCTGGGGGTACAGGCGCTGATCCTGACCAACGCTTCGGGCGGTATCAACACGGGCTTTTCAGTCGGAGACTTTATGCTGATCGAGGATCACATCAATATGACAGGCAAAAGTCCGCTGACCGGTGCAAACGACGAGCGGCTTGGTACGCGCTTTCCGGACATGACCTTTGCCTATGCGCCCGCGCTGCGTGAAAAGGCGCAGGCTGCGGCGGCGTTGTGCGGCCTGGAACTGCGGAAGGGTGTATACTGCGGCGTTAATGGGCCGCAGTTTGAAACCCCGGCGGAGATCCGAGCATTCCGCGCCCTCGGCGCGGATGCGGTCGGCATGTCAACGGTGTTTGAAGTGATTGCAGCTGCGCATTGTGGTTTGCCCGTTGTTGCGGTGGCGATGATCACCAATATGGCCGCTGGGGTATTGATGCAGCCGCTAAGCGGTGCTGAAGTCAATGAGATCGCGGCACGACGTGGTACGGACTTCCGCAGGCTGATTTGTGCACTAATCGAAAAAATTTGAGAAATTTGAGAAAAAGGAAAAAGGTGTTGACAAAGCGCCTGAGCTGCGATATACTATAAAAGCTGTCACGAATGAACGGTTCGATGACAGCGACTTCGAGGTGTGGCTCAGCTTGGTAGAGCGCTTCGTTCGGGACGAAGAGGCCGCAGGTTCAAATCCTGTCACCTCGACCATCAAAAGGATCTGCTTCGGCAGATCCTTTTTTGCGCTCTGCGGAAATTGGTTATGTAATATCTGAGGGGAAAAACACGACAGGATGGCAGGCGCAGCAATACGGTGCAAAAAAGGATTTGCATTTTTTATCATGTTTCCATAATTTCCAGATGTTTTCAATGCAGGTTATACAATGAGATCGTTAACACATTAACAATTTTTTGTGCACTTATCCGGCTAAGGCGGACGAAAATGTACAGTGTCCACGACATGCGGACAAATGTCCTGTGCATTTTGGACAAAATGACCAAATAGAAAATGCAAAAAACCTAACAAAAAGTGCAAATTCATTAAAACACTTTTCTGGTAGAATAAATTTTGTAGTTTAGAGGTACGTCCATGATTCCCACATGGCCGTTCCGCTTGTTGAAAGAGAGGGGAATCAGTCAGCACAAGTCAATGCAAATACTGGAGAAAGGGGAAGGAATATGCCAGATATTGTATTAACGAGAATCGACAACCGTTTGATCCATGGCCAGGTTGCTACCCAGTGGTGCGGCGTGGTCGGGGCAAACCTGCTTCTGGTTGCCAACGATGCCGTTTCGACGGACGAGTTCCGTCAGGGCCTGATGAACATGGCTGCGCCGAGCTATGCGCAGACCCGTTTCTTCTCGATTGAGAAGACGATCAACATCATCGGCAAGGCATCGCCGAACCAGCACATCGCAATCATTTGCGAGACGCCGCAGGATGTCCTCAAGTTGGTTGAGGGCGGTGTACCGATCAAAAAGGTGAACATTGGAAACATGCACATGGCGGATGGGAAGCGCCAGGTTGCAACTTCTGTCGCAGTAAACGACGACGATGTAGCATGCTTTAAAAAGCTGCAGGAGCTGGGTGTAGAACTTGAGATTAAGCGAGTTCCTGACACGCCCGCGGAGAATATCGACAAACTGTTCAAGTGATATTTTACCGAAAGCACCTGGAAAGGAGTAAGTAATGGAAATTACCATCATCCAGGCGATCTTGGTCTTCGTTGTAGCCTTTATCATGGGTATTGACCAGTTCAGCTTCCTGGAATCTTTGTATCAGCCGATCGTCACCTGCCCGATCATTGGTGCCATCCTTGGTAACTTTGAACTCGGCGTTGTTGTCGGCGGTTCTTATCAGCTCATTCAGATCGGCTCCATGCCGATCGGCGGCGCTCAGCCCCCCAACGCGATCCTCGGCGGCATCATGGCTACCGTATTCGCGGTATCGCTGGGCATGGAAGCAACGCCGGAAGGCGTTGGCGCTGCGCTGGGTCTGGCGATTCCGTTCGCGGTATTCGGCCAGTACGCAGTTACCCTGACCTTCACCATCATGTCCGGTATGATGGCTAAGGCTGACAAGTGCGCGGAGAACGCGGACGTCAAGGGTATCCGCAACATCAACTTCATGGAAATGGCGATCCTCGGCACGCTGTTCGGCCTGCTGGCGGTTGCCGGTCTGTACGGCGGTTCCGTACTCGGCCAGACTCTGCAGAACTTCTCGTTCCAGTTCTCTTGGGTCATGGCAGGCCTCGACGCTGCTGGCGGCGCGATGAAGTTTGTAGGTTTCGCAATCCTGATGAAGGTTATGATGTCCAACGAGATGTGGGGCTTCCTGCTGGCCGGCTTTGCTATGGCTCTGCTGTGCAGCGCTAATGCTTCCACCTCTGGCGCGACCCTCAT
>DXDE01000186.1 GCA_019115615.1 Candidatus Agathobaculum merdavium | reverse complement strand
GCTCTGCACCAGCGACGCGTTAACATCCAAATAACAATGATAATCCATTCCCGCGCAATCACCGAGAAAAACGATGCTCACACGTGTACGGATCGGGCGGAACTGGTCGATCAGATACAGCAGCTTGGCATGCAGCTGCTCATCCGACTGCCGGGCAATCAGCACGGTAAAAGCAAATGGGTCTTCCCCATTTTGCTCACGTCGTCCCTCCGGCCCAACGCGCTCCAGAATATACACCGGCTCTTCCACGAGCAGGTGCACGATCTCCTCGATTGCTGCACGCGTGCCCTTGCGTGACATCAGCCGGAAACCGGATTTAATCAGCTGGCGGCACTGCTGTTCACTCAGGAAGCCGCCTTCGATCTCCAGCCCCAGCCAGTCGGCAAACACGGGCAGCAATGCCGCGGGAGCTGTGTCGGGATCGAACAACGCGGGCAAACCGTCAATCTCCTCCTGCAGATCGTTATACAGCGTAGAAAAGACGGACAGATAGCGGTGCAGGAACTCGCCGTTTTGACGATAGACCTCAGGAAAGGTCTGAAAAAAGTTATCTCCTGGTGCATACACGCGCAAATCGTGCAAATGTGCGCTGCCTGTGCCAATCAGCTCAATGCACAGCCACAAATACCGGCCGCGCTGGCTGTAAAGCAGGATATCGGTCGCGCCGACCTGCCTGATGGAATCGGAAAGGTCGAACAGACGCATCTTAAATTGTGCATCGGTATCCGGGTCACGCAAAAAATCATCGGTGCGGATCGCGTGCCCATCCCGCAGGATACGGTCCTCATCCGACGCAAGCGCATGGATAACAAGCACCATATCATGCGGCAGGCTGGCTGACAGTACAAAGCGCCCCCATGTCCAGTCCTCCACCCCAGCGTCCAACGCGCCGAGGAACAGGAGATGGCGGCCTTCCTCCGGCAGGGTATGTATTCCACCGGCCTCGTCGATCTCCAACCCATATTGGCTGCCGCTGCGCAGGCGGCTTGTGCCAATCCGGTATTTCTTCAGCAATTTCTCCATACTGTTTCCTCGTTTTCCCCATCAATGTGCAAGTGAAGTATTAATCTCAAGCGTCAGCTTGCCCAAATGACACAGGCTGCTTTCCCCTAAAACGATATCCGCTCCCTGCATGACCGCATCCGATCCCGGGGCAGGATGCATGGTCAGCAGATATACGCCATCCACACAGGGCTGGGTTTCCAATTTTCGATACAGCTCTGTAAAGCGGATGGTCTCGCCAAAGGTGTGGTCCGAGGTAATATAGTCCAGTTCCCGACGGAGCATCTCTTCGATCTCCGCGCGGGCGTTTTCATAATACCGGCGCACATGCACTACGGCGGTTACGTCGATCGGCACATACTGCGGCTGGCATAGCTCAACGCGCGTGGAAATCATGCGGTACTGCTCAAGCCGTTGCGTGATCTGCTCCAAATAACAGGCCGGCAACTGCGGTCTATCGTCTTCAGTATAACACTTTATCGTAATGCGTACAAGGTTTTGCTGTTCTTTTGCTACCGCACGCACTTTATGGATACACAGACCGGGTGTCGTACGGACCGCCTGCTCATAATCCGCCTCGCTGACCGCGCTTGACCGGCGGCGCAGCGCATCCATCATCCGACGGCGCAGCTGTTCCGGCGTTTCAGCGGAACGTCCACCAACACCACGCCCAGGCGCGGTATAAAATACTTTGGGCGGTTCGTCAGGCAAATATATATCCGGGGTCTCGTGCAGCCGCGAACCTGCGCGCAGGTTTCCGCCCTCGCCTGTTGTTGTTGCAGCATCACACAGATAAAGCTGCACAGCGCCGCTCAGGCCGTTATATTTGATATGCAGCGCACCATCCGATGCGCTTACTTCATAGCACAGGCTGGTCTCGCGTTTGTCATTCGGCTCGATACGGTAGTAAGAAAACTGGCCATCTGCCATTGGAAGTTCGGCCAATACGCTGAATCCTTCAGACAGCAACGGGCTGAGCTCAGGCAATTCGATCTGCTGATCTTCATACCCGTATGCCGTGCCGATATGGCGGCGGTGTAGGGTTTCCAGATCATAGCACACAGCACAGATCGCATCCGCTCCTTCATCCGGCCCAAAGCCGAAAGTCTGCCGATCGAACTGCAGCGTGATCGAACCGTCCGGTTCGTCCTGCCGCAGATAATACCGCCCCTCCCCCGCACCGGCATACTGCGTGTACTGGAAATAAGGGCCGTCCGCTGTTTCACGGCAGTAAACAAAAAGGTTCTCATATCGCGTCATGGCGCTGCGGATATGCACCTCGCTGCTGCCGGCAAAGCGGAACGACGCAGCATGGGTGTTCCGCTGCTCAACCTCGAACAATCCGCCCACAAGCGACAATACGCGCGGCGCGATATCGTATTCCGCCTGCTCGAGCAGACAGCGCACTGCGCAGCCGGTTACGGCCATACCATCCCATACAGCGGGAACGGCTTCGCCGAGCGTTACATGCAGACCGCCGCTGAGCAGGAATCCATGCGTCTCATCCAGACACACCACATCTTTCCAGCCGTCCGCCGTGTAATACTGCCACCGCATACGGGCAAAAGACAGCTCCTGCTCCGGGTCAAACGGGTTGCGCCAGTTTTCATTCTGTACGCCTGCATGGAAATGCAGCGTCATGCCCGGCTGCAGCGCACCGGACAAAATCAAATACAGCGCATCCCCCGCCTGCGGCTTTGCGCCGAACACCTGCACCGACGCATGCGTCGCATATTGCAGCGGATGCGTCAGATCGCGTATTTGACTGCCACTGTTGCGGAATACCCCGGCAATCGACCACGGGATCAGCTCTACCTCTCCGCGCGTCTCAAAGCAGGTGCTTCCCAGCATCAATTTCTCATGCGCCGGCAATCTGCGGCCGCCGCCATCTTCCGGTGCGACCAGCAGACGCGCTGCGCGAATACCGGACGGATAGAATCCCAACAGACCGAGAAGCTTGAGCCGCAGTTCATCTGTAACTTCGTCAAGCAGGCTTTGCTGCAGCATAGAGAACGAAGATAGGTTCTGCAGGATGGTAACGCCCGGGTCAGAGACGTTAAAATTGGTCCATTCATTTGTATAAAGCGGGATGCGGGCCAATGCCTCACCGAGCAGCTGCTCATAATCCTGATCATTGAGTTTGATACTGTGCAGCATGGGATACCTCCGTCTGGGTGAAATACTTTCTTAATTACATTTGACCGACATAGGTGACATGCACCCGGTGCTGGCCGTTGACGCCGATCATAAAGGGAGTACGCGGCAATTCGGACAGGCTGCATTCATGGATGCCGTCCTGTTCGACACGGCGCGCACTGACGCAGAACCGACGGATCACCGCATCGACCTGCGCCGTGCGCAGCTGCATGCCCAGCCACCGTTCGTCCGGCAGTTCCCCGATATCCCATCCCGGCGTACCAAGCGGATCTATCAGCTCCCGGATTCGCTCTGCCAGCGTGTTCTGAATGTGGAACGCCTGATCCTGATGCGTGGTCTCGACCCAAGCGTCAACCGACAATTCAATATACGTAGGCTCAGACAGGTAAAAATCATCCGGCGCTACGGTTGCCTCACAACGGGAAAGCAAAAACTCCGTCAGAGGCTTTTTCAGGTTGTTAAACGAATAGGAACCGGCCTGATAATCCTGCATCATCACAACGACGGAGATCAGTCTGCCATCCCGGCGCCCACTGGGTGCATGACCGGAAACACACTTGACCTTGGCAATCACAGCAGAATAGGCCTGCACCGCACGCTGGAAATCCAACGGGCTGACCAGCCGGTTCTGCGCGCTGATGAGGTTTGTACCGCGCAGGCGCGCACTCTCAACCGATTCAATATTGCTGCCTGCATTGGTGGACACCGGATTGTACACCCGATCAATATACATCATATTTCCATAAGTACGGTTGACCGCACCGGCCGGCAGATTACCTTGTGTTCCCTCACAGCGCTGTACGCGCGCCGTGATTGCCACATCCAACTGCGCCCGCGGAATACGTACGTGTACCCCGTCCCCAAAGCGCAGCAGGCCGAGCATACGGTCGATCACATAATGCCGGTCGTCCGGTGTAGACTGGTCGAAACTGTCGACCTCATTCCAGCGCACAAAAAATGCACTGATTTCCCCGATGCGGTTGTATTCTGCGCGCACATCCACCGGATTTTCCGCCAGCATGGCGCGCATCTCGCCCTGTGTCAATGAGCCGAATTCATTGACAAAAACCTCGGCGGCCAAAATATTGTCCGTATCCAGCGGAAAGGACATATTGGGTACGGCATTTTCAATGTAGAACTGTTTTTCCGGCAGCGTTTCAATATTGCGCACCTCAACCGCATTGGTCAGCAGACTGCGGATAACCGCGCTGTAACGGCTGCCGCTGTCAAACATCCCCGTTTCATCCGTCAGGCGCAGCCAGTAACGACGCCGTCCCTCTATGGAGATCGGTGCAAAGTCCTCCGGCGGATAAAACTGAACAATACCCGCCTGCCGCATTGCCCGTGTGCCGTCCACGACACGCAGGCGCTTGAAACCAACCGCCGAAGAATAATAAAACTGGATGGGGCCGCTCTCAAAACGCATGTTTTCCTCGATATCAAAAAACAGGCTGACAGGCGAGCCACCAAAGGGACGGTCAAATCCAAGCAGCAACGAATTATCATGATACGGCAGCGGTGCAAACGCAGTAAACGGCTGTCTGCTGTGTACCAGTCCGGTGATGTCTTCCCGCAGCGTACCGCAAATGCGCTCCACACGCTGTGGCAAGCGACGGAAGCCGGTATACTCATACCGCAAACGGATATTTTCCAGACGCGGCATATGGTGCAGGCACGGCTGCATAAAGCAGTTGTCCGCCTGCATCACACGCAGTCGTATCATACGGCCTTCCATGCCGCCAATCACACTGGACCGCCAATCGTCCGGACAGGTAAACCGAATGGCGACTTCCCCATCGCACCGTCCGTCAAATAGAGTCTGCCAGTCGGCCTCGATTGGCAAGCGATACCATCCGCGGCCGTTAAAATACTCGATTGCCATACGCTGGACACAGGTTTGCGCCCGGCCAACTTGGCTCGGCCGCGGCCGGCGTTTGATGACCTTGAGCTCTTCCTCCACCTGTGCGGGCAGCAGATCGACCAGCTTATCCTCATAGCCAAGCGTAAAGGTCAACTCAATTTCCGCACCCTGCTGCCTGAAAATGCGGTCATGCGTGATATAGCACTCATCAAAAATCGAAGCGGTTTGCCCGAACGGCAGGCAGTTATCGCTGTCAAGCTGCTCGTCACTGTGGATGATCCCTTCGGGTGCGGTCTGCTCGCAGGAGGAGCTGACCTCAAGCCGACCCAGTTCAACCGCGTTTTGCGGGATATCGCATGCTTCCACACACAGTACCGCATATTCCTCTCCTGCAATGCGGACATGTCGGTTATCGCCGCCGCGCGTCAGCACAATACCGCCATCCGGTCCTGTGCGCGCCTCGATCGGCTGCAATCCGCTCTCGGACAAATAGCTCCACCGGAAATGTTCCGGATCGCTCAGGAAATCCGCCAGACTGTTCCCGGAGATCGCATCCTGTGCGTAAACATTGATAGAAACGCCCTCAGCGGTATCAAACAGGCTATTGTGATACAATATCAGCGCACTGCGCGCAATATTGCCGGCGGAATAATCGAACAGGCTGATCGGAGGCTCATGCGTCGGCTCATCCGCGCCCTGTTCTTCCGGGAGAATCGGTATCGCAGCCGCCTGCCCCTCTTCCTGATCCGTACGTCGCAGCAATTCCTCAGGCAGCAGCGGTTCCATGCGCCAATCGCCACGCAGCGGCCGGATACATCCATGCACGCCGGAAACACCGACAATGTCCGTCAGTACAGCGCTGGTGACAAACACCTCGCCCTGCGTTTCAAATACAACCCGTCCATCCTCTCCGTTTTCCGCCAGCAATTTAACGCCGCGCGGCACGAGCACACCGGATACTGTGTCCGGGATCATATCGAATACCGCAACGCCTACCGCCGGAAATGCGGCCTGCAGGGACAAATCAAGCAGGTTAATAAATTCTGTATGATATTTCTCCACAACCTGATTCAGACGGCGGATATTGCCCGCAAGCTGCGAGGCAAATAATAGCCCGATCACCGAACCGATATCCGGATTATCCGGATGGAACGCCCATTCCGGCGTATACGACTGCGCCAACGCAGCCATTTGCTGCCTCAAGTCGTTCTCCGTACGAGGGTCGATCTGAAACTCGCGTTTACTGTTCATCGCTCTCCTCCTCGGGCTGTACATTCAGATAAAACGGGAAAACCAGATTTTCCTGCTGGTTGGTCTGTGCGATCACATAGCTGATATTGATCAGCAGGCAGCCATCGCGCACCGTTGGGTCAATCGTAATTGACACATCCGAAATGCGCGGCTCCTGCTCGAGCAGCACGCTGGCAAGCTCGTTTTTCATCAGGCCCAGCATCGTCGGGGACGTATCCATAAACGAATAGCTGAGCAGCCGCGCCCCGAACAACGGCTCCAGCCAGCGCTCGCCGCGCTGTGTCATCAGGATCAGGTAAACAGACTCTTTGACGCTCTGCTCGCCCGCGGAAATGACAAAACGCCCTGTACTGGGATCGACCTTCGGCGGAAATTTCATTCCACTTCCCAAAAACCGTTCGTTTGCCATACCGCTCTCCTCCTGCTTGCGTGTTTATCCAACCTTGATCGGGCTGCCCGATACCGTAACAGCGCCGCTGCTTTCTATCTTCATAACCGAAGAAGCCTTTTCCGTCATCGTGCTGCCCTCAAGCTTCATGGTTCCGTCCGTCTGCAGAGAAACCATCTTGCTGGCCTCCACCTTGAAGTCGTTGGCCGACAGCTTCACGGTACCGCTTTCACCCGACATATCCAGCTTGATCGTATCCCCGACCTTGATCGTCAGACGGCTTTCGGTCTGCAGCGTGATGCTGCCTTGTCCTTCCATGCTGGAAATGACGATGGAATTTTTATTATCCTTGTCCTTGATGGTGATTTTGTCACCGCCGTTATCCATCTCGATCGTATGTTCCTTGCCCGCAGTCTGGATGGTGATTTTATCCTGCCCGCCCTGCTCGTCCTGCGCATTGTCCTCAAAAACGATCGTCGAACCATGCTTGGTCACAATGCGTTTGATCTTGTTTGTGGCTTCCACCGATCCGGTCAGGAATTTGTTATTATCCAGCGGTACGCCGCCAAGCACATAGGGTTTTTCAATATTCCCGTTTTCAAATGCCAGCAGCACCTGATCGCCAACCTCAGGCAAGAAATAATAGCCCCACTCTTTGCCGGATGCCGGCTGAACCAGCCGCGCCCAATGCAGCTCATCCGCATTCTGGTCACGCGTCGGGATGCTAACGCAAACACGCCCACCCATACTCTGGTCGTAATTCCGGGTGACCGTGCCGATCATCACGCCGAAAATGCGTTCATCACCGGTCTCGGTCTTTGTCACCTGTTTCTGTGAAATATCTCCAATGATATCATAAAGGCTCATAGTAATCCTCCCAATCCGCTTGCGAGCGACGATACGCCGCCTGCCAGTGACGATGCCCCACTCGTCAGCGATGACGCACCGCCCAGCGCTGAACCAAACTTCGCGGTCTTACCAATGAGCCGGGTACGATAACCGCCGGCGCTGCTGAACTGATGAATCACGGTAGTGATATAAAAGCTGTTATCCGCGGGCGCCCCCATGCCTTTGACGTCAATAAACCGGCCGGGTGACAGATCCGGAATCCCCACGCAGGTTGCCTCAAAGGAACCGAGGCGGTAGCTGATCTGCTCATACAGCGAATCCGCACGGGAGTCCGCGTCCTGCTGCGACTGGATGGAAGAATCGATATAGACCTTCTGCGCGCCGCCAACCAGCGCACGGGCCTTACTTTCGATCGCGGCATCCTGCAGCAGCTTTTTGTTGGACTTAACAAGCTTGCCCGTGCCCGCGTCGACCGAGCGTGTTTCCACCTCGCCAACCAAGCCACTGATGCTATATCCGACGCTGAACTCGAGAATCCCGGCTCCGGCTGCCAGCTCCGCCTGCGAAGCGGTATCCGATTTTGCCGGGCGGAAATACAGCGTGGTTTTGTCTGCGAAAAATTCATAGTTATAGCGTTTTGCCGCCTTGACGACAAACTCGTAATCGCTTTCCGCAACCATTTCAATGGTCGTAGCGGAAACCGACTGCGCGCCTCCTAATCCGCCCAGTCCGCCAGTCAGATTCCCCGTCTTAGGCAGACTGTTGGTCACGCCGCCCAAATCGCTCGTCAGACCGCCGGTGGCTCCGCTTGCCAATCCACCAGCTGCACCCGACAGTCCTCCTGCTGCACCTGCCAGCCCGCCGGCAGCACCTGCGCTGCTTGCGTCCGGTGTTGCCGTCACCTGCAGGCTCATCCCCTGCATCAGGCTGGAATAAACGCTGCGCGCAAAAATCTGCTCAACCGCCGCGCTGTATGATGCAGCGGAAATCTGCTGCGCATAGCTGCTGGCCATCATCACGCCCTTGATATCCATGCAGGTCACTTCCAGATACGGCAGGCCGATATCGTCAAAATGGAAATCCAAGCCGGATATAAAGCCATGGAACACGGTTTTACCCACACCCAGATATCCCAGCACGATATCAACCACATTGCCGATGCAAACCTGTTGCTTGATCTGTGCATACAAGAAAGACGAGGTTTTTTGATCGTATATATTGTAAATACGGAAGGTCGCGACCGATGCTTCAAAATCGCTCGTCACTTCCACGTTGATTTCATCAATAATAAAATTGCCTGTATTGTTAAATGCTGTATTCGCAAAAAAGATTGCGGCCTGCGGCGATTCAAAATCCATATAGGTGGTTTTCAGTTGTGAATACGTCAGCTTGCTGGCCGCACCGGTTACGCTGCCCGCCAAGTCGCCTGCTGCACTGCTCGCCGCGCTGCTGAGCGCGGATTTTGCGCTGGATAATAAGCTCATGCTTTTGCCTCCCGCGATCAGAAGCCGGTGATATTCAGCAAATTACCCATCTTCTGACCGATGCTGGTATTCTGTTTTCCGCTGAAGCACTCATTGAATTTCGTAAGATTCCATTTGGTATCCTCTGCCGAACTGTTCAGCTGCTGCACAATGCGCAGCGTCACAACGCTATGGACGGGTTTGCCGGAAACCGAAAACATGCCATATTGCACGCTGACGTCGGTCAGTTCGCCCGAAAAGGACATATCTGCCCACTGAAAGGTAACAAACCGGTCGGTTTCGTCAATCGTGGAGGCTATTAGCCCGTTGCTCTGCGGCTGTACGGTATAAGCGCCCTTTCCGGATTTGGCTAACCAAGCGGCTGTCGTGATAATATCATTGGCGGAAACACGGAGCTTGTCCGCCATAAAGGAATCCTTAGGGTTAACCGCGTTGAAAATCAGGTCGACCGACATAATCACGGATGGCGCACAGCTGCTCTGGCTGACAACGCCTTCTGAAAGCGAATTCTGCATGTTACGCATCTGTATCGCTTCCACACTGGCCATGAATTGTATAGATGCTGGATTATATTGCACTTCCAAATGCTTCGCTGTCGCTGTATTGATCAAACTCGTATTGGACAGGCCGCCGCTGTTGAGCATTTGGGAAGTCATGCGCGTCAGGCTCGTCCCACCCGACGCGGCAGTGGAAACAGTCGACGATGCCCCGGCACCGGTTCCGAAAATCAAAACAGCCTTTTTCGGATTTCCAATGATACTGTTTCCAAAATCCTTAGCCATGCTGGCCACCGACATAATGCTGCCTCCCTTCTTACAAGCTCAGATTCAGAAGATTGCTTACCTTCTGTCCAGCTGTGACCATCGAACTCTTTTGCGCCAGCATGCTGTTAAACTGCGATTTCCACCGCTGCATATCCTGCGTATCCAAATCCTGCCGCAGCCGAAGCTGGACTTCCGCACGGATCGGCCGGCCCGAAACCGAAAACATTTTATAGTTCGCCTGCAGCTGATGCAAGCGGCCGGTAAATGAAAAGTCGGCCCACTGGAACGTCATCGACCGGGTATACGGGTTACGCAAAGCACTGATCAGACCCTCGACGTAAGGTTGGACGGTAAACGTCGCGCCTTTGGCCAGCGTCACAATATTGGTCACGGTTGTGGCGGAAACGCCTGTATTGAACTTATCGAACATAAACGCATCGTAAATGTTCATCTTGTCAAAAATCAGCGTAGTGGTCAGCTCAACACGTGGAGCGCTGACCACATCGTTGGCGGTGTTCTGATCGTCGTTTGTGCCGCTCACATCCCGCCGCGGGTCAGGTGTATTAGTAGAATACATCTGCAGCGAAGATGGATTGAACTGGACAAAAAATGTCTTGTCCGTATTCCCCGCCCCAGCCATCTGCTGCGCAGAAGCCGCACCGTTCTGAAGGGCGTTCAGCGTGCTTGTAACCCTGCTGAGCTGCTCGGTTTGTAAAGCATTGCGCACACCCAACACGCCTAATTTCTGCTGCTGCAACTCAAGCGCCTTGGCTTTTGCACGCACATCATGCACAACCAGACAAGCCTTTGCCGTATTGCCTGTCAGACTGCTGAGCAAATCATTTTGGATTGCCACGCCGTTACCCCCTCTCTGTTTTTCTCCTTATCGTCCACGCCGTGCACGTTCCATGCGCAGGCGCTTTTCCATCTGACTATATACCTTGTCCGAAATTGTCCCCAACTGCCGCGCCAGCGTACGGTTAATCAGCTCCGTCACATCTTCGCTCGTGCGCTCGATCGTGCGACGCTGTGTCTGCTCGATCTGCTGCATCTCAATGTGTTCTCTCTGCTCCGTGACCTTTGTCTGTTCCGTCTGCTGAACGGTTTGACGCTGCTGCTCCAGTTTTTCGATCAATTCTTCATCGACGCTTCGCTGCTCGGTTTTATGCACAAAGTGAAGCGGTGTCGGCTCAACTGCGCGATGCGCGGTATACCGCGTAGCCTGCGGCGCCGCATGGCGTGTCACTTCCTGCGCAGCCTCGTGCAGCATCTGCTTGCTTACCGCGTCCGGCTGCTCTGCCAGCACCAATTCAGCAGGTTCCGGCCGTTCCTCCTGCGCAACCGCAGCGTTAAACGCGGCAAGCGAGGAAGTATGCACCTGCACCGGCAATCCCGCTTCCGGGTTAGCCTCATACTGCATAACGGCTTCCAGCATGCGCCGGGTCGGCTCGTCTGCCTGACTCAGTAGCGCCCGCGCATCCGGGGACAGCTGCAAACGCGGTTTTTCCGGCTCCGGCCGTGTCAGCATCTCTTGTATCACTTGTTCGGGATGGTCGATTGCACGCAGTGCGTCGGTTATCACGCGTTCTGCATCCGGCCGGGGCGCTTCGATGCGCTCACGGACAGTCTCCTGTGCGCGCACCTGCTGCGCACGCTCAAGGCGCTCCCGGTTCAGGCGATCTATTTCATCAAGCTGCTCACGCAGCGTGGTCAGCTCCGTTTGTTCTGTCTGGCGCTGGGTCAATTCGACCTGCCGTTCCGACTGCACTTCACGCTCGCTCTGCTCGACCGTCTGCCGCTGCACGGTATGATCGGTCTGATAGGTCGAACGCGTTTGCTGCATCCGTTCGAGCATTTCCCGGGTGTTGCGCAGCAAAGCTTTATTTTGCTCTACCGTACGCCGCCGCTCCGTCTGCTCGGACTGTTGCTCAGTAATCTCCTCGATCTGTTCCTCGCCCGCTTGCTGCAACAGTGTCAGCGATAGTGCCTGCTGCGGCAGCTGCGACACACGGCCGCCACCCGGCAAAGTCGAGCCAACCGCGCCATGTCCACCATGGTGAATGATCTGCTCCAACAGGTTAGATTCCTGCAAAAGCTGGGTTGTCTGCCGCTCATCATGCCGCAGCGTCATACCGCCATGGGAAGGCGCCGCTGCATACCAGTTCTCAAAGCGAAACACCGTATTGTCGATGGACTGCTGCAGCGCCTGCCGCAGATCAAGCGTAAATGCACTGCCGCCCATGCCGCGGTGCAGCGCGATCGCCAGCGACTTTTCTACCGTATTGTACAGTACAGCCTCAGCTAAACGGGAGAATACCTGCTCCTCATTTTCCGGCGCAGGTAACAAGTCGCCGCGCTCATAGTGGTTGGAAAGATGCTGCAATGTCATCGGTCGGTCTCGGTCAACCGTCCTCTGCCGCAGTTCCGCCAGTCGCAGCTGACTGCTTGTCCGGAAATGCTCCGCAATACGCATTTCCCGCGAGGTGACGCTGTCAATGCGAGCGGTTGTACTGGTCAGCAATGCACCGACCTCGCGGTAAATCGCGGCTGTTTGCAGCCGACGGAATATTTCGCTGTGCAGGAAATACCGTTCCGGTGCTGACGCCGCATCAGCAGTCTGTGCTGTTTGTCCTGCGACCTGTCTGGTTTGACGATCCGTCCGCGCAGCCGCGGGCAAACGGTTTTGATATAGCTGATAGAGCGCTGTCAGGCGGTTAACCTGCTCGCTTTGCTGTGTCAGCTGCCGTATCTGCCGCATAAACAGAGAAACATCCGTCACGCCCGCTTTACGCAGCATGGTTGAAATATATACCGTATCCTGATAGGTAAATGGTGTATGCTGCGTTAACAGAATGCGGTTGACAATATGATTGACTATCTCGAGTGAAACGCCCTGATACATCGACACCTTGTTCTGTGTGACAAGCGTTGTCATGCCGGGCTGTTCTTCCTGCTCCTCTGGCGGCGTGGACATCAACAGCAGCAGTTCTTTCGGTGTAAACTGGACAGAAAGCAGGCTGTAATTATCCCGGATGCGGTCGCCGAAGTCATCCCGCACCGCGATCTGTCCCGCTGCGGTTTGCAGCTTAATGGGTTCTTTCAATGTCAGCACTGCTTAACTCTCCTCATCGGTTCCCTTCGGACTCTCATCCGTCCCCTACTCGCCTAATCAACGGTTTTCCAACTGGCTGCGCTCATCTTCCCGCGCCTGACGGTCACGATCCTCCTGCTCCTCGCGTTCCTGACGGATCGTTTCACGCTCCTGCTGGCGTGCCTGCTCGGCTTCATCGCTCAGACCTGCTTCCAGAACATCCTCGTCCTTTTCGCGCTGTTCTTCTCGCGCTTCCTCGACCTGCTCACGCTCCTGCTGACGTGCCTGCTCGGCTTCGTCGTTCAGACCAGCTTCCAGAACATCCTCGTCCTTTTCGCGCTGTTCCTCGCGTGCCTCTTCCAAATCCTCACGCGTTTCCTGGCGTGCCTGCTCAGCTTCGTCGCTCAGGCCAGCTTCCAGAATATCTTCGTCCTTTTCGCGCTGTTCTTCGCGTGCCTCTTCCAGATCCTCACGCGCGTCCTGACGTGCCTGCTCAGCTTCGTCGCTCAGACCTGCTTCCAGAATATCTTCGTCCTTTTCGCGCTG
>DXDE01000185.1 GCA_019115615.1 Candidatus Agathobaculum merdavium | reverse complement strand
AGGATTCGAACCTGCGGCATCCTGCTCCCAAAGCAGGCGCGCTACCAGCTGCGCTACACCCGGATATGCAATGACAATGTAAAAAATCATTTGCCGATGTACTGCATAATAGCATACAGCCATTTGCAGGCACAACGATTGCCATAGCTATATAACTATACCAAATATATGCTCCTACTGTCAATATTGAAGTGAAAACATTTTAGACGATATTGCATTGTATGGATAAAGCGCTGGTCTTATGCTGCTTATGATTAAAATGGGGAAGAGGAAATTTATCGGTTAATGACTTTCATCTGAAGGCTTTCCATCACGTCGAGCGCTTTGGCATGCAGTTCTTCGTCAAATCCACGGCATAATGCTGCATCAATCGTGATTTGCGCTTCTGGCCACTGTGCCTGTAGTAGGATGGCGTTAGAAATGACACACATATTCGTAACGACACCAACGACCAGAATCTCTTTCAAATCAGGCAGTTCTCGCCCAAGTGCACACGCATCTTCCGGCGCCATACCAAATGTGCTTTTGCAGATGGTATGGATTTGACTGTTAGCACAGGTTTCACAGCACTGCTCCTGCGTTTTGCCGAACAGCCGCCAACCGCTTTCCTTTGGGTTGCAATGCGGAACGGGAAGAGCGCGCCCCTCACGTGTTTGCAGGTAATTATCGCCATGTGTATCATAAGTAAACAATACATGATCGCCCTGTGCCAGATAGGTCTGCACGAGATGGGCAATGCCCTCATCGATTTCGACTGCACGGTCAAAGCCAAGCGCTCCCGTGACAAAATCGTTTTGATAGTCAATTACAGCCAGCAGGCGGGGGTTTTGTTTCATGGCGCAATTCCTCCTAATCTGATAAAGATATTATAGCATATTTTTCAGTCGGAGACAATCAAAGGATTGCTTGCCAGCGCAAAACACATTATAATGGACAAGAACCCAAGCATACCCTGTTTTGAACGGGGGTGTGCGCTGTGAAACGGCGAAGGGAAAAAGGTACGTTGATCATTGCGTTGCTGCTGGCGATTGGTCTGGTAACTTGGACTGGCGGCAGCCGGGTCGTGCAGACATTGGCGCGTGGCGGTATGGCGCGCACGCTGGTGATCGATGCGGGACACGGTGGATTTGACGGCGGAGCGGTTGGTGCGACCGGTACGACGGAGCAGGATATTAATCTGAGTATCGCGCAGCGTGTACAATCGTTGGCTGGATTTTTCGGCGTGTCAACCACGATGACGCGTACCAATGAGCAAGCATTGGATTATGACCCATCCCGGCCTGTGCGCGACAATAAGGTTGCGGATATCAAGGCGCGGGAACAGCTGGTACAGAACGAAAAAAATCCGGTGTTTGTCAGTATTCACCTGAATAAGTTCAGCGATCCCCAGTATCATGGCGCGCAGGTGTTCTATTCCTCTAACCATGCAGGAAGCCGTGCGTTGGCCGAACTTTTGCAGGCAGCGCTGATCGCGGGATGCGATCCATCCAATAATCGACAGGCACGTCCGGCGGAGCAAAGCATTTACCTGATGAAGGTTCTGACCTGCCCGGCGGTGATCGTCGAGTGCGGCTTTCTGTCTAATCCTGCTGAGGAAGCGCTGCTGGGGGACGAAGAATACCATAAGAAACTTGCCGCATGTATCGTGGCTGGCTATTTGCAGTACGACGGCGGCTGACGGAGGAAATATGAAACAGAAAACAGTGTACCTGTGCAGCGATTGCGGGTACGAAAGTCCAAAGTGGTTTGGCAAATGCCCGTCCTGTGGCGCATGGAATACCATGAGCGAGTATAAAGTGAAGCCAGAATCCGCCGCGCGTGGTACGAGTGACTTTCAGCGCGGTACGTCGCGGCCAACGCTGCTGCGGGAGATTGAACTGGGGGACGAGAGCCGGTTCCATTCGGGAATGGGCGAGTTGGATCGCGTGCTGGGAGGCGGCGCGGTACATGGTTCGTTTGTCTTGGTTGGCGGCGAACCGGGTATCGGCAAGTCGACGCTGCTGTTGCAGATGTGTCAGGAAATGTGCAAGGCAGCACGTGTGCTGTATGTTTCCGGCGAGGAATCGCTGCGGCAGATCAAACTGCGCGCAGCGCGTCTGCAGATATCCTCGCCCGATCTGTATATCCTCGCGGAGACAGATATGGAGCAGATTCTTGCAGAGACCGAGTTGCTTGCGCCGGACATCTTGATCGTTGACTCTATCCAGACAGTATATAAGCATGACCTGACTGCGGCGCCCGGCGGCGCGACCCAGATCAAGGAATGTGCGATGAGCCTGATGCAATATGCGAAAAACCGGAATGTGACCATCTTCATTGTCGGTCATGTCAACAAGGAGGGCACGCTTGCAGGTCCGAAGATTTTGGAGCATATGGTTGACTGCGTGCTGTACTTTGAGGGCGAATCCACCGGGCCGTTCCGCTGCTTGCGCGCAGCGAAAAACCGGTATGGCTCAACCAATGAGATTGGTGTGTTCGAAATGAGCGATCATGGTCTGCTGGAGGTGCAGAATC
Organism: Candidatus Agathobaculum merdavium; assembly: GCA_019115615.1. Taxonomy (GTDB): domain Bacteria; phylum Bacillota; class Clostridia; order Oscillospirales; family Butyricicoccaceae; genus Agathobaculum; species Agathobaculum merdavium. Next base: position 804 of record DXDE01000185.1, on the reverse strand, counting down.
CTTCGGCGGCCATGCTGGCCGGACATCCGCAGGGGGCGTCCGGCAACTGCATTGCCTGTGTAATGGAGGGCAGCCGCCCGCTGCTGGCTGAAGTGCAGGCACTCGTTGCAAAAACTCAATTCGGCGTGCCGCGCCGCACAGCTGCGGGTGTGGACTATAACCGCATGGTGCTTCTCCTTGCGATTTTGGAGAAACGATGCGGACTGTTCCTGTCTTCGTCTGACGCGTATGTTAATGTGGTTGGCGGTATGCGGCTGGATGAGCCTGCGGTCGATCTGCCGATGGTGCTTGCGATTGCTTCCAGTTTCCGGGATAAGCCGCTGCCCGAGGGTGTGATGAGCTTTGGCGAGGTCGGCTTGACAGGCGAGCTGCGCGCGGTTTCCAATGCCGCGCAGCGTATCAATGAAGCCTATCGGCTTGGATTCCATACCTGCGTGATGCCGATGCAGGAGGTTGATGAGGAATTGACGAAAAAAATGAATATTGTCCGCGCGAAAACTGTCGGGGACGCAATTCGCGCGGTTCTTTGATGAAAACCAGTATTTGCATGGCTAAAACCGACCTTTTCGCCGCAGACTAAGTGTAGTTTGCGGCGGGAGGTCGGTTTTTTTATATGGTGAAACAAGCGCGTTGGGTATTGGCAATAACGGCTGTTCTGCTGATGGGTATGCTCTGGTGGCACAACAGTACGCGGAATTCGGCACCGGTGCAGGTACAGACATCGGCTGTGACTGTGCGAGATATATATAACAGCGTAACCATGTCCGGTGAAATCGAAGCGGCGGATACAACGGCGCTTTGCCC